>JAHEXT010000055.1 GCA_023251945.1 Actinomycetes bacterium
TACCGGGCGCTCGAGGGGTTCGACCTCCTTCCTTTCGACGTCGAGTTCGACCTCGCACGGGCAGTGAAGAGCGAGGCCGAGCTCGACTCCGTCCGCGACTCCGTGCGGATCAACGAGCGCGGGTTCGAGATCTTCCTGGCGAGCTACGCGCCCGGGAAGACCGCGGCCGAGGTGATGGCGCCCGCCGAGGAGTGGTTCGTCACCGAGGGCTGCGGGCGGCTGACGATGAACATGGTCCTTACCGGAACCGACTCCTACGCGCGGCCGGAGTTCAGGATCGCCCGCCGCGAAGAGGTGCTCGGCGAGTTCGTTCTCCCGTCCCTCGAGATCGCGGGCCCCGGCATGCACTGGGTCGAGGTCTCGCGCGCGATCGCCGCGCGCGACGCGACGCTCTCCCCCGACACGGAGCGAATGCTCGAGGCGTACGCGGAGTACGCCGACGCCGCGCGGCGAGCGATGCGGCCGGGCGTGAGCTGCCACGACGTGCACCGGGCGGTCGCTGCCGGGTTCGTCGGGCGCGGCTACCACCTCGGGCACGTGACGGGACACTCGATCGGGATGACGATGATCGAATTTCCGAAGATCGGGGAATGTGTCGAGACCGAGCTCGCCGAGAACATGGTGCTCTCGATGCACCCGCACTCGATCGCGCCGAATGGAGAAGACTGCCTCTACATGCAGGAGACGTGGCTCGTCACAGCCGATGGCGGAGTTCCCCTCTCGACGCTGCCGATGCAGGTCTTTCGCAAGTAGCCGCCGAAGGTGAGCGGGCCCGCGGCCGCGAAGCGGACGCCTTTAGGGATGTGCGCGCGATCGGAATCCGCGTTAGCGGATTCCGATCCTTGCGCACAAACGCGGGCTACAATCAGAGGCCGTGAGCTGGCCGTGGCTCGTGGTGCTCGTCCTCGCGGCCGCACTTGTGGTCGCGGTCGAGCGTCCACGCCTGGGCAGGCGGTTCGGGGCGGAAGCTCGCAGGCAGCGCGAACGCAAGCGCCGCAAGTCGCAGCTCCGCGTGGTCACGCCCGAGGACGAGAGCGACGAGTTCATCCGCAGCGTCCAGCGCGACCTCGACGCGCTGCCGACGATCGAGGAGAAGGACCGCAAGACATAGGGCCGGGCATGCCCGGCCCCCTACGGGCGGCGGATGGTGACCGTCGCCGTCAAGATGCGCGTATTGGGGAGGATCTGCGCGATGTTCTCGGTGTTCTTCGTCTCCTGGTAGTCGGAGACCTGAAGCCGGAGCCGGTGTGTGCCGGGCTCGAGCGTCGCAGTGCGGATCCGGACGACGCTTCCGCTGAACGTCGCGCGTACGAGCCGGTCGTCGATCGAGGCGAAGACATGGCCGGGCGAGACGCCGGAGCCCGCGTCGGTGGCGGCAACGGTCACTTTCTCGCCGCGTCGCACCGACCGTGTCAGAAGGCGCAGTGACGGTGGCGTCACGTCGTTCACCCAGTACCGGAACGTGAAACGGCCAGCGGTGTTCGCCGTCGCGCTGTCGAAGACGACGGAGTACACGCCCGGAGCGGGGGAGAGCGCGCCCGCAGCGAGGACGTCGGTCCAGTAGCCGTCGTCGAGGTACGGGTTGCGCGCAACGGGCAGTCCCGCGTAGCCGGTGAGCCGGTTCTCGTCTTGGCCGATGACGACACGCGGCTCCACGCGGCTTCCCTCAGCACGCTGCGTCACGACGACTCCGAAGTTCGCGACGCGACTCCGGATGCGGACGCGGTACACGACCTCCGGTCCGGCGAGAACCGTCGTCACTCCGACGCCGCGCGGGTTGTCCGGATAGCGATAGCGGGAGACGAACGCTGGCCGGCCGCTCGTCGTCCCCTGGTGCACACCTGTCCGCTCGAGCGGAAGCGCATCATGCCGAGCGAGCGCCTGCGCGACGGCACGGCCCCAGAACGGGATGCGGCGGACGTCGGCGCCGCGGCGGAGGACGACATACCCGCTCACCTCGCCCTGCGCGGCGGAGCCGGAGGTCCGAACGGCCCAAGAGAGCGCTCCCGGGACATCGACGACGCCCGGCACGTCGACCGCGGTTCCGCGGGGTGCGGTCAGGCGCTCGAAACCCACCTCCCACTGCCCTGCGCCGCCCCCGGCGTCCTGCAGCGAGATCGAGCCTTGCACCTCGCTTCCGCGCGGGAGCAAGCCGAACGAGAGTCCGGAAGGCTCTGCGAAGACCAGCGGCCGATCGGCGGCGGGGAGCGAGATCACTCCCCCTCCGACGAAGCTCGGGCCGGCGAGCGACTCCGCATCGTCTCTATTCGCATCCGTCGCCGTCTGGACGAGCGCAGACTTGATCTGGGCGACCGTCCACTCCGGGTGGCGCTGCCGCAACAGCGCCACCGCTCCCGCGACGTGCGGCGCGGCCATGCTCGTCCCATCTGCCGACGTCCATCCGTCCGGCACCGAGGAGAGGATGTCGACTCCCGGCGCGGCGACGTCTGGTTTCAGGCGTAGAGAGATCGTTGTCGGGCCGACCGAGGAGAAGTACGCGTGGGTACTCGTGCCGGGAACGCCTCTCGTGTCGACCGCGGCGACCGCGATCGCCTCGGCCGAGTTCGCCGGTGACGAGACGGAGCCGGCCCCGACGTCGTTGTAGTCGTTCCCGGCGGCGACGACGGAGACGACACCCGCCGCGGCCGCCGCATCGAGGGCTTGCGCGACGATGTCGCGACGCGGCTCGATTTCCGGCTCGCCGAGAGAGAGATTGATCACGTCCATCCCGTCGGCGACGGCGGCCTCGATTGCCGCGGTGATCTCCGGTGCGTTCGCGTTGGGGCTGAGCCCGAACTCCGTGGGGACGAAGACCTTGTAGTTCCCGAGGTACGCGCGCGGGGCCACTCCTGAGACCGTGCGTCCCCCGGATGTTCGCGTCGACGCATTTCCGGCTGCGATGCCTGCGACGTGCGTGCCGTGCCCGTTCTCGTCGAACGCCAAGCGTGCCCCACTCGACGACACCTCGGGTGGTGGAAAAATCCGCGCGACGATCACCTTGGCGGTCGTGAACTGTCGCTGGCCCTTCGGAAAGCCGGGAGGCATCGGGTATCCACTCGGATCGAAGAACGGATGGCTCTCGTCGATCCCGGTGTCGATGATCCCGATCTTGATGCCCTGCCCAGCGGTGGCAAGTCCGGGTCCCCACAGCTGCGGGGCACCGATCTGAGTGGGGCTCTTGTCGAGCTGTGGCCCGTACTGCGTAGGCTCGTACACCCGTCGGACGCCGGGCAGCTGACGGAGCCGTGCCAGCTCCGAACGGGGCAGGACGACTGCGAAGCCGTTGGCAACGAGCCGGTAGCGCCAGCGCACCCGCGTATCGGGGAGGCGCTCGTGGAGCGCGGCCCGAAAAGCTCGCTGCTCGGCCTCGATCCGCGGGACGCCACCGCCCATCGCGAGCGGGGGCGACGCTAGGGAGACGACGACCTCGGTGCGACCGGCGGCCGCGGCGACGGGCGCCGACGCCCGCGGCCCCGCGCCCAGGGCGAGGACGGCGAGCGCAAGTGCAACGAGGGCCTCGACGCGCGTCATCGAGGACTGAGACGAGCAGGAGCGCAAGATGGCGGGAGCTAGAATCGATCGACCGCGCGGATGTGGCGGAATTGGTAGACGCGCACGGTTCAGGTCCGTGTGCCCGTAAGGGCGTGGAGGTTCAAGTCCTCTCATCCGCATCGCCGTAGATCCTGCACGGCCGCCACCTCTCCGGGCCGGATCACCCGTTCGAGGGAGAGCGGAGGCTCGGCCGGCGACGACGACGGAGATGTGTACTGGCTCGTTGTCCGAGTCGCGGTCGTCGTGCTCGCACTCTCGCTCACGGCGTGGGTCGCGCTCTCGCTCGCCATCCTCGTGGGGCGAGTGCGATACGACCGGCGCCGCGAGTCACCGTCGCGTGCGCTCGGGGAACGGGAGGCACGTCGACTCGTGCGCCGTGCGAGCCGCCGGTCCCGAACCGACCGCGGAGCGTGGCGCCGGATCGCGGCGCTCCGGCGTCTCGCGCGCGCCCGTCATCCGGCCGCCCTGCGTCTGCTCCGCGCGGCACTCGGCGACCGTGATTCGAGGATCTCGGGCGCCGCCGTCAGGGCACTCGGCGACCTCGGCGACGAGTGGGCAATCGACCTCCTGCTCAAGGCCCTCCGTGAGGAGCGTGCCCCGCGCTCGCGAATCGCGGCGCAGGTCGAGCGACTCGCGCCCATCCCCGGGGCAGCGCTTCTGCCGCTCCTTCGTGACAAGGACCCCGTGGTCCGCTTCTGGGGCGCCACACTGCTCGCCCCGTATCCGGAGCTCGGCGGCGCGAGCCTCGTCATGCTGACCCAGGACCCGGATCCGAACGTGCGCGCCGCGGCCGTCGAGACCCTCGGCGCTCGCAGTGGAGACGCTGCTGCGGGCGCGACCCTCGCTCTCCTCCACGATCCCATCTGGTTCGTCCGTGTCCATGCGGCGCGCTCGGCGGGCCGTCTCCTCGGAGCTGACGGTGGGCCGTCCCTCGTCCGGCTGCTCTCCGACTCGCGCTGGTGGGTGCGCACTGCCGCGAAGGACGCCCTCCGGGGGATCGGGCCGGACTCGGTCTCCGCCCTGTTGCCGATGCTCGTTGACGCCGATGCGTTCGCCCGCAACGGCGCAGCCGAGGTTCTCCAGGACATCGGGTTCGTCGACCATCTCGCCCTCGAGCGGCCCGACAGCCCCTTGCTCGAGCGCATCTACGCGGCCGGAGGGGAGCGCATGCGGGAGGCGGCGGAGGTGCGGACGGGGAGGCGGACGCGGGAACGGAAGGTGCGGGCGGCATGACAGGAGGCTTTACCGGCGAGCTGCTCGGCTGGGTCGTCGTCTTCTGCCTCGGCTACCTGCTGCTCACGAATCTCGTCTACGTCGTCCTGGTGTTCGTCGCCGCGTTCGAGAACGGCGTGCGGAGGGACGAGAGCGCGAGCGAGGACTACGACACGCTCGCGACGTCCCGCTTCACGATCCCGGTGAGCGTGGTCCTCGCGGCGTACGACGAGGAGACCGCGATCGTGCCGACCATCAGATCGCTGCTCGCGCTCGACTATCCGGAGCACGAGGTGATCGTCGTCAACGACGGCTCGACCGACGCGACGCTCGACCGGCTCCGCGAGACGTTCCAGCTCGAGCCGTACGAGGTCTTCGTGCGGCGCGTATTCCAGACGGAAGAGGTGCACGCCGTCTACCGGAGCGCGGAGCACCCGAACCTCGTGGTCGTGGACAAGGCCAACGGTGGCAAGGCCGATGCGCTGAACGCCGGGCTCAACGTCGCGCGCTACCGCTACGTGTGCGGAGTGGACGCGGACACCGTGTTCGATCCCGACGCGCTGCTCAAGGGGATGCGGCGCGTCGTCCACGACCCGGCTCGCATCGTCGGGGTCACGAGCCACCTGACGATCGCGCTCGACCCAGGGCGCACGATGGCGGCACCGCCCGGAACGCGCCCGATCGACCGCAGGCCGCTCGTCGCGTATCAGCACCTCGACTACCTGCGCGCGTTCTTCAACAACCGACTCGCCTGGTCGAGGCTCGGGTTCATGCTCTGCGCGGTCGGGGCGTTCCAGATCTGGAGACGCGACGTGCTCGAGGAGGTGGGCGGCTACTCGCGGACGTTCACCTGCGAGGACATCGAGCTGACGTTCCGCGTCCACGAGCGCTTCCTCCGCGAGGGGCGCGACTACGAGATCCACTGCCTGCCGGACAACGTCGGCACGACGGAGGGGCCCGACAGCGTCCGGAAGCTCATCGCGCAGCGCGAGCGCTGGCAGCGCGTGATCGACGAGACGGTTTGGCACTTCCGGCGCATGTGGTTCAACCCCCGCTACGGAAGCGTCGGGCTGATCGGGGCGCCGTTCTACCTCGTCACCGAAGTGCTGGCGCCCGCGGTCGAGCTCACCGCCCTCGTGGCGCTCATCGCGGCGGTCGCGCTCGGGCTCTTCCAGCCGGGCGTCTTCATCCTCATGCTCGCTGCCATCGCGTTCATGAATGCCGCCTTGACCGCGTGCGCGATCCTGCTCGACGACGTCCAGTCCCGGACGTACCGCACGCGGGACCTGGCGCGTCTCCTGCTTCTGGCGCCCCTCGACCTCGTGCTCTACCGGCCGCTGATCTTCTGGGCTCGCCAGAAGGGGTCCTGGCGCTTCCTGCGCGGCGACAAGGCCTGGCACAAGTTCGAGCGCAACGCACGCGCGCCGGCTGCCTGATTACGGCAGCGCGGCGAGCACGTCGTCGGCGTGCGTGTCGGGCTTGACGCGCCGCATCACCTTCGCGACAACGCCGTCGGCGTCGATGACGAATGTCGAGCGCTCGATGCCCATGTACGTCTTTCCCAGCAGCTTCTTCTTGACCCAGACGCCGTAGGCCTCGGCGACGGCGTGATCCTCGTCTGCGAGAAGCGTGAACGGGAGCCGGTACTTCTCCCGGAACTTCGTGTGCTTGCGGGGGCTGTCCGGGCTGACGCCGAGGACGACCGCGCCGCGCTTCTCGAACTCCCCCCAGGCGTCGCGGATCCCGCAGGCCTGGCGGGTGCAGCCGGGGGTCAAGTCACGGGGGTAGAAGTAGAGGACGACCGGCCTGCCGCGAAGCGACTCGAGCGAGACCTCCTCGCCGGAGTCGCTCTGGAGCGTGAAGGTCGGTGCGGGCTTGCCTTCTTCGACCATGCGGGCTCCTCGCTAGGGTGCGCGCGATGGTATCCGTCCACGTAGCCCTCGGCATCGCGGTGATCGCCGTCTGCTTCGGAGCTGCGGTACTCGGCTTCGTCTCGTATCGGCGACGAGCAGGGGCGAGCGGTGTCGTCGCCCACGCTCTCGCGCTCGCCCAGACGCTCCTCATCGGCCAGGCCGCGGTCGGGCTCCTTCTCCTTTCCGACGGGCGGCGCGCCCCCGACCGTCTGCACTACGCCTACGGGGCGTTCGCGCTCGGCGTGGTGCTCTCGCCCTGGTTCTATGCTCCCTCGGTAGGAGCCAAGCGGCTCCTTTGGTTTGCGGGGACGACGTTCCTCGCGGGCGCGCTGGCGGTGCGGGCGTTCATGACGGGATCGTGAAGAGGATCTGGGACCGGGTTCCGCCGCTTGCTCGCGGCGTCGCGATCGTCGCGCTCATTGCCGTCGTGGTCGTGGTGCTCTCGCTCGAGCCCGTGCTCGCCACGGTCGGGGGACTGCTCCAGATCGCGTTCTTCCTCGCCATCGCCTTCTTCTTGTTCCTCCTCTGGCGCGAGCGGCGCGGCGACCTGGAGGCGTGGTCGGAGTGGAACCGGCGCGTCTTCTACGCGGCGATCGTGCTGGCCGTGGTCGACATCGGGATGGCGATCGGCCTTGGGTGGCCGTCCGGGCCGGACGCGCTCGCCTTCGTCCTCGTTCTGAGCGCCTGCGTGTACGTCGTCGTACGCATCTGGCGCATCGAGCACCGCTACTGACGGCGCGGGCCAACTCCCCTTGAAGTCGCCGGTGCTCACGAAGACGCTCTTCGCGCTCACCTGGCTCTGTTTCGGGCTTCTGCTCGCGGGCTGCGGCGCGGGCGCTCGCTCACAGGAGGTCGATCCAGCCGACGTCGTTCTACGCCTGTCCGACCTCCCTCGGGGCTACCGGGTAGGCGATGACTCGGGATGCGGGCCCCTTGGCGGCGAGGGAGCCACGCCCGCACTCAGGGAGCTCATCGTGGACGAGCATCCGCGCGGCTGCAGGATGCAGCTCGAGAAGACGTACGGAAGCTCCGGGGCACCGCCCCTCGTCGAGAGCGAGGCCGCCGTCTTTACGACCGTGGAGGGAGCGCGGCGGGCGTTCGAGCTTGCGCCGGAGCTGTGGAGGGGGACCATCACCGGCGCCCCAGGTAAGCCCCCTATCGAGCTCGGCGAGGAAACACGTGCCCTCGAGACGCAAGACGCCCTGGTCGAGGGGAAGCTCGGCAATCCCGGCCTGGCTCTGATTTGGCGGCAGAGGGCAGTCGTCAACGCCGTCTCCGTTGCCGGCCTGGGTGGGCGCTCGGCGGAGGCTCAGGTGAGCGCCCTGGCGCGCACACAGGACGCGCGCACCACGTCGCCGTCCTCGCCGTCTGCGGACGCTAACGACGACCGTGAGGTCGCGCTCGACAACCCTGACCTCGACGTCGACGTCTGGTGGCTCGGCCGTGCCTTCTCGCCCAAGGGCGGACTGCCCCGCCTAGAGCTCGGCGACACCTTCGGTCCCCTCGGACCCGGCGGCGGCCCCGGATTCCGCGCCTACCTCGACTACAAGGGGAGTGTCACGCTCGGCCTCTGGCAGCGGCAGGAGTGGGAGCGATTCCGAAGCGGCGCGGTGGGAGGAGATCTTGGCCGGCTGGGGCGACTTCTCACCTCCTCCGCCTGCGTCGAGCAGCGCCGGCTCGAGGTCGCCGGCAGGGACGTCGTCCTGTATGCCGCCCATGCACCCTCACAATCTGCTGCGCCACCATCCGCCGCTCCCTCTCCGCCGTCCACCGTCACCTGCGCCAGTGGCCCTCCGAACCGCTACTACGCCGCCGTCGACTTCGGCAGCACGATCGTCACGATCAACTTGCCGGTCTGCTTCACCTGCTTCGCCCAGAGCGGAGTCGCGAACCCGTACGAGTCCGAGGCAGGCATCAAGGCGGTGGTGGCAGGCTTGCGGCGGCGAGCGCACCGATAGATGTCGGCTGGAGGCGGCTTGCGTGTCCGGCGCGGATCGGCCGGTAAGGCTAGGGCAGCTGGAACGGCGGGCCTTGGCGGAGCGTCGGCGGCGCCGGGTTCACGGGATGGACGAGACGGAGCGTGTAGCGATACGTGCCCGGCGCCAGGCGCCGGTACCCGAGGTCGATCTCGACGAGCTCGCCGACCTCGGCACGGCCGCGCCGCGCGAGCTTCGTCCGCTTCGTCGACGCATTTTCCAGCCGCACGTAGTAGATGCAGTCGAGGTTGCATTGGAAGCTGACGCGGAAGACACCGCGCCGAGCGGCTGACCGGGTCCCGAAACGGAGATACGTCGTCCGGACGACGAGCTGAACGCCGGGGCAGCGCGTGATCGATCCGCCGGTCGTCCGGTCGAGCGCCTCCTGCACCCGCGGCAGGCTGCTCTTCGGCGTCCCGTCGACGTAGTTGACGCCCGACTGCCAGCCGGAGAGTGCTCGCTCGTCGTTCGAATGGAAAAGCAGGATCGCCGCAACGTTGGGCTGGCAGAAGGCCATGGCCAACGCCTGCTCGTAGTACGCGGCCTGGGTCGCCTCGAGGACGGGCTTCGTCACGGCCGGCTCGGTT
>JAHEXT010000009.1 GCA_023251945.1 Actinomycetes bacterium
GCCGAGGAGACCTGGAGCTTCGCTGCGACCGTCGAGGTGCAGCCGACCCCCGAGATCGTGGACTGGACGACGCTCGAGGTTCCGCGCGCCGCGGCCGAGGTGCCGCAGGACGCGGTCGATGCGGAGGTCGAAGCGCTGCGCGAGTCGGTCGCCGAGCTGGCCCCCGCCGACGGCCGTCCTGCACGCCGGGGCGATACCGTCGTGATCGACATCGTCGACTCGTCGGGCGAGGCGCAGCGGGACACGGTGCTCGAGCTCGCTGGGGACCGACTTGCCGGAGAGCTCGAGGCCGCTCTCACCGGAGCGTCCGCGGGCGAGACGAAGCAGATCTCCTACGCGCTGCCCGACGGCTCCACGGCGAACGCCGAGGTGACGGTCCGCGAGGTGCAGGAGAAGATCCTCCCACCGCTCGACGACGAGCTCGCCCGCGCCGCCAGCGAGTTCGACACGCTCGCCGAGCTGCGCGCGAGCATCGAGGGCACGCTCGGCGAGCAGCTCGAGGCGGAAATCGACGCCGCGTACCGCGTCGCGGCCGTGGACGAGCTCGTCCGGGCGTCGAGCGTGCAGCCTGCTCTTCCGCTCGTGCAGTCGCGCGCGGCGGATCTCTTGACCGGATTCGTCCGCTCGCTCGAGCGCCGCGGCGTCTCGGTGGAGACGTACCTCGCCGCAAGCGGGGTCGGCGCCGAGGATCTCCAGCGCCAGTTTGTGCTCGAGGCCGCGGTCTCGATCGCCCGCGAGCTCGCGCTCGAGGCGCTCGCCGAGCGCGCGGGAATCGAGGTCACGGACGACGAGGTGAAGTCGTACCTCCGCGAGGAGGCCGAGGGCGCCGACGAGGACGCTGACTCCCTGGTCGAGGACGGGTGGGAGCACGGGCAGCAGGAGTCGATCCGTGAGGATCTTCGCCTGCGCGCCGCCCTCGACCGGCTCGTCGCCGATGTGACCCCGATTGCGCCCGACCTGGCGGCGGCGCGAGAGAAGCTTTGGACACCCGACAAGGAAAAGGCCGAGGGCGACACGAAGTTGTGGACCCCCGGCAGCAAGGAGACCAACCCATGAGCCCGCTGATTCCGATGGTGATCGAGCAGACCTCGCGCGGCGAGCGCTCGTTCGACATCTACTCCCGTCTGCTCAACGAGCGGATCATCTTCCTCGGCACGCCGATCGACGACCAGATCGCGAATCTGACCGTCGCTCAGCTCCTCCACCTCGAGTCGGAGGACCCGGACAAGGACATCTCGATCTACATCAACTCGCCCGGCGGAGTCGTGTACGCGGGGCTCGCCATCTACGACACGATGCAGTTCATCAGGCCCGCCGTGCAGACGATCTGCGTCGGCATGGCGATGTCGATGGGGGCGATCATTCTCGCGGGCGGGACGTCGGGAAAGCGCATGGCGCTACCGAACGCCAAGATCCTCATCCACCAGGGCTCCGGGGGCTTTTCCGGCCAGCCGGCCGAGATCGAGATCTACGCCCGGGAGGTAATCAGCATCAAGCGCCTAATGGAGGAGATCATGGCGAAGCACACGGGTCAGCCCTTGGAAAAGGTCACCAAGGACATGGACCGCGACTACTACATGACCTCGCAAGAGGCCAAGGAGTACGGGATCATCGACCGGGTGATCGAGCACCACTGAGGTCCCCCCTAGGTCCCCCCTAGCCGAAACGGTGAAAACGGAGTAAAAGGAGACACGTGGCTCGGGCGAGCGAGGGCAACGAGCAGCTCCTCTGCAGCTTCTGCGGCAAGAGTCAGCGCCAGGTCAAAAAGCTGATCGCTGGACCTGGGGTCTACATCTGCGACGAGTGCATCGATCTCTGCAACGAGATCATCGACGAGGAGCTGACGACTCCGGCCCAGCTCGACCTCGACAATCTCCCGAAGCCGCTCGACATCTACTCCGTCCTGAACGACTACGTCGTCTCGCAGGAAGAGTCGAAGCGCACGCTCGCGGTCGCGGTCTACAACCACTACAAGCGAGTCCGCATGGGACTCGACGACTCGGAGGTCGAGCTGCAGAAGTCGAACATCCTCCTCCTCGGCCCGACGGGGTGCGGGAAGACGCTCCTCGCGCAGACCCTCGCCCGTATCCTCAACGTGCCCTTCGCGATCGCCGACGCGACGGCGCTCACAGAAGCGGGCTACGTCGGCGAGGACGTCGAGAACATCCTCCTCAAGCTCATCCAGGCGGCCGACTTCGACATCAAGAAGGCCGAGACCGGGATCATCTACATCGACGAGGTGGACAAGATCGCGCGCAAGGCGGACAACCCGTCGATCACGCGCGACGTGTCCGGCGAGGGCGTCCAGCAGGCGCTGCTCAAGATCCTGGAGGGGACCGTCGCCTCGGTGCCGCCCCAGGGCGGGCGTAAGCACCCGCATCAGGAGTTCCTCTCCATCGACACGACGAACGTCCTCTTCATCTGCGGCGGTGCGTTCGCCGGCCTCGACAAGATCATCGAGCGCCGGATCGGGAAGAACACGATCGGGTTCGCGGCCGACGTGCGCTCGAAGAACTCCGAGGAGAGCGCGGAGATGCTCAGCCAGGTGATGCCCGAGGACCTTATGTCCTTTGGCCTGATCCCCGAGTTCGTCGGGCGGCTGCCGGTCATCTCAGCCGTGCACCAGCTCACACGCGAGGACCTCGTCGCCATCCTGACCGAGCCCAAGAACGCGCTCGTGAAGCAGTACCAGCGCTTCTTCGGCTACGACTCGATCGAGCTCGTCTTCACCGAGGACTCGATGTGGGAGATCGCCGACCACGCGCTCGCCCGCGAGACGGGGGCGCGAGGCCTCCGCTCCATCATCGAGCTGGCGCTCCTCGACGTGATGTTCGAGCTTCCGTCACGCACCGACGTCTCGAAGTGCGTGATCACGAAGGAGACGATCACGAAGGGCTTGAAGCCGACGCTCGTGACGAGCGCCGGCGGCATGGTCGAGCTCGACGAGCTGGCCGAAGAGTCGGCGTAGAAG
This sequence comes from Actinomycetes bacterium, assembly GCA_023251945.1. GTDB lineage: Bacteria > Actinomycetota > Thermoleophilia > Gaiellales > Gaiellaceae > GMQP-bins7. The sequence continues at coordinate 2,972 of JAHEXT010000009.1, forward strand.
CGCGCGTGCCGGACACGTAAGATCGTCCGGTGCCTCGATACCTGATCGAACGGACGTACACGGTCGACATGGACTCGGTCCCCACCGTTGCCACGCGATCGAAGGCGATTCGGCATTACCACTACCCGGAGATCGTGTGGGAGCACAGCCACGTCGTCTTGGACAGCGAGGGAACGCCCAAGTCGTTCTGCATCTATTCGGCGCCCAGCGAGGAGATGGTCCGCGAGCATTCGCAGAGGCTCGGCGATCACGTCGTCGAGGTGATCTACGAGATCGCGGGCGACGTGACGCCGGACGACTTCCCGCTCACCGAGGACCCCGGCTAGTAGTACTTGGCGCAAGACCGGAATCCGCTCGTGCGGATCCCGGTCGCGCAGACATTCCTAAAGGCGTCCGCTTCGCGGCCGCGGCCTTTGCATCAAGCCTCTTGTGGTCGTCAGTTCGGACGGAGGCGCTCTGCGTCGGCGACGTGGTACAGCGCCTGCATGGCAACCGCCAGCCGGCGCGTGACGTCGCGCCTCCGCTCCTCGTCGGCCGCCGGGATGAGCTCGAGCGCAGCACGGTAGAGCGCGACCGCACGCTCTTTCGCCCATCCGCGACCGGCCTGGTCGGCCGCGGCGACCAGGCAATCCACGGCACGCTCGTGCTCGCCCGCCTCGCGCCAGTGGTGCGCGAGCGCCTCGTTCGACTGGCCGACGCCTCCGGTCGTCTCCTCCAGGTAGGCGGCGACGGCGGCGTGCCGCTCATGACGCGCCGCACGCGGAAGCCTCATGTAGGCGACGTCGTGGATCAGGCCGTGCTTGAACGCGAACTGCTGGTCTCCCCCGATGCGCGACACGGCCTCCCGGCGGATGAGATCGCGCTCCTCGAGCGACCCCAAGAGCTCGGAAAGCTTCTCCCGCTCGGACATCCTCGCGAGGGCACCGCGCCAGAACACCCGGCCGACAACCGCCGCGTCGACGAGCACGCTGCGCTCCTCGGGTGGGAGGGCATCGAGGCGCGCGGCGACGATCGCACGTACGCTCGTCGGGAGATCGCTAGAGTCCGCGGTCGATCTCTCCGCCAGCGAGGCTGCGAGCTCTTCGATGAAGAGCGGGTTCCCCTCGGCCGTTCGGGCGACCGCGGACGGATGGCGGTCCTGCGCCTCGTACCTGGCGAGGAGCCGCTCGGCGAGCTCCTGTGCCGCGTCGTCCGACAGGCGGTCGAGCGGAAGTGCGCTGTAGGCCGGGAGACCGCCGCCCCAGCCGGGCCGCGCTGAGAGCAGCTCCGGCCTCGCGAGCGCCAGGAGGAGGAGTGGGACCTCGCGAACGCGGGAAGCGAGCGTCTCGAGCAAGTCGAGCAGGCTGCCATCGGCCCAATGGATGTCCTCGAAGAGAAGCAGCGTCGGCCCCTCCGACGCGAGGGACTCGACGAGAACGCGTGCGGAGAAGAAGAGCGTCTCCCGGTCCGGGACGTCCTCCTCGGCGCCGAGCCCGACGAGCATGGCGAGGTGCGCGGAGTGTTCCTCCGCGGCCGTCGATCCGACGAGCTCGGCGACCGCGACGTGGAGCTTGGCGCGGGCGTCCGTCAGCTCGTCGCTGTCGAATACTCCGGCGAACTGCTTGACGTGCTGCGCGAAGGCGCTGTAGGGACTGCTCGCGCCATACGGCGTCGAGCGGCCCCTGATGACGCGGCCGTCGCGCGACGCGACGTGTTGCGAGAACTCGAGGGCGAGGCGTGACTTGCCGATGCCGGCCGCACCGAACACGGTTACGAGATGCGGGCGGCGCTCGTCTGCCACGCGCTCCCAGATCCCGGTGAGCGCGTCGAGCTCCCGCTCCCGCCCGACCATTGGAACGGGCGTGAGCGGGCGCTCGCCCACGGCCGCGACGGCTCGCAAGGCGAGCCAAGCGCGAACGGGCGCCGCCTTACCCTTGGCCTTGACGGGTTGCGCCGGCCGGTACTCGATGGGCGCGCGGGTGCTCGCGTACGTCTCTTCCCCGACGAGGACCGCCCCGACGGGAGCCGCGGCTTGCAGGCGGGCGGCGGTGTTGACGACGTCCCCGGCGATCATCGCCTCGCCGTGACCGGGCCGGGCTTCCAGCGCGACGATCGCCTCGCCGGTGTTGACGGCGATGCGCACCTGGAGCCCATCCTCTCCCGCCCAGTCCCGCACCGCGAGCGCGGCCCGCACGGCCCGCTCCGGATCGTCGCCGTACGCCGTGGGTGCCCCGAAGACGCCCATCACCGCGTCGCCGACGAACTTCTCGACCATGCCGCCGAACCGCTCGATCTCCGACCGGACGCGCTGGTGGTACGGCGTCAGGATCGCGCGAACGTCCTCTGGATCGAGCCGTTCCGCGCGCGAGGTGAACCCGACGAGATCGACGAACAGCACCGAGACGATGCGCCGCTCCTCGCCCGTGCGGCCGGGCTCGACGAGCGAGGCGCCGCACGCGTTGCAGAACCGGGCGCCCTCCGGATTCTCCTGGCCACAGCGCGTGCAGATCAGCACGAGGACGAAGACTAGAGTGCTGCCGTGTTCACGACGAGGCCCGAGCTGCGCGGCACCTTCGGGATGGTCACGTCCACACACTGGCTCGCCTCGCAGACGGGCATGGCCGTTCTCGAGCGCGGCGGCAACGCGTTCGACGCGGCGGTGGCGACCGGGTTCGTGCTTCAGGTCGTCGAGCCGCATCTGAACGGGCCGGGCGGCGAGGTACCGGCGGTGTTCTGGTCGGAGCAGCGGGGGCAGCCGCTCGCGCTCTGCGGCCAGGGTGTTGCACCGGCTGCAGCGACGATCGAGCGCTTTCACGAGCTCGGACACGAGTTGATCCCGGGAACCGGCGTGCTTGCCGCGTGCGTGCCGGGCGCGTTCGGCGGCTGGCTGCTCCTGCTCCGCGAGCTCGGGACCTGGCGTCTCGAGGACGTGCTCAGCTTCGCGATCGGGTACGCGGAGAGCGGCTACCCGGTCCACGCGCGCATCACGGCGACGATCGAGCTCAACGAGCCTCTCCTCTCGGGCTGGGAGGGCTCGGCCGCTCTCTACCTCCCGGCACCGAGCCCGGGCTCGCTCTTCCGGAACCCCGCGCTCGCCGCGACCTACCGGCGGATCGTCGAGGAGAGCCGGGGCGGCTCGCGCGAGGACGAGCTCGAGCGTGCCCGCCTCGCCTTCTACGAGGGCTTCGTGGCGGAGGAGATCGACCGCTTCTGTGCCGCCGAAGAAGGCTTGCTGACGGGCGACGACCTCGCGGCGTGGGAGGCGACGCTCGAGCCCGTCGTGACGTTCGACTACCGAGGGTTCACGGTTTGCAAGACCCATCCGTGGGCAGCTGGTGCCGTGGGGCTTCAGCAGCTCGCGCTCCTCCAAGGCTTCGACCTCGCCGAGCTCTCGGAGGCCGAGCTCGTCCACGTCGTCACCGAGTGCGCCAAGCTTGCGTTCGCCGACCGCGACGCGCTCTACGGGGACGCGGAGGTCCGGCTCGACATCCTCCTCTCGGACGAGTACTCGGACGAGCGCCGCGCGCTCGTCGACGAGGAGGCGTCGGACGAGTATCGGCCTGGGTACGGCCGGCTCCCGCAGCTTCACGAAGCGCTTGCGACGCTGGGCTCAGGAGAGCCAACGCAGGGCGACACGGTCCACCTCGACGTCGCCGACCGCTTCGGCAACGTCGTCTCGGCGACTCCGAGCGGAGGCTGGCTTCAGAGCTCTCCGGTGATCCCGTCGCTCGGCTGGCCCCTCGGAACCCGCGCCCAGATGTTCTGGCTCGAGGAGGGGCTCCCCTCGTCGCTGCGTCCCGGAGCCCGGCCGCGCACGACGCTCTGTCCGGGCCTCGCTCTCCGGCACGGCAAGCCCTACCTCGCGTGGGGGACTCCCGGCGGCGATATGCAGGAGCAGTGGGCGCTCCACGTGTTCCTCCGCCATGTCGACCGCGGGCTCGACCTCCAGGCTGCGATCGACGCGCCCGAGTTCCACACGGACCACCTGATCTCGTCGTTCCATCCCCGCGGCTTCGTCCCGAAGTCCCTCGCGCTCGAGTCGCGGTTCGGCGCGCGGACGGTCGCCGATCTTCAGCGGCGGGGTCACGAGGTCACGCTCTGGCCTCCCTGGTCGCTCGGGCGCGTGACGGCGGTCGCGCGCGAGCCGGACGGTCTGCTCAAGGCCGGGGCCAACCCGCGCGGGATGCAGGGCTACGCCGTCGGGCGATAGCGTCTCCTGCATGGGCGAGGAGCGCTCGCGCACGTACTCGTGGGAGGACCCGCTCGCAGCGCTCGCACGTGCATCCGGGCGTTCAGGGCTCGAGGCGATGCGGATGGTGGCCGCCGGGGAGCTGCCGCAGCCGCCCATCGCGACAACGCTCGGCTTTCGGCTCGTCGAGGTCGAGCGCGGCCGAGTCGTGTTCGAGTGCGAGCCCGCCGAGTTCCACTACAACCCGATCGGCACCGTCCACGCGGGGCTGGCGTCCACCCTTCTCGACTCGGCGATGGGGTGTGCCTTCGTGACGACGCTCGACGAGGTCGTGGGTTGGACCACACTGGAGCTGAAGGCGAACTTCACACGTCCGCTCACCGCGGAGACCGGCGTCGTGCGCTGCGTCGGCAGCGTCGTGCATCCGGGACGCACGGTGGCGACGACCGAGGCCCGCCTCGAGGACGCCGAGGGGCGGCTGTACGCCCACGGCACGAGCACGATCCTCGTCTTGCCTGCTTAGTCGGGCTCGTCGTCCTTCGGCGCGCGGAGCAGATCGGAGATCGCGCGCAGCTCGGCGGCCATCGTCAGATCCTGAGGGCGGCCGGCGGCCTCTTTCATTGCGATGAGGTGATCCACGGAGGCGATGCGAATCGCACGTCCCCAGAGCTCCTCCGTCGACCCGTCTGCTCGTAGTTCGTCGTAGCGCGGAGACCCGGCTGGATCTCCGAGCACGTCGAGCGAGCCGAACCGAGTGTCGAACGTGAAGTTCGAACCCGCGCGGAGCGTTTCCGCATCAGGCTGAAACGGCAGGCCTTCTGGTGCCCCACGCAATGTCGCTCCGAGCTCGAAGAGCGCGTCTGCCAGCCGCGAGAAATTCTCGGCCGATCGCTCGTAGGCCACGTCGACATCGTGGGTGTTGTAGGCCGACCCGTGCGCGATCCCGGCCAGGCCTCCGATGACGACGAAGTCCACGTCATGGCTGACGAGCACGTCGAAGATCGGTCCGGGGTCGAACGCTTGCTCACGCACGTTGAGCGATCCCTCGGATCTCCATCATCCGACGAGAGTGGATGACGCCCCGACGCACTCGCTCGTCCGCCGTGACGCGGAGCCGTCCTTGGTTGAGCGTCAGATCGAACCCCCAGTCGAGGGGACGTGCATCGAACGCGAGCTCTTCGTTCATGAGCCAGAGCAGCTCGGCGAGCGTCTGGACCGTGGGGGAGACGACGTCGCGCTCGATGCGGGAGATCGCCGCTTGCGACGTCCGTGCACGTGTTGCGAGCTGCCGCTGTGTGAGGCCGTGACGCTTTCGGGTGTCACGCAAGAGCTCGCCAGCAGTCATGAATGGACGATATCAGATGAGATATCTTGCTACGCTCAGAGCCGTGCGCGGCGACGAAAAGGGTTCCTCTCTGTCCCCGGTAGCCGGGCGGCGCCGCAGCGCGCAGCGCACGAGCGCCGCGAACCCACCTTTCTAGACTTCCCCGCCATGGATCCGCTCTACAAGCCGGAGGGCGTCGAGGCGCGCTGGCAGGAGACGTGGGAGGACGAGGGCCTCTACGCCGCCGAACCGGGCTCCGACCGGCCGTCGTTCGTGATCTCCGTCCCGCCGCCGAACGTCACCGGCGAGCTGCACATGGGACACGCGCTCAACGCCTCGATCCAGGATCTCCTGATTCGCTGGCACCGCATGCGCGGCTTCTCGGCGCTCTGGCAGCCGGGCTACGACCATGCAGGGATCGCGACGCAGAACGTCGTCGAGCGTGCGATCGCGAAGGAAGGTCTCACGCGACACGACCTCGGCCGGGAGGCGTTCGTCGAGCGGACCTGGGAGTGGCTCGAGCATTACGGGGGAGTCATTTATGGCCAGTTCCGCCGGCTCGGCGCCTCGCTCGACTATCGGCGCGAGCGGTTCACCATGGACGAGGCGTACGTCCGGGCAGTCCTCCGCTTCTTCGTCCACCTCTACCGACGCGGCTTCCTGTACCGCGACAACCGCATCGTCAACTGGTGCCCGCGCTGCGCGAGCGCGATCTCCGACCTCGAGGTCAACCACACTGAGGTCGACGACCACCTGTACACGATCCACTACCCGCTCGCGGACGGGTCCGGCCACCTCATGATCGCCACCGTCCGGCCGCCGACGATGCTCGCCGACGTCGCCGTCGCGGTGCACCCCGACGACGAGCGCTACCGGCATCTTGTCGGCAAGGAGGTGATCGTCCCGGTCGCGGAGCGCCGCGTTCCGATCATCGCCGACGACCGTGTCGACCCCGAGTTCGGCACGGGCGCCGTGAAGATCACCCCCGGCCACGACCCGGTGGACTTCGAGATCGGGCGGACGCACGGGCTTCCTGAGCTGACCGTGATCGGCCTCGACGGGCGGATGAACGAGGAAGCTGGCGACCTCGCGGGTCTCACGCAGGCGGAGGCCGAGAAGCGAATCGTCGCGGTCCTCCGCGAGCGCGACCTTCTCGAGTCGGCCGAGAGCTACCGGCACTCGGTCGGGCACTGCGATCGCTGCGGGTCGCGCATCGAGCCGCTGATCACGCTCCAGTGGTGGTGCGAGATGAAGGAGCTCGCCGTGCCGGCCATCGAGGCAGTGCAGGACGGCCGGATCCGCTTCCGCCCCGAGCGCTACACGAAGGTCTACCTCGACTGGATGGAGTCGATCCGCCCCTGGTGCGTTTCGCGCCAGCTCTGGTGGGGCCATCGGATCCCGGTGTGGTACTGCCCCGACGGCCATCTGACCGCGGCCGAGTCGGAGCCGGCGACCTGCGCCGAGTGCGACGCCCGCGACCTGAGCCAGGACGAAGACGTCCTCGACACGTGGTTCTCGTCCCAGCTCTGGCCGTTCGCGACGCTCGGCTGGCCGGATGAGACGTCCGAGCTCGCCGCCTGGTACCCGAACGACGTCTCGTCGACGGACCGCGGGATCATCTTCCTCTGGGAGGCGCGGATGATCATGGCCGGGCTCGAGCTCATGCGCGAGATCCCGTTCCACACCGTGAACATCCATTCGACGATCAACGCGCCGGACGGGCGGCGGATGTCGAAGAGCCTCGGCACGGGCATCGACCCGATGGAGCCGATCGAGCGCTACGGCGCCGATGCGACACGCTATGGCCTACTGAAGAACTCGTCTACGCAGGACGTCCGCTTCTCGTACGGGACGATCGAGGAGGGACGCAAGCTTGCGAACAAGCTCTGGAACGCTTCGCGGCTCATCCTCCAGCACGCCGAGGGCATCGCTTCCTCAGCCGGGCCGCGCGATCTCGAGGAGCGGTGGATCCTCGCCCGCATTGAGGCGACCCGCGCGGAGGTCGAGGGCGCTTGGAGCGAGTTCGAGTTCGCGACCTCGATGGACGCGCTCTACCACCTCACGTTCGACGACTTCTGCGACTGGTACGCCGAGGCGATCAAACCGCGCTTGTACTCGGGGGACCGCGAGGCGGCTGCCACCGCGCTCGCTGCGCTCGAACGGCTCCTCGCGCTGCTCCACCCGGTGATGCCGCACGTGACCGAGGAGATATGGTCGCAGCTAGCGGACCGCGCCTCCCGGTTGATCGTCGCCCCGTGGCCCGAGGCCGACCTCCGTTATGCGGACGAGGAGAGTGCGCTCGACCGCGTCCAGGAGGCGGCGCAGATCTTCCGCCGGAGCGGCGTGCAGGTCGAGCTCGGCTCGGACGACGAGAGGCGCATCTTCGCCGCCGTCGTGCGTCCGGAGCGAACCCGCGCGGACGGCAGCCGCGAGGCCGAGCTCGAGCGGTTGCGCCGGGAGGTCGCCCGGGCTGAGGGGATGCTCGCGAACGAGAGGTTCATCGCGAACGCGCCTGCCGAGGTCGTGGACGCGGAGCGCGAGAAGCTCGAGCGCTACCGCCGCGAGCTCGCCATTCTCGCCTCCGGCGAGAATGGCTAGATGACGTCTGCGGTCGAATGGCTCGACTCCCTCTCGCCCTGGCCGCACGAGTTCGGGCTCGAGCGGATGCGAGCGCTCCTCGCCGAGCTCGGCGAACCCCAGGATGCCTACCCCGCGGTTCACGTCGTCGGGACGAACGGCAAGTCGACGGCCGCGGTCACGATCGAGCAGCTCCTCCTCTCAGAGGGCCTCTCCGTGGGCACCACCATCTCCCCGCACGTCGCGAGCTGGAGCGAACGGATCCGTGTGAACGGGACGAAGGCGGACTTCGAGGAGGCGGTCGGGCGAGTGCGGCCCGCAGCGGAAAGGCTCGGTGCTACGCAGTTCGAGACCGTGACGGCGGCCGCACTCGGCGCGTTCGCCGTGGCGGGCCTGGACGCCGCGGTCGTCGAGGCGGGGCTCGGTGGGCGGCTCGACGCTACGAACGTCCTCCAGACTCGCGTCGTCCTGCTTACGAACGTCGGGCTCGAGCACACCGACGTCCTCGGCTCGACGCTCGAGGAGATCGCGCACGAGAAGCTCGCCGTCGTGCAGGAGGGCAGCATCGTCGTCCTCCCGGACGACACGTACGCCCATCTCGTCCCCGGCCATGAGATCCGGACCGGGAGCGCGAACGAGGCGGCGGAGGCGTTCGTCGGCCATGCGATAGAGGCCGAAGTGGACGTCGCGCTTCCGGGACGGTTCGAGCGACGCGAGGCGGAGATCCGGGACGGCGCGCACAATCCCCACGGTGCGCGCTACCTCGTCGATCACCTTCCCACGGACGACTTCACGATCGTCGCGTCCATCCTCGCGGACAAGGACGCCGACGGCGTGCTCCGCGAGCTTCGGCGCGCGGGGTCGCGCTTCGTGGCCACGCGCTCGTCGTCACCACGCGCGCTGCCGGCGGCCGAGCTTGCCGCCCTCGCGCGCCCACATTTCGACCACGTGGAGACCGTGGACGACCCGGCAGCAGCTGTCGCGCGTGCGCACGAGCTGGGAGAGCCGGTGCTCGTGACCGGCTCGCTGTACCTGCTGGGCGACCTTGCCGAGGGGGAACGGCGTGCGAGATGGCGAAGGTAGGGGAGCGCTTGAGCGTCCTCGCGTTCGCGGTGCTCCTCGTCGCCGCGATCGTGGGCGGGGCCTTTGCACTGGGCTATTTGGTCGGCAAGCTACTGCTATGAGCCTCATCCCCCTTGCCGCCATCTGGGACTCGCCGGACTGGACGCTTGCCCGCAACCTCGGAATCCTCCTCTTCATCGTCCTCTGGCTGGCGACCGCCTACTGGACGTTCAAGGACGCGCGGCGCCGGATCGCGGATCCGTGGCTCGTCGGACTCGCGACACTCGTCGGTCTCTTTCCGCCCTTTCTCGGCCCGATCATCTACATGTTCTTCCGACCACCGGAGTACCTCCAGGACGCTCGTGAGCGCGAGCTCGAGATCAAGGCGATGGAGGAGCGGCTCGCGCAGCTCGATCAGCGCTGTCCCGTCTGCCGCGCCCGGGTGGAGCCCACGTACCTCGTCTGCCCCGTCTGCACGACCCGGCTCAAGGCCGCGTGTGCGTCGTGCGGCCAGCCACTCGACGCGCTCTGGCAGATCTGTCCCCACTGTGCGACGCCGGTCGCGCCCTCGCTGCCGGCACTCGAGGACGTCTCCCCGAGGCCGCGCAGAACGACGCGTCGCCGCACGACATCCGACTGACTAAACTCGGCGGCCGACATGGCCCGCGAAGCAACGCTCGTCCTCGTCAAGCCCGACGGCATGCAGCGCGGGCTCGCCGGCGAGATCCTGGCGCGCTTCGAGCGTCGCGGCCTCGAGCTGCGTGGAGCGCGCCTGCTCCGCATCTCGAAGCCGATGGCCCGGAAGCACTACGCGGAGCACAAGGGCAAGCCGTTCTACGACGGCCTCGTGCAGTTCATCACCTCGGATCCGGTGCTCGCCCTGGCGGTGAGCGGCGAGTCCGCGATCTCGGTGGTGCGCGAGATGATGGGGGCGACGGACCCTCTCGACTCGGCGCCCGGGACGATCCGCGGAGATTTCGCGCTGGAGCTTTCGGAGAACATCGTCCACGGCTCGGACTCGAAAGCGAGCGCGAGACGCGAGCTGGCCCTCTTCTTCCCCGACGGACTTGTCTGAGACTCCGGACTACGTCGCAGAGAACCGCGAGCTCTGGACGACGACCAACACCGAGTACACAGGCGGCGATGCCGCGCGAGCGTGGTCGCAGGACGAGATCACGTGGGGCGTCTTTAGCGTCCCCGAGCGCGACGTTGGCGTGATCGGGGACGTCGCCGGGCTCGACATGGTCGAGCTCGGCTGCGGGACAGCGTACTTCTCGGCCTGGCTCGCGAGGCGCGGAGCGCGACCGGTCGGCGTCGACATCACGCCCGCCCAGCTCGAGACCGCTCGGCGCTGTCAGCGCGAGTTCGGGCTCGACTTCCCCCTGATCGAGGCGAACGCGGAGGACGTGCCGCTCCCCGATGCGATGTTCGATCTCGCCGTGTCGGAGTACGGGGCAAGCCTCTGGTGCGATCCGTACAAGTGGATTCCGGAGGCGGCCCGTCTGTTGAGGCCGGACGGCCGCCTCGTGTTCATGACGAACACCCCGCTCGTCCTCCTCTGCTCCCCTGACGAAGAGCTGCCCGCCGAGGAGCGGCTCCTCAGATCTCAGTTCGGCTCGCACCGGTTCGAATGGCCTGACGGAGGCATCGAGTTCCACCTCGCACACGGGCAGTGGATCGCTCTGCTGCGCCGGAACGGCTTCGAGATCGAAGCCCTCCACGAACTCCAGGCGCCGGCTGATGCCGGGGATCATCCGGAGTACGACTTCGTCACCGCCGACTGGGCGCGGAAGTGGCCCGCCGAGGAGATCTGGGCCGCGCGCAAGCGCGCCTGATCGTGGGCGAGCTCGACGTCGTCACAGGTGCCTTCTCGTACACCGGACGACACATCGCCGAGGCGCTGCTCGCGCGCGGGCGGCGCGTCCGCACGCTAACGCGACGGCCGCCCGATCCGTCACACCCGCTTGCCGATCGAGTGGAGGTCGTTCCGCTCGCGTTCGACGACTCGCTGGCGGAGAGCCTGCGCGGAGCCGACACGCTCTACAACACCTACTGGGTGCGCTTCGAGCGCGGAGACAGCACGTTCGACCGCGCGGTCGAGAACACGACGACGCTCTCTCGCGCAGCGAAGCTCACGGGGATTCGGCGCATCGTCCACATCAGCGTCGCCAACCCCGACGAGCATTCGCCCTTCCCCTACTTCCGGGGCAAGGCGCAGACGGAGGAGGCTCTCCGCGAGTCGGGCTTGTCGTACGCGATCGTTCGCCCGACCCTCGTCTTCGGCCCGGAGGACATCTTGGTCAACAACATCGCCTGGGGGCTTCGACACGTGCCGCTCTTCCTGCTTGCGGGCGACGGCCGGTACGAGGTGCAGCCGGTGTCGGTTCGGGACACCGCGAGAATCTGCGTCGAGGCGAGTGCGGGAGAGGATGACGTCGTGCTCGACGCAGCAGGCCCCGAACGTTGGGCATTCGAGGACTTTGTCCGGCTCATCGCCCGAGCTGTCGGCAGCCGTGCCTGGATCAAGCATGCCCCTTCCACCATCGCCCTCGGGGCGGGGCGGATCGCCGGGCTCGCCCTGCACGACGTCGTGCTCACGCGCGACGAGCTCGACGCGCTCGCGGCTGGACTGCTCGTGTCGCACGAGCCGCCGCTCGGCCGTGACCGCTTTGATACCTGGGTGACCGAGAACGCGCGTCTGCTGGGTCGCCGCTACACGTCCGAGCTCGCCCGCAACTTCGCGACCTGATGCGACGATGGAAGCAGCGGCGGCAGGTCCGGCCTGAGCCCGCCAGCTGGAAGCACGGCCTCTGGCCTGCCCGGTCGGTCGAGCGGTTTGTCGTCTCGTTCCCGAAGTCGGGCCGCACGTGGTTGCGGGTGATGATGGCCGTCGCCGAGGCAGGTGCCCGCGGAGAGGCGCCCGAGTGGGTCGTGGAGGAGTGGCTCGGCTCAGAGGCCCCACGGTTGAACGGGGCGCCGGTGCTCTTCACCCATGGGCTGTCCGTACCGGCCGACGAGCCGGCCGCCGGGATGTCCCTGTTCCTCGCCTACATCGGCGACCGGCGCCGCCTGTTCCTCGTTCGCGATCCCCGCGACACGGTCGTCTCCCATTACTTTCAGGAGACGACCCGTCGGCGCAGGCGGGTCCTCCCGCGGTCGACCTCGCTCGGCAGCTTCCTCCGGCGCGCCGACTACGGGATCGAGCGGATCCTGCTCTTCAACCGCGCGTGCGGCGGCTCCCTTCGGGACGACCCGGGCCCCGCCATGCTCCTGGCGTACGAGGACCTCCACCGCGACGCGATGGGCAGCCTCCGGTCCGTGCTCGACTTCCTCGAGGCGGCGCCGGTGGGCGACGACGTCCTTCGCTCCGCCGTGGAGTACGGGCGGTTCGAGAACATGCAGAGGCTCGAGCGAGAGGCCACGTACGACGAGGCCAACAAGCGCCTCGTTGCCCGGCATCGCGACGATGTCGAGTCCTACAAGACCCGAAGGGGAGAGGTCGGCGGCTACCGCGACTACCTCTCCGCCGACGAGATCGCCTACGTCGAGGAGCGCATCGCCGCGCTCCAGCCGCCCGAGCTCGGCTACCTCGAGCCGGGCGTGCCTCCGAGCGTGTCCGCGCGCGAAGTGAGCACCCGCTCATGACGCGCGAGACGCTCGTCCTCGCCTCGACCTCGCCGCAGCGGAACGCGATCCTCGAGCAGCTGCGGATCCCGTTCGAGGTCGTCACGCCCACGTACGTGGAGGACGACCCGCCCGGACTCGAGCCGGCTGAGCTCGTCCGGGCCCACGCCGAGGGGAAGGCCCGCTCGGTGCACGCTGAGAGACGCCTGACGCTGGGAGTTGACACCGCAGTCGTCCTGGACGGGCGCATGTACGGCAAGCCCGTCGATCGCAAGGACGCCGCGCGCATGCTCCGCGAGCTTTCGGGGCGGACGCACACGGTCGTCTCCGGGCTCTGCCTGCTCGGGCCGGGTCTCGAGGCCGTGGGACACGAGGTCACCGACGTGACGTTTCGCCTGCTGTCGCACGAAGCGGTCTCCGTCTACCTGGAGAGCGGCGAGTGGGAAAGGCGTGCAGGAGCGTACGCGATCCAGGGCTTCGGCGGGCGACTCGTCGAGCGAATCGAAGGCGACTACCTGAACGTGGTCGGACTCCCCGGGGCGCTGCTCGTCGCCCTCCTCGAGCGGCATGCGCCGAAATTGCTGCAAACCGCATAGGTAGACTCGCGGTTCCTCATGGCGTGGTTCAAGACCCTGACCGGCTTCGGCGGCCGCGACATGGCCGTCGACCTCGGCACCGCGAACACGCTCGTCTACGTTCGCGGCCGCGGCATCGTTCTCTCCGAGCCGTCGGTCGTCGCCATCGACCAGAGGACGGGCGAAGTGCACGCCGTCGGCGTCGAGGCGAAGCGGATGCTGGGGCGAACGCCGGGGACGATCTCAGCGATCCGGCCGCTCAAGGACGGCGTCATCGCCGATTTCGACGTGACCGAGCAGATGTTGCGGCACTTCATCCAGAAGGTGCACCAGCACCGCTTCGCGCACCCGCGCGTCGTCGTCTGCGTTCCCTCGGGTGTCACGGGCGTCGAGAAGCGCGCGGTCGAGGAGGCGACGCTCTCCGCCGGGGCGCGGCAGGCCTACCTGATCGAGGAGCCGATGGCGGCCGCCATCGGCGCCGGGCTTCCCGTTGCGGAGCCGACGGGGAACATGATCGTGGACATCGGCGGCGGCACGACCGAGGTGGCCGTGATCTCGCTCGGCGGCATCGTCGTCTCGCAGAGCATGCGCATCGGCGGCGACGAGATGGACGAGGCGATCGTCAGCCACATCAAGAAGGAGTACAAGCTGCTCGTCGGGACGCAGACGGCCGAGGAGATCAAGCTCGAGGTCGGCTCCGCCTACCGCCTCAAGGAGGAGCTGCAGGCGGAGGTGCGCGGCCGCGACATGCTCACCGGCCTCCCGAAGACGGTGATCATCTCTTCCGAGGAGATCAGGCGCGCGCTCGACGAGCCCGTGACCCAGATCATCGACGCGATGAAGTCGACGCTCGACAAGACGCCGCCGGAGCTGGCGGCGGACATCATGGACCGCGGGATCGTGCTCGCCGGTGGAGGCGCGCTGCTCCAGGGTCTCGACGAGCGCGTCCGGCACGAGACGCAGATGCCCGTCCACCTCGCCGAGAGCCCGCTGACTTGCGTCGCCGTGGGTTCGGGGCGAAGCCTCGAGGAGTTCGACGTCATCCACCGGATGAGCAGAAGCCGCGCAGCTCGCCGTAACGGGTTACTGCGTTAAGGCACCCTAGCGCGAGCGGGACGGCTCGTTGAGAGCGGGATTCGGCTTCCTGCCTCGGTAGACTGGAGCCCCTCGTGCCCCGGAACCGCGCGCGATCGGCGGCGCTGGGCGTGACAGTCCGGCGCGTCCCCACGACCCAACACCCGCGGACGACACGCGCGGTTCGCCGTCGCCTGGTCGTGGGGAGCCTCGTGCTCCTCGCGCTCGTCCTCATCACGCTGTCGTTTCGTCCCGGGTCGGACGGTCCGCTGACCGGCTTCCAGTCCGCAGGCTCGACGGCTCTGCGGCCGTTCGCAGTTGGCCTCGAACGTGTTGCGCAGCCCTTCCGGGACGCGTACGACTGGGTCGACAGCCTTCTGGGAGCCCGCTCGGATGCGGAGGAGCTCCGCGCCGAGGTCCGCGAGCTCCGCCAGCGTGCGATCCAGAACGAGTTCGCGGGCCAGGAGAATGCGTACCTGCGGCGCTTGCTCCGGTACCTCGACGGGCCGCGCTTCCCCGACGACTTCGACGCGGTCGCCGCCGAGGTGATCGGGCGTCCGGCCGGCGCCTTCACGCAGGCGATCGTCATCGCCGCGGGTTCCCGCGAAGGCGTGCGCGTGAACGACCCCGTCGTCACCGCCGACGGGCTCGTCGGGCTCGTAACGCGCGTCTCGTCCCACACCGCCCGAATCCAGCTGCTCACCGACCAGGAAGCCGCGGTCTCGGCAGTGGACGTGCGGACCGGCGCCCCGGGCATCGTGCGGCACGCGCGCGGCACCCGCGAGACGCTCGTCCTCGACCGTGTCCGCAAGCTCGAAGTCATCGAGGTCGGCGACGAGGTGGTGACCGCGGGTTGGCGCGCGAGCGGGTTCAGCTCGCTCTACCCGAAGGGGATCCTGATCGGCGAGGTGACGAGCGTCGGCCAAACCGACACCGACCTTTACCAGCAGGTGCAGGTCGACCCGTACGTGGACTTCGGCTCGCTCGACGCCGTGCTCGTCCTCGTTCCCGCGGGGCGGTCGAGATGAGCGCCGTCGCCGCGCCGCGCGCGTCGGCGCTGATCTTCGTCGCCGCCTTGCTGCAGACGGCGATCGTCTCTTCGCTCGTGCTCGCCGGAGGCGCTCCGGACCTGCTACTCGTCGTGGTCGTCTGTCTCGGGCTGCTGCGTGGTTCGGTGCCGGGTGCGATCTTCGGGTTCGCGGGCGGGCTCGTCGTCGACCTGCTCACACTCGACACTCTCGGCGTCACCTCGCTCGTCCTCACCCTCGCCGGCTTCTGTGCGGGCCGGTACGGGGAGACGACCGGCCGCGGCAGCCGTCTTGCTCCGCTCGTCGCCGTCGGAGTCATCACCGTGCTGGCCGGGTTGTTCGGGTTCACGCTGCACTACCTGCTCGGTGAGGCGGTGGTTGCGCGGGACGCGCTGTTCACCGCGCTCGCTCCTGCGCTGGTCATGAATCTCGTGCTCGCGTACCCGGTGCACGCGCTCGTTCGGGCGGCGGTCGGCGAGCGCACGACGCTCGAGCCGTCGGCGGAGGTCGAGGTCGTTGTCTAGAAGAGCTCCTTTCAGAATGAGCGACCATGTCGCGATGCGGCGCTGGGTGCCGCGATGCTGCGTCCTCCGCCCCACCCCAGAAAGTGCTGGCGCACTTTCTGGGGACCCCGGGAGTCGCACCCATATCTCTTTCGATATGGGCGCTCCCTGCGTCCTTGCCTCGCGTCACCCATCATCCCCCTCGCGACGGGTGATCATCCTGAAATGAGCTCAGGCGGCGCCTATCGGGAGCGTCGCTCGCCCTCCGGCCGCTTCCTCCCACCCGACCCGCGCGTCCGCGAGCCGTACCGGCTGACCCCGCAGCTTGCGCTGCGCGTCGGCATCCTGGGTGCGATCGCGCTGCTCGCGTTCGCGATCCTCTTCTTCCGGCTGTGGTCGCTGCAGGTGCTCTCGGGCGAGCAGTACCTCGACGCTGCGCAGAACAACCAGCTCCGTCTCATCAGGGTCGAGGCGCCACGAGGGCCGATCCTCGACCGGCGCGGGCGGGTGATCGTCGCCAACGTCGCCGGGACGGCCGTCCAGCTCTGGGTCGGAGACATGCCGAAGAACAGAAAGGCGCGGGACGCGATGGTCCGCCGCCTCGCGAGCGTTCTCCGCGTGCCCCCCCTCGCGCTCGCTCAGGAGGTGGACCAAGGTCGTTCCGATCCGCTGACGCCAATCACGGTCAAGACGGCGGTCGGAGAGGACCCGGTCAACTACCTCTACGAGCATCAGGCTGAGTTCCCCGGTGTCGAGATCGTCCAGATCTACCTACGGGACTACGAGCACGAGGCGCTCGCCGCCCCGATCCTCGGCTACGTCGGTGAGATCTCGCCTGAGGAGCTCCGGCGTCTGCGGCGCGAGGGATACCGCGCGGGTGACAGGCTCGGCAAGACGGGCATCGAGGCCGCGTACGACTCCTACCTCCGCGGTCGAGGAGGGCTTGCGCAGATTCGCGTCGACTCGCTCGGGCGACCTCAGAGTCCGCTCCTGCTGCGGCAGGAGGCCCGAGCGGGGTACGCCCTCAGGCTCACGATCGACACGAAGCTCCAGCGCGCGGCCGAGAACGCGCTTCGCTACGGGATCGACCTCGCGCACCAGGACGGCCACTGGGCCGCGGACGGCGGCGCGATCGTCGCGCTCGACCCGCGGGACGGCGCCGTTCTGGCGATGGCCTCTTCCCCGACCTACAAGCCTTCCGTCTACGTCGGCAAGGTCGACCCGAAGAAGCTCGAGCCGCTGATCGACGAGGAGGCGGCGCGCCGGGCGAACTACCCGGGGCTCAACCGGGCAACGTCGGGTCTGTACCCGCCCGGATCGACTTGGAAGCCGGTCACGGCGCTTGCCGGCATGCAGGAGCACATCTTCTCGCCCTACCAGTCGCTTCAGTGCTCGCCCGTCGCCTACTACGGCCTCGACCGGCAGAAGTTCCGAAACTGGAACCCGTACGTGAACCGCTCGATGACGCTCGTGGAGGCGCTCGCCGAGTCCTGCGACACGTACTTCGACGAGATCGGGAACCGGTTCTACGAGAGCGGGACCGAGGGTCGGATTCTCATGCAGCAGTGGGCGCGCCGGTTCGGCTTCGGCACGACGACGGGCCTCGACATCGGCGGCGAGGCCGAGGGACTGCTGCCCACCCCGGACTGGCGGCGGAGGACGTTCGAGAGCGACTGGGACCGCGCCTGGAACCCCGGCGACTCGATCCAGCTCGCGATCGGGCAGAAGGACCTTCTTGTCACGCCCCTGCAGATGACCGCCTTCTACGCCATGCTCGCCAACGGCGGGAACCTCGTCACCCCGTACCTCGTCTCGGACGTCGAGCAACCGGGCGGAAAGGGCTCGCCGCGCGTCGTTCTCCGCCGCTTCGCCCCGCGGCCTCCGCGGTCTGCGGGCGTCGACTCCGGTGCGCTCGCCGCGGTTCGCGACGGGCTCTACGTCGCGACGCACTCGCGCAGTGGCACATCGTCGGGCGTCTTCGGGAGCTACGCCGTGCCGATCTCCGGCAAGACCGGAACGGCCGAGAAGGTCGTGCCTCTCCCCGGATACCCGTCTGACCATCTCGAGGACCAGTCGTGGTGGTGCGGCTGGGGCCCGTCGAGTGACGCCCGCATCGTCGTCTGCGCGCTCATCGAGAACGGAGGACACGGGTCCACCGCCGCCGCGCCGGCCGCGCTGCGCGTCTTCGAGAGGTTCTTCGGCGTCGAGGCGCCCCCCAGCATCCTGGTGAGCGTCGATTGATGGAGAGCGCACGATGATCGAGGCCGCGGAACGCTCGAGGGTTCGGGCCCGGGCCGGGCGGGCCGCCTCCGAGCCGGTCGCCTTCCTGCGCCGCTTCGACTGGGTCCTGCTCGCTGCCGCATTCGGGCTCATCGGCTACGGCCTCTGGGTCGTGGCCGGGATCACGCGCTTCGATGTGCCGGGGGACGAGGGCTACTACGTCGTCCGCCAGGCGATCGCCGCGGGGCTGGGGCTCGCCGCGCTCGTGGTCGCCGCCTTCGTCCCGCTCGACCTCGCGCAGCGTCGCTGGCGGCTCCTTTACGGAGCCACGCTCGGGCTCATGGTCGTCGTCTACGCGGCCGCCGAGACGGTTCGCGGCTCGAAGCGGTGGATCGACGTCGGCGTCATCCAGTTTCAGCCGTCCGAGCTCGGGAAGGTGCTGTTCGTGCTCGCGATCGCGGGGTTCCTCGTCGAGCGCGCCGGGCGAGTGACGCGCTGGCGCACGATCGGGACTGCGCTCGGCCTCGGAGCCGCTCCGATCCTGCTCGTGTTCCTCCAGCCGGACCTCGGCACCGCCCTCGTCTACTCGGCGGCGCTCCTCGCCGTCCTCTTCTTCGCCGGCGTTCGCTGGCGACAGCTCGTCGCGCTTGTCCTCGTCACGGGGTTCGCGATCCTCGCCTCTGTCTGGATCCTTCCCGCCGCGGGCGTGCAGGTTCTCAAGCCGTACCAGGCGGCTCGCCTGACTCTCGATCCCAATGCGGACCCGAGCGGGCTGACGTACAACCTGAACCAGTCCATCACCGCGGTCGGCTCCGGCGGGCTGTCCGGGCGCGGCGTGATCGAGGCGAGTCAGACGCGGCTCGACTACCTCCCCGAGCACGCCACCGACTTCGCATTCGCGTCGCTCGCGGAGCAGCGCGGCTTCGTGGGCTCGTCGATCCTCCTCCTTCTCTACCTCCTCGTCGTGTGGCGGGGTCTGCGGGTGGTCACGGTCGCGGGCGATCTCTACGGGGCTGTGGTCGCGGGTGGCCTCGTCTTTGCGTTTCTCTTCCAGGTGTTCGTCAACGTCGGCATGACGATGGGGGTCGCCCCCGTCACGGGGATCCCGCTCCCGTTCGTCGCCGTCGGTGGAACGTCGATCGTCTCCAACCTCTTCCTCATCGGGATCCTCCAGGGGATCCACGCCCGCGGTCTCCTCGCAGGACGGTCGGGGCCGTGACGGCGTCCGGGCTTCGCTCCGTCACGTTCGAGACGCGGAACCTCGTGCGGGCGATGAAGGGCGAACTCGGCCCCTTCGCCCCTGGGCGGATCGTCGTGAGCGGGATGCTCGCCGAGCAGCTTTCCCGCCAGCTCTCAGCCGGCGCCGACCGGGGCGCCGTGGTCATCGGCGACACGTCGCAGCTGGCGGGGGCGGCAGCCGTCGTGCACGTGATCGCCGGGGAGCCGAGCTCCGCGGACGATGCTCTGGTCCAGACCGCCGATCGTGCCGGCGTCCCGGTCGTGCTCGTGCAGCTCTGGCCGCAGGCCGACTGGACGCGCCCGTTCGTCCTCTCGCCGTTCGTCGTCGAGTGCCGGACGGGGGAGGGATTCCCGCTCGAAGAGATCGCCGGCCGCCTCGCCGAGGCGGCCGAGCATGCGCCTGCCCTCGCCTCCCGGGTCCCGGCGCTCCGCGACGCCGTGATCCGCGCCGTCGTTCGGGGAGCGACCGTGCGGGCCGCTCTCCTCGGTGCCGCGGGGAGTCGGATGGGCGCGGCGAGGCCGGTGCTCGCGCTCGAGCAGGCTCGCATGTTCACGCGTCTGCGGGCGATGGAGACCGGATCGGCGAGCTCGGAGGGGTTGCCCGTCCTCGCAGGCGTGGCGGCGGCCGCGGTCGCGTCGAGCTTCGCGCTTCGAGGGGTTGCCCGGGCGGCGAGAGGCTTCCTGCCGGCACCCCTCGCCAACGCCGCGGTCGCCGCGGCTGCGACCTGGGCGCTGGGCGAGGCAGTCCGCCGCTGGGGTCAGGTCTTGCATTCCGACACACCCGTGTAGGAATGCAAGACCTGACCCCAGGTCCGTCCGAAGCGGGACCTAGCATGCGCGCCGACGGAGCGATGGGAGGGACGATGCCGGACACGGAGCTGGCCGAGGAGCTCTTGCAGCTCGAGGAAGCCGATGCCTGGTTCGAGTACCTCGAGTCGACGCGGGGGCAGACGGAGACGAGGTATGGGGAGCTCGAGCCCTGGGCCTGGGCGCGCCTCTCCCAGCGCTTGCGCGCCGTTCGCGCCCGCCGGTCGCGCCTCCGCCCGGCTGCGGCGTGAGCTCCGGAGCCGGGGCCTCGACTGCTAGCCTTGTCCGTAGGCCTATGGCCGTAGTTTTGATCACACGCAGCGCGATGGAGGAGACGCCGACGGCGTCTCTCTTCACGCGCGCGAACAGAAGAGGAGATTCACACCTTGGCACGACGTTGGTTTCGCTTTGGCAAGAAGCAGGAAGAGGCCGCCGCGCAGGACGCTGCGGCCGTAGAGGTAGAGCAGCCGCCTGAGGGTCCGGCGGCAGGGGAGCCGGAGGCCGTCGAAGCCCCGGGGCCCGCGAAGAAGAGGCGCCGCCGCGGTAGCCGCGGTGGGCGAGGCAGGAAGAAGACCGGGACGCCGGCGGCCGAAGAGGCCTCTGCGGAGCCCGCGAAGGCGCCGGAGGAGCCCGCTCGGCGGCGGCCCGAGCGAAAGCCCGAGCGCAAGTCTGAGCGCAAGCCCAGCCGAAGCGCGCGCCGCCGGACGCCGACGCGCCGCGCTCCGCTCCCGGCTGCGAAGCGGGAGCTCCTGATCTCCGTCGACGTCGGCGAGCAGCGGGTCGCCGTCCTGGAGGACGATCGCGTCGCCGAGGTGTACCTCGAGCGGCCGGAGCGGCGCTCGATTGCCGGGAACATCTACTTTGGGGTCGTGGACAACGTCCTTCCCGGGATGGAGGCGGCCTTCGTCGAGATCGGGCTCGAGAAGAACGGCTTCCTCTATGTGGACGAGATCGTCGGCCCCGAGCTCGAGGGCCGGAAGGGCGCGCGGAAGATCCAGGATCTGATCAAGCGAGGCCAGACGCTCCTCGTCCAGGCGGTCAAGGACCCGATGAAGTCGAAGGGCGCGCGTCTGACGACGGAGATCTCGCTCCCCGGCCGCTTCCTCGTCTACGTGCCGAACGGCGAGGGCTTCGGGGTCTCCCGCAGGCTCGACGATCAGGAGCGGACGAGGCTCAAGGACATCGTCACGAAGCTCGACCCGAAGGGCGGCGGCATCATCGTGCGCACGGCCGCCGAAGGCGCCTCCGCCGAGGACGTCGAGCGCGACCTCGTCTTCCTCCAACGGCTCTGGAAGACGATCCAGGCGAAGGCGAAGGGAGCGACCGCGCCGACGCTCGTGTACGAGGAGGCCGAGCTTCCCCTGCGGATCGTGCGCGACCTCTTCGCGGGCGACTTCGTCGGCGCCCAGATCGACGACGACCGAACGCACCGGCGCATCGTCAGCTACCTGAAGAAGACCTCGCCGCACATGATCGAGCGCGTCCACCGCTACCGCGAGAAGGCGCCGCTGTTCGAGGCCTTCGGCGTCGAGCAGGAGATCCGCTCGACTCTCGATCGCCGCGTCGACCTTCCGTCCGGCGGCTACCTGATCTTCGACTATGCGGAGGCGTTCACGGTCATCGACGTCAACACCGGGCGCTTCGTCGGCTCGCGTTCGAAGAGCTCCTCCGGGCGGCTCGAGGACACGATCGTCAAGAACAACCTCGAGGCCGTGAAGGAGGTCGTCCGCCAGCTCCGGCTCCGCGATATCGGCGGGATCATCGTCATCGACTTCATCGACATGGCGAACCCGAAGAACCGGGAGACCGTGGAGGAGGCGCTCCGGGGCGAGCTCGAGCGCGACCGGACGAAGACCTACGTCGTCGAGATCTCGCCGCTCGGGCTCGTCGAGATGACCCGCCAGAACGTGACCGACGGGCCGCGCGAGATCCTCACGAACCGCTGCCCGGTGTGTGCAGGGGACGGGTTCGTCGTCTCCGAGGCGACCCATGCGCTCGAGGTCGAGCGGCGACTCCGGGAGATTGCGAAGGGTTCGCGCGTGCAGGCGTTCCGGGTGGCGGTCCACCCCCGGGTGCTCTCGCTCCTCGCGGGGCCGGGCGGGAGCCGCCTCGCCGAGATCGAGGCCGCCGCGCGCCGTCGCTTCTTCCTCGTTCCCGCCGGGAACGGGCACATCCACCTCGACCACTTCGAGGTGGTCGGGCAAGGCAAGCTCGACACGCTCCGCCCCTCGGCGCCCGTCGAGGAGGGTGCAGCGGTCGAGTTGAAGCTCGTCGAGGTCGGGCTGTACGACGTCACGGCCGGCGTGGGCAAGCTCGAGGGTATCGAGGTCGTCGTCGCCGGCGCGGCGAAGCTCGTCGGGAAGAAGGTGGCCGTGACCGTCGGCCGCGTCCTGGACGGCGTCGCGTTCGCGACGCTCGCGGACGCCGTCGCCGAGCCTGCGCGGATCACCTTCGAGGCCGAGGCCGAGAGGCCGACGCGGGCTCCACGCGCGAAGGCCGAGATCGGCGCCGAGCCGGAAGCCGTGGCGGAGCCGGAGGTTGTGACCGAGGCCGTCGCGGAGGAGCCCTCCGCTCCGGAGACCGACGGCGCGGGGGCGGAAGAGCAGCCGGCGAAGAAGAAGCAGACGCGGCGTGGCACGCGCGGCGGCCGAGGCCGCAAGCGCAAGCCGGCCGCGGCGGTCGCCGAGAAGTCGCCCGAGGGCGACGGGCACAAGCCGACGCCCAGGATCCACGTGCCTCCGCCCGACCTCGAGGCCGAGCCGGAACCCGAAGCCGCGACCGTCGGCGGCGAGACCGGGCCGGACGCCGAGATCGAGGCGGAGGTCGCCGGCGACGGCCCGCCGAAGCGCAAGCGAACCCGCCGCGGGAGCCGTGGAGGCCGCCGGCGGAAGACGCCTCAGAACGGCGAGCCGGTGGAGACGACCGTCGAGGATGCACCGGACGCACCCGAGGAGCCTCCGATCGAGGAATACGTCCCCATGTCCGAGTGGATCGAGGACTTCGACTCGCGCGGTCGGCGGACGGGCTAGAGAAGCGACCTCCCACCTATCGTCCGCTATCATGCGGCGGCTCGCGGGCTCGCGCCCGCGCTTCTCACGAACGGATCACCACGTGACCTACGCGATCATCAAGGTTGCCGGGAAGCAGTACCGCGTCCGCGAGGGCGAGCGGCTGCTCGTCGACCGGCTCGCCGAGGACGACGGGACGACCTTCGCGCCCGCGGTTCTGCTCGTCGGCGGCGACGGGGAGCCTGTGTTCTCTCCCTCCGACATCACGGTCACGGCCCGCGTCCTCGGCGCCGTCAAGGGCCCGAAGGTGCGCATCGGCAAGTACAAGAAGCGCACCGGCTATCGCCGGCACACGGGCTTCCGCGCCTCGCTCACGCAGATCGAGATCGAGTCGATCGGCGGCAAGCGAGCCCGCCCGGCGGCCGCGAAGTCCGAGCCGGAGAAGGCGGAGGCGGAGGCGGCCGCTCCCGAGGGGGCTGGCATGCTGCCGGCCGGCTACGCGGAGCTGACCATCGCGGAGCTCAAGGAAGCGGCGGGCTCGTGGGATCCCGATGCGCTGGGCGCCGCGCTCGCCTACGAGCAGGAGCATGCGAAGAGGAAGGGGGCGATTGCGGCGCTCGAGGCCGCGCTCGCCGACGGGAAGGACGAGAGCTAATGGCGCACAAGAAGGGTCTCGGCTCCTCGCGCAACGGCCGTGACTCCGAGTCGAAGCGGCTCGGCGTCAAGGTGTTTGCCGGCCAACCGGTCAGGGCCGGGATGATCATCGTGCGGCAGCGCGGCACGAAGTTCCGCCCGGGCCCGGGAACCGGCCTCGGACGCGACGACACGATCTTCGCGCTCCGCGAGGGCACCGTCGAGTTCAGCCGCTCAGGCGACAAGCGCTACATCTCCGTCGCGTCGGCGGCGGAGTGAGCGTCTAACCTCCGTCGCCGAAGGCGACGGAGGCATGTTTCACGACCGCGCGCAGATTCACGTCGAGGCAGGACGGGGCGGCGACGGGGGCCTGAGCTTCCGGCGGGAGAAGCACGTGCCGAAGGGCGGGCCCGACGGTGGCGACGGCGGCCGCGGCGGCGATGTCGTCGTGCTCGCCGATCCCGCGCTGCGGGACCTCTCAGCGCTTCGTCGCATCAGGTGGCTCCAGGCAGGCCGCGGCGGGAACGGTCGGGGCACACGGAAGCACGGTGCCGACGGCGAGCCTGTCGAGATCCGCGTTCCGATCGGGACGCAGGTCCTCGATGTGGACGGCCTGCTCCTGGCGGATCTGACGACACCGAGTGCCCGCTACGTCGCGGCCCGCGGCGGCTCGGGAGGGCGGGGGAACGCCCGGTTTGCGACGCCCACCCGTCAGACTCCTCGGTTCGCCGAGACCGGACTTCCCGGAGAGGATGCCGATCTCGCCCTGCGGCTCAAGCTCGTCGTCGACGCCGCGCTCGCCGGTCTACCCAACGCCGGCAAGTCTTCGCTGCTGCGCCGGATCTCGAACGCGAAGCCGAAGGTCGCCGACTACCCGTTCACCACGATCGAGCCCGTCCTGGGCACGGTCGACGGGCCGGAAGCTCGACAGCTCACGGTCGCCGACGTCCCCGGGTTGATCGAAGGCGCGAGCGAAGGCGTCGGGCTCGGGCACGCGTTCCTCGCCCACCTCGAGCGCGCTCGCCTCCTCGTACACGTGATCGACGCAGCCGAGGGCGAGCTCGACGAGCGGTTTCGCACCATCGACCGCGAGCTCGCCGCGTACGGGGCCGGCCTGGACGAGCGCCCGCAGCTCGTCGTGCTCAACAAGACCGATCTTCTGGAGACCACTCCCTCGCTCGACGTTCGCGACGAGCGCATCCTCCGGGTCGTCGCGGCCTCGTGCGCCACCGGAGAGGGGATCGAGGAGCTCACGCATGCGCTCTTCGAGCTCTGCCCCGTCGAGGCACCGGAGCCCGTCCGCGAGAATGCGCTTCCCGAGTTCCTCGAATACCGGCCGCGGGCGCGTCGGGGCCCCACGTTTCGGATCCTCCGCACCGACCGCGGGTACCGCGTCGTCGGCACTCCGCCTCCGGCGGCCGAGCTCGAGGAGGCGCTCCGTCGCGCAGGCGTGAAGCGCGGTGCCGAGGTCGAGGTCTCCGGGGAGACGCTGGAATGGCAGTAGCGCAGCTCGGGATCCTCGGCGGCGTCTTCGATCCGCCGCACGTCGGCCATGTGGCGCTGGCGCGCGCGGCAATCGAGCACTTCCGGCTCGAGCGGCTCCTCGTCCTAGTCGTCGCCGATCCCGGCCACAAGCGGGCGACGACGTCGGCCGAGGCTCGCGTGGAGCTCGCCCGGCTCGCGTTCTCCGACCTCCCCGGAGTCGAGGTCGAGCTCGACACGCACGCTCGTACCGTCGATTCCCTCGAGGAGCGGAAGCCGAAGGACGCAGTCTTCATCGTCGGCGCCGACGAGTTCGCCGACTTCCCGCGCTGGAAAGAACCAGAGCGCGTGCTCGAGCTCGTCTACCTCGGCGTGGCGATGCGGCCGGGCGTCCCCGACAGGCGGATGCGCGATGCGCGCGCCCGTGTCCCAGCGCCCGACCGCATCTCGTTCTTCGAGATGGTGCCGGTCGTCGTTTCGTCCTCGGAGGTGCGGGAGCGAGTCGCGGCCGGGAAGCCGATCGACGAGCTCGTGCCCCCGAAGGTGGCGGAGGCGATCGCGCGCCTGGGTCTCTACCAGGACGCCGAGTAGACTGATAGGGACGACGAAAAGGACGCAGACCGACCTGACCCCGCTCGAGCAAGCACGCCGTACCGCCGCTCTCTGCCAGGAGAAGCTCGCGACCGACGTCACCATCCTCGACATGCGCGGCGTCTGCGACTTCACGGACTTCTTCGTCATCGCCACGGGGCGGAATCCGCGGCTGACGAAGGGGATCTACGACGAAGTCGCGGGCACCTTGAAGAAGGAGCAGCGCCTGCTACCTCGCGCGACCGCAGGTGTCCCGGAGGCGACCTGGATTGTCGCCGACTACCTCGACGTGGTGCTCCACCTCTTCACGCCCGAGATGCGCGGCTTCTACCGCCTCGAGGAGCTCTGGAGCGACGTGCCGTCGGTCGAGTTCGCGGCGGTCTGACGGTAGACTGACTGCTCTCCTGGGGCCATAGCTCAGTTGGGAGAGCGTCTGCTCGGCATGCAGAAGGTCGCCGGTTCGAGCCCGGCTGGCTCCATCGAAGAGGCTCCCTGGCGGGGCTTCCGCCTTCGGCGGATCTCGTCACGATGCCTTGACCTGAGTAGCATGATCGCTTGATGGGCGCGCCCGTCGTCGTCGAGGCTGGCAGGCCGACACTTCGGATCCGAGGCACGCCGTATCCGGTTCTGCTGCCGACGCTGCGAGACCCGCGTCTTCACCTCGCAGCCGTGATCGTGTCGCTGCAGGTGCTCGGGCAGGTGGCGTTCGACTTCAACCTCTCCATCGCCCAGATCCTCGTGGCGCTGCTCACGTGCGCAGTGCTCGAGGTCGGGATCGCCTTCCGGCGCCAGCGGGTGCTCATGTGGCCGGCGAGCGCGCTCCTGACCGGGAACGGGGTCGCCTTCATCCTCCGCGTGCCGGGCACCGAGCACGGGGATTGGTGGAGCCTGCGAGGCTGGTGGATCTTCGCCGGCACCGCGGCCGTGGCCCTCCTGTCCAAGTACGTGATCCGTTTCCGTGGCAGCCACATCTTCAATCCCTCGAACTTCGGTCTCGTCCTCTGCTTCCTGCTGCTCGGCCCGGGGCGCGCCGACCCCCTCGACTTCTGGTGGGGGCCGATGTCGCCTTGGATGGCCCTCGCGCTGGCGATCATCGTCGGCGGGGGGCTGGCGATCCTCTCGCGCCTGCGGCTGCTGGAGATCGCCGTCGGCTTCTGGCTTGCGTTCGCCGCCGGCATCGCCGTGCTGGCGTTGAGCGGGCACGAGATGACGGCGCGCTGGCACCTCGGCCCGATCTCGGGCTGGGACTTCTGGCAGGTGCTCGTGTTCTCACCCGAGATCCTGGTCTTCCTCTTCTTCATGATCACCGACCCGAAGACGATTCCCGACGGGCGTCTCGGGCGCAGGGTGTACGCGGTCGGGATCGCTCTCCTCGCAGTGCTGCTGATCGCGCCGCAGACGACGGAGTACGCAACCAAGGTCGCCGTGCTCGCGGCCCTTGCGCTCGTCTGCGCCATGCGCCCGCTGGTCGACCTACTGCGTTCCAAGGCTGACCTATCCGGCGACCACGTAGCGGCTCGGGCGGCCCGCCTCGTCCGTGGCGATCTTCTCGGCGCCGGCACAGGACGTGTCGCCGTGGGTGCGCTGGCGCTGGCAGGAGCGGCGGGATTCGTCGGGCTCGTCGTGCTGGCCGGCATCCCCGCGCGCCCCAACGCCGCGGCCGCGAGCTCGTCGCCGGCTGAGGCCGGCGATCTCCCGG
>JAHEXT010000010.1 GCA_023251945.1 Actinomycetes bacterium
TCGTAACGTCTTCGGTCAGTAGGGTTGCGGTTCATGACGGCCATCCGCATGGACGGGAGAGCGCTCGCGGCCAAGCTCCGCGCGGAAGTTGCCGACGACGTGCGCGCATTCGGGGAACCCGTCTGCCTGGCGACGATCCTGGTAGGCGACGATCCAGCGTCACACGTCTACGTCGGCAAGAAGCACGAGGCGTCGCACGAGGCCGGGATCGAGTCCCGCGACCACCGGCTGCCGGGGGACACGTCGGAGAGCGACGTCCTCGACCTCGTTGCCCAGCTCAACGCCGACGAAGAGGTCGACGGGATCCTGGTCCAGCTGCCGCTGCCGGACCACATGGACGAGCCGATGGTCCTCCGCGCCGTCGATCCGGCGAAGGACGTCGACGGCTTTCACCCGCTCAACGCGGGGCGGCTGTTCCTCGGGGAGCCGCTGCATGTCCCGGCGACGCCGCTCGGGATCATGGCGCTGCTCGCCGAGTACGACGTCGAGCTCGAAGGGCGGCGCGCCGTCGTCATCGGACGGAGCGAGATCGTGGGGAAGCCGGTCGCGATGCTCCTCCTTGCCAAGCATGCAACTGTCACGATTTGCCACTCGCGCACGCGCGACCTCGCGGAGCACACTCGCGCAGCGGATGTCCTCGTGGCCGCGGCCGGCCGACCGGGCCTCGTCACTCCGGACATGGTCAAATCGGGCGCCGCGGTGGTGGACGTGGGTGTCAACCGCACCAAGTCCGGGCTCGTCGGCGATGTCGATCCGGCCGTGGCCGAGGTGGCGGGGCTCTTGTCCCCGGTTCCGGGCGGCGTCGGCCCGATGACGATCGCCATGCTGCTCCGGAATACCCTGAGCGCTGCGCGATATCGCCGCCTCGGAGTTGCATTGCCCGGTTCCTAGGCGCTACGGTTCGCCGCGTTCAAGTCATCGGCGGCGGCCCGGCAGGGTCGGCGTCATCGTTGTAGGGAGGACGTACGTGGAGCAGGGCACCGTCAAGTGGTTTTCGAACGAGAAGGGCTACGGCTTCATCGAGCGCGAGGGTGGTGAGGACGTCTTCGTCCACTTCTCCGCGATCGGGATGGACGGCTTCAAGACCCTCACCGAAGGCCAGCGTGTGGAGTTCGAGGTCGTCCAGGGTCCCAAGGGTGCCCAGGCCGCGAACGTCGTCGCAGCGACGAGCTGACCGGACTCGTATCGACGTAGCGGCGGGCTCCCGAAAGGGAGCCCGCCCCGTTTGAGAGGATCATCTGCGATGGCCATATCCCGAGAAGAAGTTCTCCACGTCGCCCGCCTGGCGCGGCTGGCGCTCACGGACGACGAGATCGAGCGGCTCACGCAGGAGCTGGGCAAGATCCTGGAAGCCGTCGGCGTCGTGTCCGAGCTGGACCTTGCAGACGTTCCGCCGACCTCGCACCCGCTCGACCTCGTGAACGTCTGGGACGAGGATGTGCTGCGCGACTCGCTGGCGCTCGACGAGGTCTTCGCGAATGCGCCTGCGCGCGACGGCGACCTGTTCCGCGTCCCACCAACTGCGTGATGGCTCCTGTCGTGGACACGCTCCGGCTGACGGCGGAGGACGCACTCGGTCTGGTGGAGCGGCGGGAGGTGTCACCGGCAGAGCTCCACGGCGCGTACCTCGAGGCGATCGGAGAGCGGAACGACGAGCTGCACGCGTACCTGCGGACGGTCGAGACGGCAGAGGGCGCGAGCATCCCGATCGCGCTCAAGGACGTCATCTCGACCAAGGGTGTCGAGACGACGGCGGGCTCGAAGATCCTCGAGGGATACGTCCCCGTGTTCGACGCCACGGTTGCCGCGCGCTGCAAAGCCGCCGGCCTGACGCTCCTCGGGAAGACGAACACGGACGAGTTCGCGATGGGCTCCTCGACGGAGAACTCGGCCTGGGGGCCGTCTCGCAACCCATGGGATCCGGCTCTCGTGCCAGGCGGTTCGGGCGGAGGCAACGCGGCCGCCGTCTCCGCCGGGCTCGCCCCCTGGGGGCTCGGCTCGGATACCGGCGGCTCGATCAAGCAGCCGTCAGCGTTGTGCGGCAACGTCGGGCTCCGGCCGACGTACGGCACGGTCTCGCGCTTCGGGGTCGTCGCGTTCGCGTCCAGCCTCGACCAGATCGGGCCGGTCGCGAAGACCGTGCGCGACGTCGCGCTCCTCTACTCGATCATCGCCGGACGCGACCCATACGACTCCACAACCGTGGAGCTTCCCGAGCCCGTCCAGTTGCCCGACGCGGAGCGGCTCGACGGCCTTCGCATCGGTGTGCCGACGCAAATCGAGTCGCTGGAGGCGATCGAGCCCGGCGTGCGCGCGGCGTTCGAGCAGGCTCTCGAGCTGGCACGGGAGCTCGGTGCGGAAGTGGGGGACTGCGACCTGCCGATTTCCTATCGCTACGGGATGCCCTGCTACTACCTCATCGCCCCGGCGGAGGCGTCCTCCAACCTCGCACGCTACGACGGCGTTCGCTTCGGGCCGCGCACGGAGGCGGCGACCTACCGCGAGATGGTCGAGCGCACACGCGACGAGGGCTTCGGCGCCGAGCCCAAGCGGCGCATCATGCTCGGGACGTACGCGCTCTCCGCCGGCTACTACGACGCGTTCTACGGCCAGGCACAGAAGGTGCGCACGCTGCTTATCCGCGAGCATCGCGAGGCACTCGCAACCGTCGACGTGATCGCGACGCCCACCTCGCCGACCGTCGCCTTTCCCATCGGCGACAAAGCCGCCGACCCGCTCGCGATGTACGCCTGCGACCTGCTCACCATACCGTCCAACCTCGCCGGGCTCCCGGGCCTCTCGATCCCGTGTGGCCTTTCGGACGAGCTTCCGGTGGGGCTCCAGCTGCTCGGGCCCCAGTTCGGCGAGAACCTGCTCTTCCGCGCCGGCCACGCCCTCGAGCGGGCGATCGGCTTCGACACCGTCCCCACGAGGTTTCGCGGGGCTCGGACGTAGAGGCTGCGGTGGGAACGTACGTTGTCTTCGACGCAGGTCGGCGCATCACTGGCCGGCACGTCCGGAAGAACTGCCTAGCGCTTGCAGCGACGGCGGCCCAATCCTCAACACGCATCAATGATCTCTGGGGCCCCAACACGAAGAGACGCGGCAAAGGTGACGAGCGGACAAGGTGCAAGAGCTGTTTCTTCGAGGCGCCGCCGCTCGCTTTTCCGAGCGGCTACCTCCCTCGGTGGGTCTCTGATGCAGCGACGCAGTTCGGACGCGCTCCGGCCGATATGGGCTACGTCTACGAGATCTTCGACCCTGCAGAGAAACTGACGATCGTTGGAAGCACGACGGATCTCGGTAAACGGTTCGCAGCTCACTGGCGCGCGGTCTCGACTAAGCCGCGGCTTGGAGGCGGGGCGCCCTGGCTGTTCGACAAACTGAGCGCGAACGCATCGTATGAGCCGGACTGGCGGGCGGAGCTCGTCGCCCGTCAGCTGCTGAAGAAACTGGAAGACGAGCTTCGGGACGACCGTCGAGGAGCGGATTGGGAGGTGGCGACCGATTACTAACTGGGAGCCCGTCATCGGCCTCGAGATCCATGTGCAGCTGAAGACACGGACGAAGATGTTCTGCCGCTGCCCGGTGGGGTTCGGAGCGGGGGAGAACACGCAGACGTGCCCCGTGTGTCTCGGGTTCCCGGGCGCGCTCCCGGTCGTGAACCGCGCCGCCGTCGAGTGGACGATCCTGCTCGGACTCGCGCTCGACTGCGAGATCGCCGAGCACGCCGTCTTCTCCCGGAAGAACTACTTCTACTTCGACAACCCGAAGGGCTATCAGATCTCACAGTATGATCTTCCCTTTTGCATTGGTGGCAAAGTGCTAGTACCAACTGCGGATGGTGACCGTGTGATCGGGATCGTCCGTGCACATCTCGAGGAGGACGCGGCCAAGACCGTTCATGTGGGCGGGCGCACCGGGCGCATCCGTGGCGCCGACTACTCGCTCGTCGACTTCAATCGCTGCGGGACACCGCTCGTCGAGGTCGTGACCGAGCCGGACATCCGCTCCGCCGAGGAGGCGAAGCGGTTCCTGCAGCTCCTGCGGCAGACGATCGTCGAGCTCGGCATCTCGGACGCGGAGATGGAGAAGGGGACGCTGCGTGTCGACGCGAACGTCTCCGTTCGCCCACAGGGCTCGGACGAGCTGCGCACGCGCACGGAGATCAAGAACATGAACTCCTTCAACTTCATCGCCCGCGGGATCGAGGCGGAGATCGAGCGCCAGATCGGGGTCTGGGAGTCGGGTGGCGAGGTGCAGCAGGAGACCTACGACTTCGACGCTGCGACGGGGGCGCTCACGCCGCACCGAGCGAAGGAAGAGGCGGACGACTACCGCTATTTCCCCGAGCCCGACCTCGTCCCGGTGGAGCCGCCCCCCGAGCTGGTCGAGCGGCTCCGCTCCGAGCTGCCCGAGCTCCCCGCCGCCCGCATCCGCCGCCTCGAGGCCGAGCTCGATCTCGAGCGCGCAACAGTGCTCGTCACGGGCGGTCTCGACCGGCTGTGGCAAGAGACCGTGGCGGCCGGCGCCGAGAAGGTGAGCGCCGCGAACGTGATCATCAACGCTCCTGCGGCTGCAGCCATCGCGAGCGCGCCAGCACCCGAGCTCGTGAAGCTCGTCGACGCGCGGGATCGGATTCCACGCACGGCGTTCGACGAAGCGCTGTCGAAGATCTCCGAGCCGGGCTTCTCTGCCGACCCCTACCTCGCGCAGGAGGCGGTTTCCGACTCAGCCGAGCTGGAGCCGATCGTGGCGCGGATCCTGCAGGAGAACCCCGGCCAGGTCGCGGCCTATCGCAACGGCAAGGAAGGCCTCCTCGGCTTCTTCGTCGGCCAGGTGATGAAGGAGACGCAGGGGAAGGCGAACCCCCGCGTCGTCTCCGAGCTCGTGAAAGCGAAGTTGTCGCGCTCGGCGTAGGGGCCGGGCATGCCCGGCCCCTACTGCTCCTAGCCCGGTCTCCGAACCGAACTGGGACTCGCGCCGAACCAGGCGCGACCTCCGTCCATCGGAGAAAGGAGAAACCATGAAGAGGGGAGTTGTGCTGCTCGCACTCGTCGGGACCGTCGCCGCTGCTGTCGCCGCGGCCGCGCTCGTGGGTGCGATCGGCCCTTCGGGGGCAACCGCCTCCAGCCATCGCGAGGCACCGCTGATCTCGGACGACCCGGCCGCGGACAACACGGACGTCTACGCGTTCGTCAGCCCGGACGCGCCGAGCACCGTCACGATCCTCGCCAACTACATCCCGTTCGAGGATCCGGCCGGTGGGCCGAACTACTACCGCTTCGACCCGAGTGCGCGGTACGAGATCCACATCGACAACAGTGGGGATGCTCGTGACGACGTGACGTACCGGTTCCAGTTCAAGACGCACGTCGGGAATCCGGACACCTTCCTCTACAACACGAACCAGGTCACGTCGCCGACCGACCCCGACCTCAACGTCAAGCAGACGTACTCGGTCACGCGCATCACGCATGGCTCGAAGACGGTGCTCGGCTCGGATCTGCCCGTGCCGCCGGCGAACATCGGCCCACGGTCGAATCCGAGCTACGACCCGCTCCAGGGCGTGGTCGACCTCGGCGGCGGGCGCAAGGTGTTCGCGGGACCGAGAGACGACCCGTTCTTCGTCGACCTCGGCTCGATCTTCGACCTCGGCGGGCTGCGGCCGTTCAACATGGCCCATCTGATCCCGCTCGCGACCGAGGCCGGCAAGGACGGCGTCCTCAACTACAACACGCACACCATCGCGATCCAGGTGCCGAAGACGGACCTGCTTCACGCACCTGACGCGGACGGCACGATCGGGATCTACGCCGGCGCCAGCCGGAAGCAGATTCGCGTCCTCAACGGTGACGGGACCTTCGGGACGAGCGGACCGTGGGTGCAGGTCTCCCGACTCGGCAACCCGCTGATCAACGAGGTCATCATCCCGCTCGGGAAGAAGGACCTCTGGAACGCGTCGGAGCCGGAGGACGACGCGCAGTTTCTGGCCCGCTACACGAGCCCGGAGCTGGCGGCTCTTGTGAACTTCCTCTATCCGGGGCTTCCGGATACGCCGACGAGTGGCCGTGACGATCTCGTCGCGGTGCTGCTGACCGGCGTTCCGGGGCTGAACTTCACCGGGTCGACCAAGGCCGATCTGCTGAGGTTGAACACCGGGATTGCGCCGGCGATGAGCCCGAACCCGCTGGGTGCTCTGGCAGGCGACTTCCAGGGCTTCCCGAACGGGCGCCGGCTCGTGGACGACGTCACGGACATCGAGGTCCGCGCCGTCGCCTGCGGCTACGGCCCGATCCTGGCGGGTGCTCTCGGGCTCTGCAACCTGTCGCCGAACAACGCCGTGGGTGACGGGGTCGACGCGAACGAGAACGCGTTCCTGTCGAGCTTCCCGTACGTCGCGGCGCCGAACCAGGGCTACGCGCACACGGGGCACAAGTAGGCCCGGGAATGGGAGACTCGGCGTGAGGCGACGGACGGCACTTCTCGTGGGCGGCGCGACTGTGGTCGCGCTCGCCCTCGGGAGCCTGGTCGGCGGCGTCCTCGCCGAGTCTCCCTCCGCAGAACCGTCGGCCGCCGCCTCTCAGGCGCTCGGAGAGCGGGCGCTCTCGGGGGCGGCGGGCGGCGTCACGGCCGGCACGGTCGCTGCACTCGAGCAGCAGGTCCGCACGACGCCGAACGATCCGGATCTGCTGGCGCAGCTGGGCTTCGGTTATCAGCTCCGCTGGCGTGAGACGGCCGATTCGTCCTTCCTACCGCGCTCGGAGACGGCCCTCCGCCGGGCTCTCCGGGCCAGGCCCGGCGACGCGACGGCCGTGCTCGGGCTCGGATCGCTCGCGCTCATCCGGCACGAGTTCCGCGACGCGCTTCGGTACGGGAGACGGGCCTCGAGGCTGCTTCCCGGCTCGGCGCGTCCGTACGGCGTCATCGGAGACGCGCTGGTCGAGCTCGGCCGCTACCGCGAGGCGTTCGCGGCGTTCGAGCGGATGGTCTCCCTCCGGCCGAGCCTTGCCTCGTACGCGCGGGTCGCATACGCGCGAGAGCTGACCGGCGATCCCGAGGGGGCGATAGCCGCGATGCGGCTCGCGCTCGACGCCGCGGGGGGACAGCCCGAGCCGACGGCGTGGTCCCTGGTCGAGCTCTCGAAGCTCGAGCTCGGGCTCGGGCGCGTCGGAGCGGCGGAACATCACGTCAGGGCCGCCCTGCGGGTCTTTCCCGGCTTCTCGGTCGCGCGGGCCGAGCTCGCGCGTGTCGAAGCCGTGCGCGAGAGGATCGCGCGTGCGGTTGAGGAGGCGAGGCGCGCGGCCGACGCCGTGCCGACCCCGCAGGCCGTGGCACTTCTCGGAGAGCTCCTCGACCGCGCCGGGAAGCCTGCTGAAGCGCGGAGACAGCGTGCGACCGTCGCCGTCATCGCCCGTGTACTGGAAGCCAACGGCGTGCAGGTCGATCTCGAGTCGGCCGTCTACCGGGCCGACTACCGAATCCGGCCACTCGAGACAGTCGCGCTGGCTCGGCGAGCTCGGGTCGCGCGGCCGTCGATCTACGGCGACGACGCCCTCGCCTGGGCACTGGCTCGCGCCGGCCGCTGCCGTGAGGCGCTGCCCTTGTCCGAGCGCGCGCTTCGCCTCGGGACGAAGGACCCGCTTCTCTACTTCCACCGCGGTTACGTCGCGGGATGCGCGGGCGACGCGGACGCTATGCAGGAGTGGTATCGCCGCGCTCTCGCCCTCAATCCGGAGTTCTCCGTTCGCTGGGCGCCCGTCGCACGCGTCGTCCTGAACGGTCGCTAGAACCACGCGGGCGCGTGGGCGCGACGAAACCGGCGTAGAGGAGAAGAGCGGCGGCCGCGACCATCGGCGCCAGCGCGCCGACGCCGAGCCCGGCGAGCCCGCTGCCGAGCGCCGCGACTCCGACTCCGGCGAGGATGAGGGCGTTCCCGAGCGGGCGCCGCCGGAAGGTCGCGAGCGCGACGAGCACGACGGCCAGGGTCCCGAGCGAGTTGCCGACGATCGCGACGACACGGGCAGGCCAGAGCTCGAGGACGTCCTGTGCCGCCGGCACGTCGGTGCCCGAGATCTCTCCCTGGATCGGCACGGCGAATGCGATTCCGACCGCAAGCCCCATGTAGACGAGCGCGATCGGGACGATTCGGCGCCGGCCGACGAGGAGGAGCGAGCCGGTTCCGAGGAGGGCGGCCGTGAGAAGCGCCCCGCCCAGGTAGTAGAGCCGGAACGCCGAGTCGCTCCAGCCCGCGGCCGCCCCCCAGGCG
This sequence comes from Actinomycetes bacterium, assembly GCA_023251945.1. Lineage (GTDB taxonomy): Bacteria > Actinomycetota > Thermoleophilia > Gaiellales > Gaiellaceae > GMQP-bins7. The sequence continues at coordinate 8,270 of JAHEXT010000010.1, forward strand.
AGCGCGCCCGCGGCGAGCGCGTACGTTGCAAGCGCCGCAGCCCAGGCTGCGAACTCGGGGGCGCGCTTCCTCCTGAAGCGGCGGGCCAGGTCGGCCGAGAGGCGCAAGGAGACGAGCGCAGCCGCGAAGGCAAGGAGCGCATCCACGGTGCAGGACTGTACTTCGCGGGCTTCTGTAATCTGCGCGCGTGCATCGGCCCGTCGCCGCGCTGGTCGTAGCCCTCGTGGTGGCCCTGACGCTTGTGCTGTCCCCACTGGAGGCGGCTGCTCCGAAGCGAGACTACGCGGCGGCGGCCTGGACGATCCTCCCGCCCGGAGAGAACGGCAGCCTCTCGTTCGACCGCAACACGACCGACCAGGCCAAGCTCTACGACGGGCTGACGCCGCTTCGCGGCAGCGTGACTGCGCGCGATCTAAGGCGCTTCTTCAAGCCGGCGCCATTGGGGCTCGGGTCCGACACGCCGCAGAAGCGGGAGCGGCCCCGCGCCGGCGTGACGATCGTCCGCGACAGCTTCGGGGTCGCGCACGTCACCGGAAAGACAGAGGCGGACGTCGCGTACGGAGCCGGGTGGGTGACCGCTGCCGACCGAGGGCTCCTCCTCCAGCTCATCCGCGGGCCCGCGCGCATCGCCGCGCTCGACGTGCCCGGCCTCGATCCGCTCACGCTCGCCCTCACCGGGAAGACGTTCGTCCCGAGCGCCGAAGCCGAGGCGTTCCTCTCGAATCAGCTCGACGCGCTGCGCTCGCAGGGGGCGCTCGGTGGGCGGATTCTCCGGGTGATCAACGCGTATGCCGCTGGGATCAACGGCTGGTACGCGGCGCGAGGGATTGCCGCGCAACGCTTCACCGCGAACGACGTCATTGCCTCGGCGGCGCTGATCGCGGCTGAGTTCGGCGTGAGCGGGGGACGCGAGGTCGGGAACTCGATGTTCCTCGACGCGCTCGAGGAGCGGTTCGGAGCGGCCGATGCTCGCCGGGTCTTCGCCGATCTTCGCGAGGCGAACGATCCCGAGGCGCCCGTCACGGCCCCCGGGAGCTTCCCTTCCACGCTGCCCTCAGGCGATGCGACCGGGAGCGTCGTCATCGACGACGGCAGCTTCACCGGTGCGCCGCTCGAGGCGCCGGCGTTGGCATCGAACGCGCTCCTCGTGGGAGCTAAGCGGTCCCAGACGGGTCATCCCCTGTTCGTTGCCGGCCCTCAGGTCGGCTACTTCTTCCCCGAGTTCTTCGCGGAGATGGATCTTGCCGGCGCCGGCTATGCGGTCAGAGGCGCCGTCTTCCCCGGCGTGCCCACCGTGCTCGTCGGCCGAGGGCCGGACTTCGCCTGGAGCGCGACGACTTCCGAGTCTGACAACGTCGACCTGTTCGTCGAGACGCTCTGCAGCGACGACCGCACCTATCTCTACCGGGGGCAGTGCGAGCCGATGCGGCGCTTCTTTGCCGGCATGCTGAAGGCGCAGGGATCGCCGGACCAGCGCGTCTCGTACTACGAGACCGCCCACGGCCCGGTCGTCGGCTACGCGACCGTGGCCGGAAAGCGGGTCGCGGTCGCGATGCAGCGGTCGACGAGGGGCCGCGAGATCCTGAGCTTCCGGCCGTTCTACGAGCTCAACACCGGGAGAATCACGTCGGCCAAGCGTTTCGTGCAGGCGATGAACGGCGTCGAGTTCAGCTTCAACTGGTTCTACGCGGACGATCGCGACATCGCCTTCTTCTCGAGCGGCCGCCTTCCGGTGCGCGCGGCCCGTACCGATCCCGCGCTGCCCACGGTCGGCACGGGCGAGTACGACTGGCGCGGGTTCCTGTCCTTCGCCGGCCATCCGCGTGCGATCAACCCACCGTCCGGCGTGATCCTCAACTGGAACAACCGCCCGGCCCCGAACGTGGGAGCTTCCGACTCGAACTTCAGCTACGGCTCGGTTCATCGCGTCGAGCTCCTCCGCTCGGCGATCGCCACTCGGCGCCTACACACGCTCGCGAGCGTCACCGGGGCGATGAACCTGGCCGCGACGCAGGACCTGCGCGCGGTGGAGGTGTGGCCTGCCGTCCGCGCGGTCCTCCGTACGGGATCTGCGCCGAGCGCGCGCGCCGAAGCCGCGGCAGCTCTCGTCGACGCCTGGCGGGCTGCGGGTGCTAGCCGGCTCGACCGCGACCTCGACGGCAAGATCGATGACGCGGGTGCCGCGGTCCTCGACGCCGCCTGGCCCCGACTCGCCGACGCCGTCACGGAGCCGCTGTTGGGGCCGCTGGTGGAGCGCCTCCAGCGGCTGGTGCGTCGAAGCAGCGACCCGAGTTTGAGGGGGAGCAGCGCGTATGGTTTCGGCTGGTACGGCTACGTGGAGAAGGATCTCCGGACGCTCTTGGGCCAGCCGGTGAAAGGCCCCTTCTCCCGCCGCTACTGCGGAGCCGGCGTGCTCGCGAACTGCCGCGAGGCGCTGTGGTCCGCGCTCGACGCGGCGGCCGCCCAACTCGAGGCCACACAGGGCCCGGCTCCCTCTTCGTGGAGAGCGGATGCGACCGCCGAGCGGATCCGGTTCACCTCCGGCGTGCTGCCCGACACCATGCGCTGGACGAACCGCCCCACGTTCCAGCAAGTCATCTCCTTCTCCAGCCATCGCCCGCGCTGACGCCGCTCGCCGGCGGGCTCTCCCGGCCGGCAAAGCCGGCCTCCGAGCCAGCCTGACGCCGCTGGCTGCGGGATGCTGCGCCCTCGGGGCTTGGCCGTACCAGCACGTACTGTCCTGCGCCCCTCGGGCTTGCCTCCCTTGCCCGCGCCGCTCGAGCGACGTCATCGCCCGCGGTAGCTAGGCTCCGAGGGCATGGCCGTGAAGCGCTACCTCATGGCGCCGGGGCCGACGCCGGTTCCGCCCGAGGTGCTCGCGGCCGGGGCCGAGCCCGTTCTCCACCATCGCGGGCCGGACTTCCGCGAGCTCATGCTGCGCTGCCTCGCACGCTTGCAGGAGGTCTGCCGGACGCAGAACGACGTGCTCCTCTTCACCGCCTCCGGCTCGGGCGCTTTCGAGTCGGCCGTCGTGAATCTCCTCTCGCCCGGCGAGCCCGTGCTCGCAGTCACAGCGGGCGAGTTCGGAGATCGCTGGGCTGCGCTGGCCGCGACCTATGGCGCCGACGTGCACGAGCTCCGCTACGCCTGGGGAGAGACGCCCCGCCCCGAGGACGTCCGCGCGCGCCTCGAGGAAACCGGCGCGGAGGTCGTGTTCCTCGTCCATTCGGAGACCTCGACAGGCGTCGTCGCAGACGTCCAAGCGCTCGCTCAGGCGGCGCGCGAGGCGGGAGCGCTCACCGTCGTCGACGCGGTCTCGAGCGTCGGGGCGGTGCCGCTCGAGACCGACACCTGGGGCCTCGACGTCGTCGTCGCGGGCTCGCAGAAGGCGCTCATGACTCCGCCCGGGCTCTCGCTCGTCGTCGTCTCCTCGCGTGCCTGGGAGCGAGCCGCGCGAACGACCACCCCGCGCTTCTACTTCGACTGGGCCAGGATGCGCGCTTCGCTCGAGACGGGCACGACGCCCTTCACGCCGGCGGTCTCGGTCGTCGTCGCACTCGACACCGCGTTGGGCCTGCTTCTCGAGGAGGGGCTGGAGGCGGCGTTCGCGCGGCACGCCGCGCTCGGCCGGGCCTGCCGGGAGGGGGCGAAGGCGATGGGGCTCGAGCTCTTCTCGCCCGACGAAGAGCGGTCGGCGATCGTCACCGCGATCCTCGCACCGACTGGAGTGGACGCGCGCGAGCTCGTTCTCGCGCTGCGCGGCCGCTTCGGCATCACCGTCGCCGGCGGTCACGGCGAGCTGGCGCCGCGGATGTTCCGGATCGGCCACATCGGCTACTACGACGTCTTCGACATCACGACCGCGCTCGCGGCGGTCGAGTTCCTCCTCGTCGAGACCGGGGCGGACGTCGAACGGGGGACGGCCGTGGCCCGCGCGCTCGAGGCGTACCGCGAGGCGGTTCGTGTTTAGAGAGCTCCTTTCGAAATGAGCTCTGAGGTCCCGAGCGCCGATCCCGAACGACCGCGCGTCCTGGTTCGGGAGCCGATCGCCGAGTCCGGCCTCGAGCACCTCCGCCGCCGCTTCGACGTGGTCGAGGACGCCGACTCGGATCTCGCCTCGATCATCGGCGGCTACGACGCGATCGTCGTCCGCTCGGGGACGACGCTCGACGCGAGCCTGATCGAGCGGGCCGTTCGCCTCAAGGTCATCGGCCGCGCCGGCGTGGGCGTGGACAACGTCGACGTGGACGCGGCGACAAGGCGCGGAATCGTCGTCGCGAACGCTCCCGAGGCGACCGTGGTGTCGGCAGCGGAGCACACGATCGCGCTCCTGCTCGCGGTCGCCCGGAGCATCCCGCAGGCGCACGCCGCGCTGAAGGAAGGCGGCTGGGAGCGGTCCCGCTTCGCGGGAATCGAGCTGGCCGGGAAGACGCTGGGAGTGCTCGGCCTCGGGCGGATCGGACGTCAGGTCGCACGGCGCGCGCTCGGCCTCGGGTTGCGGGTCGTGGCCTACGACCCGTACGTGGCCCTGGAGCGGTTCCGCGAGCTCGGGGTCGAGCCCGCCTCGACTCCGGAGGACGTCTATGCCGCAGCCGACCTGATCACCCTGCACCTCCCGTTGAACGCGCAGACACAAGGGCTCCTCGGACAGGACGCCTTCGCGCGCATGCGCGACGGCGTCCGGATCGTGAACACTGCCCGCGGGGCGCTCGTCGACGAGGATGCGCTGGCCGACGCGATTCGCTCTGGCAAGGTTGCGGGAGCCGCGCTCGACGTGTTCGAGTCGGAACCGTATGCGGGTCCCCTGCTCGGGCTGGAGCAGGTCATCGTGACACCGCACCTCGCAGGCTCGACTACGGAGGCTCAGGACCGCGCGGGCCAGATCATCGCCGAGCAGGTGGCGGCGGCGCTCGACGGCGAGATCGTCCAGACCGCGGTGAACATCCCGGTCGTCGAGCAGGCCGATCTCGAGGTGCTCGGGCCTTTTATTCCGCTCGCGTCGAAGCTCGGACGCCTTGCCGCCGAGCTCGTGACGGGGAGGCCGCAGCGCATCGTCGTCGCCGCGCACGGGCCGCTTTCGGACTATGACACGCGTCTCCTCACGGTCGCAGCGCTCAACGGTGCGTTTCAGGATCGCGTCGACCAGGCCGTGAACTACGTGAACGCGCCGGTGATCGCCGCCGAGCGGGGGATCGAGGTCTCGGAGCAGCGCTTCGGCTCCTCGCAGCGCTACACGAACCTGGTTCGCGTGGCGGTGACCGCGAACGGCGAGGAGGTCGAGGTGTCGGGGACGACCGTCGGCCCCGAGCAGCGGCTCTTTCTCGCGGGGGCGCTCGGCTTCGCGATCGACATCGAGCTCGCGCCGCGCATGGCCTTCCTCGTGTACGACGACGTTCCCGGCGTGATCGGCCGCGTGGGGACGATGTTCGGCGAGGCGGGAGTGAACATCGCGAACATGGCGGTCTCGCGGACAAAGGAAGGCGGGAAGGCGCTGATGGCGTTCTCCATCGACACGGACGCTCCGCCGGATCTCCTCGAGCGGGTCACGAGCTCGGGCTTCGACGATGCACGCTTCATCACTCTCGGCTGAGTGGGTGAACGCACCAGTTTCCGGGCTGCGTGGCTTCGGCTGCGGAGCGCAGAACGGTAGGCTGCGCGTGTGGTAGCGGCCTGGCCGGAGCCCGTCGAGCGGGTGTCCTCTTTTCTCCGCGAAGCCGGAGCCGAGGCTCGGATCGAGGAGTTCTCCGACGGAACGCCGACCGCCGCGGACGCCGCAGCCGCGGTCGGATGCGGGCTCGACCAGATCGTCAAGTCTCTCGTCCTCCTCTGCGACGGCCGTCCCGTCGTTGCGCTCGTGCCCGGAGATCGACGCGGCGATCCGGGGAAGATCGCGCGGGCGGTCAAGACGGAGAGCGCACGCGTCGCCTCCCGGGACGAGGTGGAGGCGGCCACGGGCTTCGCTCCCGGCGCGGTCGCTCCGTTCCCGCTTCCGGGCGTGGAGACCGTCCTCATGGAGCGGACGCTGCTTCGGCATCCGGTCGTGTGGGCCGGAGCGGGATCGCCGTGCCACATGGTCGGTCTCGCACCTGCCGAGCTCGGCCGCCTGGCGCGCGCGCGACCCATGGACGTCGTCCAAGAAGGCGCCTACGATTTCGCTGGAGAAAAGGAGCGCTGACTCGATGCACGAGACCGACAAGATCTGGATGAACGGAGAGCTCGTCGACTGGGCGGACGCAAGAGTCCATGTCTGCGCGCACGGCCTCCACTACGGCACCGGGGTGTTCGAGGGGATCCGCTGCTACGCCACCCCGAAGGGCCCGGCTGTCTTCCGCCTGCAGGACCACCTGCAGCGCCTCGAGAACTCGGCCAAGGTCCTGTACATGGACCTGCCGTACACGGTGGCCGAGATCCGCGCGGCGACGCACGAGCTGATCGCCGTGAACGGGCTACCTGCCTGCTACGTACGCCCGATGGCGTTCTACGGCTACGGCGAGCTCGCCGTGGGGACGACGGGAAACCCGGTGGACGTCGTCATCATCAGCTTCCCCTGGGGCGCGTACCTCGGTGAGGAGGGACAGCGCACCGGGATCACGACGAAGATCTCGAGCTGGGAGCGGATCGGCCCGAACGTCATCCCGCACGCCGCCAAGGCGACGGGGGTCTACCTGAACTCGATGCTCGCCACGACCGAGGTGCGCCGCGCGGGTTACGACGAGGCGATCATGCTCAGCGCCGACGGCTATGTCGCCGACGGGCCGGGAGAGAACATCTTCGTCGTGCGGAACGGTCGTCTGCTCACGCCGCCGCTCTCCATGTCGATCCTGCCCGGCATCACACGGGACACGGTGATCCAGATCGCGCAGGACCTCGGGCACCCCGTGGAGGAGACGCTGCTCGTCCGCGCCGACCTCTACCTCGCGGACGAGATGTTCATGGTCGGCACCGCCGCCGAAGTGACGCCGGTCCGCGCGGTGGACGACCGGGAGATCGGCCTCGGCCCGGTGACGCTCGAGCTCCAGAAGGCGTATCTCGACACCGTCAACGGCCGGAGCGAGCGGTGGAGTCACTGGCTTGACGTCGTCGAGATGTCGCCGTCGCCCGCCGAAGCCTAGTGTCGGTCACGAGATCGGTCCCCTTGTCGAGTCCCTGGCTCGACGAGCGGGAGGAGGAGCTCGTGCTCGAGGTGCTGCGCTCGGGCCGGCTCTCCCTGGGCCCGACGATCGATCGCTTCGAGGAGATGCTCGCCGAGCGTGTAGGCGCGCCGTTCGCCGCTGCGGTCTCGAGCGGGACCGCCGGCCTTCATCTCCTGTGCAGGATCGCAGGCTTCGGCCCCGGCGACGAAGTGATCACGTCGCCGCTCTCGTTCGTGGCGTCCGCAAACTGCTTCATCTTCGAGGGCGCGACGCCGGTGTTCGCCGACGTCGACTCGGAAACCTGGAACGTCGATCCCGACGCTGTCGAGGCTGCGATCACGGACCGCACTCGTGGGATCGTCGCCGTCGACATGTTCGGCTTCCCGTGCGAGCTGGACAGACTCCGTGAGATCTGCGACCGGCGGGGTCTCACCTTGATCGAGGACGCAGCCGAGGCACTCGGCGCCGAGTACAGGGGTCAGCCGGTCGGTTCACACGGACCCTCTGCGGTGTACGGCTTCTACCCGAACAAGCAGATGACCACCGGCGAAGGCGGTGTCGTCACGACGCACTCCGAGGACGAGTGGCGCCTGCTGCGCAGCCTCCGCAATCAGGGACGCTCGTACGAAGGCGGGGCCTGGTTCCACCACGTCCGCCTCGGGTTCAACTACCGCTGGACGGATATTCAGGCCGCGATCGGGATCGGCCAACTCGAGAAGCTCGACCGCATCCTCGAGCTGCGGCTGGCGGCGGCCGAGCGCTACAGCGCTCTGCTGAGCGATATCGGGCAGGTTTCGACGCCGCATCCTGACGATGCCGATCACCGCCGCTCGTGGTTCGTGTATGTCGTCGCTCTCGACGAGGGGGTCGACAGGGGGCGAGTGATGGCCGAGCTGAGCGCACGCGGCATCGCGACGGCCGAGTACGTCCCATGCGTGCACCTGCAGCCATACATGCAGGAGCGGTACGGCTTTCGAGTGGGACTCTGCCCCGTCGCCGAGGCGATCAGCGCCCGCACGCTGGCGCTCCCCTTCCACGCCCGGCTCGAGGAGGACGACCAGGTGTACGTCGCCGAGGCACTCCGCCAAGCCATTTGCTAGGTCGGCGAACAGGCCAGGGTGAGGCACTCGCGGTCTGGGTGCTCTGGGGGATCGATACCGCGCTCGTGCTCGTCACCTACATGCGCCTCTCGGCGGACCAGCTGTACCACGTGTCGAACGACGGGATCGTGGGCGGGTTGAGCCGGGCTGTCGTGCTGCTCAACTTCCCGATCGCGCTGGTCGCGATCGGGCTCGTCGTCGTCGCGATGGCCGTCCTGCCGCGGCGAGCGTGGTGGATCGCTGGGCCCGCGATCGCACTGTCCGCGGTCGTCGCCTGGCCCGGGGTCGTCGGGCAGGCAGACCTGGACGTCAAGCCGGTGAACGCCGTGCCGGCGGCCGGAGTAGTGCTCGCACTCGGGCTGACGGTTGCGGCAACCCGGCGCGTCGGCGCGGGATTCGCCTCGCGGCAGCCCGGCGATCCCGTGCGGCTTGTCGTCGCGGTCGGGACGCTGGTCATCTCGTTGCCCTGGCTCGCAGCCGAGCTCGGCGTCTTCCTCCGAGGCGGCGTCTTCCTCACTGAGCCCCTGTACAGGGAGAAGAGCGGAGAGGTGCTCCCGGCGGTGCACCTCGGACACCACCACGGCCTCGACGGTGCCCTGCTCCTGCTGAGTGCGCTTCTCCTCTCTCGCATGCGTCCACCCAAGTACGGAGTCGCTTACACCGTCCTCGTCGGGTCGATGGCCGCCTACGGCGCGATCAACTGCGTGCAGGACACGTGGCACGAGCAACTCGTCAAGCGAGGATGGCTGGGGTGGGACATACCGAGCGCACTGGTCCCGCGCGCACATTGGATCTGGCTCGTCACCATCGGCTTGGCGGGAGTCGCGACGCTTGTTTTGCTCCGTGAACGGGGCGGCTACGAGCGCCCCAGCTCAGGCTCGAATCGCATACTGTCCGATACATGACCGCGGCCCAGATGATCTTCCTCGGCTTCGGGAAGTACGCGCGGGCCGACAAGATCTACGCGCTCGAGCCGATCACCGGCGAGGAGCGCGGGCACGGCCGGCGCACACTCGTCTGGGTCGACGGCATCGTCGAGCCGATCGTCGCCTCGCGCACCGAGCAGACCATCCTCGAGGACATGACCGACGCGAGCGCCGTCGTCGCCGACGTACGTCGCGGCCGCCGTGGACGCACGGTCGTCCAGCACCCGCAGCTGTTCGAGGAGTGACACCGGCACTTCGGGCAACGCTCGCCCGGAGCGTGCACGAGGCCGCACGAGCACTCGTCGGCTGGACGCTCGCGGCGGACGGTGTCGGCGGCGTGATCGTCGAGACCGAGGCGTACGCCGACGACGATCCGGCGAGCCACTCGTTCCGCGGTCGGACGCGCCGCAACGCATCGATGTTCGGGCCGCCCGGCCGTCTCTACGTCTACCGCTCGTACGGGATCCACTGGTGTGCGAACGTCGTCTGCCGGGAGGAGGGAGTGGGAGCCGCCGTCCTGCTCCGCGCGCTCGAACCGACGCTGGGCCTTCAGGAGATGCGCGTACGACGCGGTGTGGACGACCCGCTCGTCCTCTGTTCCGGCCCGGGGCGCCTCACCCAAGCACTCGGCCTGGCGGGCCATCACGACGGCCTCCCGCTCGACCGTCCTCCATTCCGCCTACTCGAGCCACCCGAGCACGTCGACGTGACGGCCGCGCCGCGCGTCGGGATCACGCAGGCCGGCGACCTTCCCTGGCGCTACGTCCTCACCGGATCCGCGTTCACGAGCCGTCCCCCACCACGAGCCGCACGGTGAGTCCCGGACCTGCTGCGACTCCCGGCCGAGGACTCTGGCGAGTGATCACGCCCATGGGACCGGGCCCGATGACGACGTTCGCGCGGAGGTCGAGCCGCCTCAACTCGCGGTTCGCGTCTGCCAGGCCCGACCCGACGAAGTTCGGAACGAGGCCGTCGACCGCCTTCGAGACGACCAGCGTGACCTGGTCGTTCGCGGAGAGGCCGCCGCGCTTCGGGAACTGGTCGACGACGACTCCCGGCCTGTGTCCCGTCTTCGCCGGCTTGAAGACCAGCTTCGCGCCGAGCGGCTGGGACGCCAGGCGTGCGACGGCGCTGTCTGCGGTCATCCCGACGACGAGCGGCACCTGGACCTCGTTCGGTTTGCACTCCGCGGCCTTCTCGGGAGCGCGTCCCGAGAAGTAGACGAGGAGTCGGGAGCCCCGGCAATAGCCGTTGTCCAGCCGCCACTTGCCGCCGCGTTGGACGACCCAGGTGGGAACCGCTCCGAGGTAGGGCGGCTGGGCAAATGCTGCGCTCTCGTCCTCGACGTCGACGCCCTGCACGAACTCTTTCCAGATCAGGGCGGGCAGCGTCCCGCCGGTCACGGGCCTGCCGCCGAACTCGGTTGTCATCGGCCTGAGCTTGTCGGGGTAGCCGACCCAGACGGCGACCGCGAGCTCGGGTGTATAGCCGACGAACCAGGCATCGCCGTAGTTGTCCGTGGTGCCCGTCTTTCCGGCCACGGTCACGCCGGAGACGGCCGCGCGCCGGCCGGTGCCTTCGCGGACGACGTCCTGGAGGATGTCGGTGAGCAGCTCTGCCTCTCCTTCGTCCAGGACTTGGGTGGGCTGGGCGACGTTCTCCTCGAGCCTGCCCGCGCGGATGCGCTCGACGCGCTCGACGACGCGGGGCCGGTCGCCGAAGAGGGAGCCGTCGACCCGCCGACCGCCGTTTGCGATCGTCGCGAAGGCGCGGGTCATCTCGAGCGGATTCACCGCGACCGAGCCGAGACCGATCGAGAAGTACGCCTCCAGCGGGCTCCGGATGCCGAGCGCGTGTGCCGTCTCGACGATCGCCTTCGGCCCCACGAGGTCGGTGAGCTGCGCGTACACGGAGTTGTCGGACGAGACCAGCGCGCGTGCGAGGCTGACGCGGCCGAGGTACGTGTCGTCGTAGTTCGTAACCCTCCAGATGCGGTCCCCTGCGTCGATCGACACCGGCTTGGACTCGATCTCCGTCAGAGGTGAGATCCCCTCCCGCATCGCGGTGGCGAGGACGATCGGCTTGAACGCCGAGCCCGGCTGGCGCTCAGCCTGGGTCGCGAGGTTGAACTGGCTCTCGCGGAAGTTGCGCCCGCCGAACATCGCCTTCACCGCGCCCGTGCTCGGGTCGATCGCGACGAGAGCGGCGGCGGGACCATCCGGGTTGCGGAGCACGCTCTTGATCGCTGCACGCGCCTGCTCCTGCAACTTGAGGTCGATCGTGGTCGTCACTCGGAGGCCGCCGCCGAACACACGGCCGGCCCCGTACTTCTCGACGAGCTGATCCTTGACGTAGTTGACGAAGTACGGAGCAGGCCCGCGCGTTCCGGGAAGTCGCACGTCCTCCGGGCTCGGCATCGGCTTCGCGTTCGCACGCTCGTAGTCGGCGCGAGTGATCTTTCCCTGCTCGAGCATTGCCGCGAGCACCATCCGCCGGCGTTCTTTCGCATTGCGCGGGTTCGTGACCGGGTCGTAGAGCCCTGGGTCGGATGGAATCCCTGCGAGCAGGGCAGCCTCGTGGAGCTTGAGCTCCTTCGCGTTCTTCTTGAAGTACGCGCGGGCGGCCTGCTGGATGCCGTACGCCCCGTTTCCGAAGTAGATCGTGTTCAGGTACGCGGTGAGGATGCGGTCCTTCTTCCAGCTCTGCTCGAGCTGCCAGGCGAGCGCAGCCTCGCGCACCTTGCGGGCGAGCGACCGCTCGTTGCGGATGTACGCGTTCTTGACGAACTGCTGCGTGATCGTCGAGCCGCCCTCGACGAGCGCCTGGTTGCGAATGTCCGCCCAGAGCGCACGGCCGACGCCGCGCAGGTCGATTCCCTTGTGGTCGAAGAAGCGCTGGTCCTCGATCGAGACGATCGCCTGCCGCATGATCGGGGCGATCTCCTCCGTGTCCACGAGGACGCGGCTCTCGTCGCCCCGGAGCACCGCGAGCACGCGGCGACCATTCGCTGCGTAGACGACGGTGTCCACGTCCGTATGGGCGGCTGCCGGGTCGAGGGACGGGATCTCGCTCGCGACGGCGCGAACGAGTCCGAACGTAAACGCCAGCAGTGCGAGGACGAGGAGGACGCCAAGCAGCACCGCAAGACGCAGCTTGCGAATCCGGCGCCGTCGGGACGGCGTCCCCTTCTCCCTCCGAAGTCGCAAGAGGGGAAGTCTTGCAGCGGGGGTCAGGTCTTGCATGTTGCACGTGCCGTGCAACATGCAAGACCTGACCCCGGGTTACACCGGTTCGGAGGCCACGATCGGCGTCGTCGTGGGCGCGTTCACGCCTCCGGCGTCCTCGATGGTGACGGCGACGACGTTTCCCTCCTCCACCGTTCCGTCCACCCCGACGACGTCCGTCCCGTTACGGCCGGGGAAGAGCCCCGCGCTTTGCGGGGCGCCGCGCTCGATGATCCACAGCTCGTACGTCTTTCCGGCTGGTGCAGGCTCCACTCCGTGGAGGATGAGTACAGCCTCGCCTTCCGGCCCGACCACGAGTCGCCCCTCACCCGCCTGGAGCGCAACCGTGCGCGCCTCCGGGTCGACGAGCACAGCCGCCGCCGCCCGCTCGCGCTCGAGCGCCGAGCGTGCGTCTTCGAGATCGCCGGAGAGGCGCGCCGCCCACAGGCCGACGGAGAGCGCGACGACGGCTGCCACGGCCACGGCCGCGGCGAGAACGGGGACCGCGCGCCGCCGCCGCGGCTCGAACGGCACGACCACCTGCGCCTCTGCACGTGCACCCTCGAGGATCCGCGCGCGGAGCTCCGGCGTCGGCTCGGGCCCCGACGCAGCGATGGCGAGTCCTTCCGTCGTCTGCCAGAACGACGCGAGCTCCTCGCGGCAGCGCTCGCAGTCCGCCAGATGCGCCTCGTACTCGCGGCGCTCGTCCGGATCGAGGGCGTCGAGGGCGTAGCCCGCGGTCAGCTCGTGAATTCCGGTCTCCATGACCCTTCCTGTGCGGACTCGTCGAGCAGCTCTCGCAGGCGCGCGAGCCCGGCGAACATCCGGCTCTTGATCGTACCCAGGGGCACGCCGAGCCTCTCCGCGAGCTCGGACTGCGAGAAGCCGCCGTAGTACGCGAGCTCGATGGCCTCGCGCTGGACGTCGGGAAGCTGTCGCAGTGCGGCCTGCACGCGCTCTCGCTCGAAGCGGAGCCACGCGGCCTCGTCCGTGGGCTACACCACCGACCTGGACTCGGTTGCGACCTCGTCGAGGAGCGGCTCGGCCCGGCGGCGCTCCTCTCGGCGGACGAGATCGACCGCGCGCCGGTGGACGAGCGTCAGGATCCACGTGCTGGCCTTCGCGCGCTCGGCCCGGAACGCGGCCGCCGTGCGCCAGACGGTGAGGAAGCCTTCCTGGACGGCGTCCTCCGCTAGTCGGTCGTCCCGGAGGACGCGCAGCGCGAGACCGTACGCGATTCGGCCCACCCGGTCGTAGAGCTCCGCCAGCGCGTTCTCGTCCGCGCGCGCCACGAGCGCGACCAAGGCCTCGTCGGAGAGGTGGGCGTGCTGCCTGCGCATGGCGAAGCGGTGCTGCGACCCGGGCAAAACTAACACGGTGGACGCGACGACCTCCATCGTCCTGCTTCGTGGCGGCGGGGGCTTCGGTTCGGGCGGCGCGGCATTCGAACCGGGTCGGTGCCAGGCGCGAACAACGGCCGATCCGATCGCAGGAATCCAGGAAGGAGTGAAGATGCGCAAAGGGATCACAGCGGCCGCGCTCGTCGCCCTGCTCACAGCGGCAGGCGTCGTCGGGGCTGCGAAGCTCGGTCCGGGGACCGGCGCAGCGTCGAGCCACCGCGAGGCACCGCTCATCGCGGAGGACCCGTCCGCCGACCTCACGGACCTGTACGCGTTCCGGAGCCCCGACAAGCCGGGCACGGTGACCATCCTCGCCAACGTCATCCCCGGCGAGGACCCGGCCGCGGGGCCGAACTGGTACACGTTCTCGCCGAACGCGCGCTACAACCTCTACATCGATACGAACGGTGACACGCGCGCGGACGTCACCTACCGGTTCCAGTTCAAGACGAAGACCGGCCCGTTCTTCCTCGGCGACACCGCGCAGCCGTTCACCGTCACGCGGGTTGCAGGCGGGAAGGCGACCGTCGTCGCGAAGGGCACGACGCCTCCGAACAACATCGGCCCACGTTCGACTCCGATGTACCACTCACTCGTCTCGAAGTCGATTCTCTCGTTCGACGGTGGACGCTCGAAGGCGTTCGCCGGGCAGCGCGACGACCCGTTCTTCGGGGACGTCGGCGCAATCTTCGACCTCGTCGCGATCCGCAAGGGCACGGGCAACATGGGTGGCGGCAAGGACTTCTTCGCCGGTTACGGCGTGCACACGTTCGGCGTCCAGGTGCCGATCGCGGGCCTCGCGGCGAAGAACGGGACGATCGGGGTCTGGGCATCCGTCGACCGGCGCCGCGTCACGACCCGTGGCGCTGCAACGCGGAACTCGGGTGCGTGGGTGCAGGTCAATCGCCTCGCCAACCCGCTGGTCAACGAGGTGATCATCCCCACCGGCCTCAAGGACCTGTGGAACGCGCTGCAGCCCTCGCAGGAGGGTCGGTTCCAGAAGTACTACGAGACGCCCATCCTCGCAGCGGTGATCAACAAGCTGTACAAGCTGGGAGTCCCGGAGACCGGGCGCGACGACCTCGTCGCAGTGCTCCTCACCGGTGTGCCGCAGCTCAACTTCACCGGATCGACGTCCGCGGATCTGCTCCGCGTGAACCTGGGAATTCCGGTGACCGCGAAGGCGAACCGCATGGGCGTCCTCGCGGGAGACAACCAGGGTTGGCCCAACGGACGCCGGCTCGGCGACGACGTGATCGACATCGCGGAGCAGGCGGTCGGCGGTTTCCTCAAGGGGACGAAGCTACCGCTCGGCGACGGCGTCAACGGGGACGACCGGAAGTTGCTCGGCTCGTTCCCCTACATCGCGGATCCGCAGAGCGGGTTCGACAACACGAAGGGCAAGTAGCCACAACCCGAAAACCACGACGAAGGGCCGCGGCACGGCGGCCCTTCGCATCTCCGAACCGACCTGCAACCGAAGGCGAATCACGCGCGTGAAGCGTCTCGCCGTTGCCGCCCTCTTTGTTGCGGTCGCGCTGCTTGCGCCGGCGACGGCGTTGGCACATCCGCTGGGAAACTTCACGATCAACCACTACAGCCGCGTCCAGCCGTCAGGGGACCGGGTCTACGTGCTGTACGTCCTCGACATGGCGGAGATCCCGACGTTTCGCGAACGCCAGACGATGGGTTCGGCCGAGATATACGCCGCGGCGGCCGCGCGCAGGATCGCAGGCGAACTCGAGCTCAGGGTGGACGGCGAGCGGCTCCCGCTGAAACCAGTCGAGCACGCGATCGCCCTGCCTCCCGGCGTGGGTGGGCTGAAGACGCTGCGCCTGCAAGTCGTCCTTCGCACAGGTCAGATACCGGGCAGCGATTCTCCGCGCTCGCTCTCCTATCGGGATGCCACCTACCCTGGCCGAATCGGCTGGAAGGAAGTGGTAGTGGCGCCCGCCGGAGACGCGTCCGTAACGTCGTCGTCGGCACCTTCGGAGAGCATCAGCGGCGAGCTGCTCGCTTACCCCAAGGATCTGCTGCGGAGCCCTCCTGACGTGACGGAAGCGACGGCGAGCTTCGAGCCGGGGACGAGCGCAGGGCCCATTCCGCGACTCGCCTCGCGGAGCACGCTGGCCGAGCGCGTATCCGTCCGGACGCCCCCGGATGGAGGCTTCGCGAGCCTCATCGCCAAGCGGGACCTCGGGCTCGGCTTCGTGCTGGTGTCGCTCGTAATCGCGCTCTTCTGGGGTGCGGCACACGCGTTCAGCCCCGGTCACGGCAAGGCGATCGTCGCCGGCTACCTCGTCGGCACCCGCGGCCGTCCCCGAGACGCGCTCATGCTCGGCTTGATCGTCACCGTCACGCACACCTCCGGCGTGTTTGCGCTCGGCGGGGTCACCCTCCTGCTCTCCGCGTTCATCGTCCCCGAGCAGCTCTACCCGTGGCTCAACCTCGTCTCGGCGCTGCTCGTGGTCGGTGTCGGCCTCACGGTCCTTCGTTGGCGGATCCTGGTCTGGCGACGACGCAATCCACTCGGTCATGGCGATACCCACGGACACGACCACGGGCACAACCACGATCATGGGCATGATCACGATCACGGCGCCGGTGGACGTCGTGGCCTGCTCGGGATCGGGATCTCCGCCGGCATCATCCCGTGCCCGACAGCCCTGGTCGTCCTGCTCGCGGCCATCTCGCTGCAGCGGGTCGGCTACGGCCTCGTCCTCATCCTCGCCTTCAGCGTCGGGCTCGCCGTTGCGGTCACGTCTATCGGCCTCGTGGCCGTGCTGGCCCGCAGGACCTTCAGCCGCATGTCTCTCGACGGCGGTCTCGTTCGTGCCTTGCCCGCCGTGAGCGCGCTCGTCGTCCTCGGCCTCGGCGTCGCGATGACGCTCCGGGCCCTTCCCGCCGTGCTCTGAACCGAACCGGTTTCCGCTTCGAGGCGAACCAGGGGCATGTTCGGGCTCGACGACTGGATCGCGGGGCTCTCCGATGGGGCATCGGTCGCGGTTGTGCTGTTCGTCGCCGTGCTCCTCGGCCTACGGCACGCAGCCGATCCCGACCACCTCGCGGCGATGACGACACTCGTGGCGTCTGGCCGCGAGCGGGCTGCCCGCTCCGCTGCACGGCTAGGGGCTTGGTGGGGGATGGGTCACGCGGTGACGCTCGTCGTGTTCGGCGTGCCGATCCTCCTTGCGGAGCGTTACCTTCCGGAGCGGCTCCAGCAAGGAGCGGAGACGGCGGTTGCGGCCCTGATCGTCTTCCTCGCCGTTCGTCTCCTGGTTCGCTGGCGCCACGGCTACTTCGATCTTCACGCGCATCCCGACCCCGAGCGTGAGCACAGACACCAGGTACGGACGCCGCTCGGCGCGTTTGGAATCGGGCTCGTCCACGGCATGGGAGGCAGTGCGGGAGTCGGCGTGTTGCTTCTGGCCGCGATCCCGTCCGAGACGGTCGCGGTCGTGTCGCTCCTCCTGCTCGCACTCTTCACCGCTGCCTCGATGGCGATCGTCACCGCGGGCTTCGGGCTGACGCTCTCTGCACGGCCGGTTGCCGGTGCCGTGGCCGCAGCGGTTCCCGCGATTGGCGTCGCAAGCCTCGCCTTCGGGGTCTGGTACGCCGCGGCCGCCTGGAGCCTGGCGCCGTACCCCTTCTAGCTCTGAGGGCAGACAGGCCCAGGTTTAAGACGTGCGCAAGGTTTTCGCGGTCGAATGCCACTCAGAGGCCGGGTTTCCCCGGCGTGTTACGAGGAGAGGAGAAGCATGAGGACGATCTTCGTCGTCGCACTCGCTGCGCTCGCCTTGCCGGCATTCGTTCTCGCGGCCGGTGAATCCATGAGCCCCGTGGTCTCGGCCAAGCTGAAGGGGAGCAACGAGATTCCCAAGGGCGACCCGGACGGCAAGGGGCTGGTCGTTCTTCATCTCAACGGCGCGAAGGGCACGGCCTGCTGGGACTTCAAGGGCGTGACCGGCATCGGCAAGCCGACAGCAGCGCACATCCACAAGGGCCGTAAGGGCGTGTCGGGCGGCGTCACGATCCCCTTCGGCGCCACTTACAAGACCTCCGGTTGCGTGAAGGCGCCGAAGGCCACGATCGAGAAGATCGAGTCGAATCCGAACGGGTACTACGTGAACATCCACAACGCGAAGTACCCGGCGGGTGCTCTGCGCGGCCAGTTGGTCGCCGGCATGGAGGGGTAGCGGCGCTCGGAGACGTGTTCGAGGGTCCGGCAGGCGGGCCCTCGGCGTCTCTCTCTAGCCGAAGGTGAAGGCGTAGCCCTCGAGTCCCCGAGAGAACCGGAGCTCGAGGAGGCCTCGCGAGAGCTTCGGGAAGCGCGCGATCGTGTACAAGCGGGGAGCTCCGGCTACGCGGATCACTCGCACCTGGCGGCCGTCGACAAGGGCATTCACTCTGCCCTGACCCGCGAGCACGAGGAATATCCTGTTCGCCTGGAAGCTCAGACGGAGGCGCGCGCCGCTTCCCGCGATGATCCTCGACGGCTCGACCGTCCAGCGCCCCGCGTATGCGAGGTGGTCGAGCGGAAGGGGCCGGTCGGGGAACCGGTAGTTGGATTCGACGTCGAACGCCGGCGGGCCGTTCGCAAAACGGTCGAGGCGCGCGTAGCCGAGGTACGACTCCGGGGTCGTGATCTGGCTCGGCGTAGCGTCCGTGACGGAGGTAGGACCCACCTTCACCTTCTCGCCCAGCAGGCGGCGGATCCGGCTCTCGGTCTCGCCGTAGGCGCCCTCGCCGTAGTGCGTGGAGCGGATCCGCCCGGCGCGATCGATCAGGTAGTCGGACGGCCAATAGTCATTGCTGTACGCGCGCCAGGTCGCGAAGTCGTTGTCGAGCGCGACCGGGTAGCGGACTCCGAGACGACGAACGGCCGAGCGGACGTTGTCCGGAACGCGCTCGAACGAGAACTCGGGGCTGTGGACGCCGACGATCGTGAGCCCTGCCTCGCGGTACGCGCGATCCCACGCCTCGAGATGGGGAAGCGTGCGCAGGCAATTGATGCAGGAGTACGTCCAGAAGTCGACGAGCACGACCCTGCCGCGCAAACCGGCGATCGACAGGGGCTTTCCGCCGGGCGTGTTCAGCCAGAGCTTGATACTGCGAAACTCCGGCGCGCGCGGATAGCGTCCCTGGGTCGCGGCGAGCGCCTCGCCACTGCCGCTCAGCTTCTCGAGCGCTTTCTGTGCCGACGAGCTCCGCTCGATCCGCGTCTGCAGCGCGTTCGTGTATCCGGGGACGGCTGTTGTGAAGTGCCGGTCGACGTTGAACGCGATCGCGAGGGAGGTCGCACCGACGACGACGCCCGCGACTTTCCTCGCGGCCGCAGCATGCGTGCGGACGACGCGCATGCCCGATCCGAGCCGTTGGCCGCCGATCGCGATCGCGAGCATGGGAATCGCGGCTCCGATCGCGTACGCGGTTGTGACGAGGACGATGCGGAAGGTGATATCGCCGCTGGCGGCGAGAGCCGTCACAGCCGCGAGAACCGGGCCTGCGCACGGTACGAAGACGAGTCCAACGCTCAGCCCGACCACGAAGCCGTTGGTGTCGCGAGACACGCGTCGCCGGGTCAGGAAGAGGAACGGGCGCTCGAGCAGCCACGCCACGCGCTGGGAGAGAAGGCTCGCGGCGAGAACGAACAGAGCCACGATCGCGATGTCGCGCAGTAGGTCCTCCGGAAGCCCGAGTGCGCTGAGGAGTGCGGCACCGGCGAGCGTGAAGGTGGTAAACGACACGACGAGACCGGCGACGATCGCGAAGGGCCGTCTGCGGTCGGTGCTCGTCGCGCTTCCGGCGAGCAGAATGGGGAGGACGGGAAGGACGCACGGCGAGATCGCCGTGATGACTCCTGCGAGGAACGCGATCCCGAGCAGGACGAGCACGAGTGAAGGGTAGGCCGCACTGCCTTACGGAGTCATGAATTCCGCCCATGGCGAGGCGGTAGGCTCCGCGGCCATGGAAAACCTACTGACGGTCGACGACGCCGAGCGACTGGCCGAGAAGACTCTCCCGCCCGACGCCTGGAGTTACGTCCAAGGTGGCGCGGGGGACGAGCGCACGCTCCGCTGGAACCGGGAGGCGTTCTCCCAGTTCCGCCTGCGGCCACGGGTGCTCGTCGACGTGTCCGCGGTGACGACCGAGACGACGGTGCTCGGCACGCCGGTGTCCATGCCAGTCCTAGTGGCGCCGATGGCGTTCCAGCAGATCGCGCACGAGGAGGGCGAGCTCGCAATGGCTCGCGGTGCCGCGGCGGCGAGCACACTGATGTGCCTGTCGACGGTCGCGACGGCGACACCGCGCGACGTCGCGGCGGCGGCTCCAGGCGCGCCGCGGTGGCTGCAGATCTATGTCTTCCGCGACCGTGAGGTGAGCGATCAGGTCATCGCCGAGGCCCTGGAAGCCGGCTTCTCCGCGCTCGTGCTGACCGCCGATCTGCCCGTCTACGGGATCCGGCACCGCGAGGCACGGACTGGGTTCGAGGCTCCCGAGGGTGTGGTCCCGGCGATCGTGGCAGCACGGGCACGCGGGGGTGACGCGGAAGGCCATCACTCACTCGACCTGCTCGAGTCCGGGCTGGAATGGGACTACGTCGCGGAGCTGCGAGAGCGGTGGAACGTCCCCGTCATCGTCAAGGGGCTCGTCACTGCAGAAGACGCGGAGCTCGCATGTGCGCACGGCGCCGCCGGGGTCGTCGTGTCGAACCACGGCGGTCGCCAGCTCGACGGCGCGATCGCCTCCCTCGAGGCGCTCCCGGAGGTCGTGGACGCGGTCGCAGGACGGGCGGAGGTGTACCTCGACGGCGGTGTTCGCCGAGGAACGGACGTCGTCATGGCCCTCGCGCTCGGGGCGCGCGCCGTTCTCGTGGGGCGGCCGGCGATGTACGGGCTCGCATTCGGGGGCGAGAAGGGCGTGCGGCAGGTCTTGGAGATCCTCCGGGACGAGACGGAGAACGCCCTCGCCCTCCTCGGCTGCCGCTCCCCGGCCGAGGTCACGCGCGCCCACGTTTCCACGATCGGCTCCCCGTGAGCTTTGCCGACCTGACGCGCAACGCCGTTCATGTCCATCCCGAGGGAGCCCTCGAGCAGAAGCTTGCGCTCGGCCGGCCACTGCGAGTGAAGCTCGGGATCGACCCGACGGGCCCGGACATCCACGTCGGATTCGCCGTCGTTCTCCGCCGGCTCGCCGCGTTCCAGCGCCTGGGACACATCGCCGTGTTGATCGTCGGCGACTACACGGCGAGAATCGGCGATCCGTCGGGTCGCTCGAGGGAGCGGCAAGTCTTGCCGGATGATGTGCTCGACCGGAACGCCGAGCTCTTCGCCGAGCAGGCGTACCGGATCCTCGACCGCGAGCGCACCGAAGTCCGCTTCAACGGCGAGTGGCTCGGAAAGCTCGATTACGCCGAGCTCGTTCGCCTGACACGCACCGGTACGGTCGCACAGCTGCTCGAGCGTGACGACTTCGCACAGCGCTTCCGAGGCCGGGAGCCGATCTCGGTCTCCGAGCTGCTGTACCCGTTTGCACAGGGGTACGACTCGGTTGCCGTGCAGGCAGACGTCGAGGTCGGCGGCACGGACCAGCTCTACAACCTCCTCATGGGTCGCGACGTCATGGCAAACTACGGGCTCGAGCCGCAGGCCGTGATCACGTACGAGCTCCTCGTGGGGACCGACGGGGTCGAGAAGATGTCGAAGTCCCAGGGCAACTACGTCGGGATCGACGAGCCTCCGGAAGAGCAGTTCGGCAAGGTCATGTCGATCCCGGACGCAGCTCTCGATCAGTGGTGGCGTCTGTGCCTCGACGCCGAGCCCCCGAGGCTCGAGTCGATGAAGTCGAAGCTCGCGCTCGCCCGCGGGATCGTCGACCTGTACAACGGCTCCGAGGCTGCTGGACGCGCCGAGGCGCATTTTACGCGGGTCGTGCGGGAGGGTCAGGCCCCGGAGGACGTCGCGGAGGCAGGCTTGCCACCCGACGACCCGGTTCACCTACCTGCAGTGCTCGCCGACTGCTTCGGGCTCTCGACGAGCGAGGCGCGCCGGCTCATCGCGCAGGGTGCAGTGAAGGTCGACGGTGAGGTCGTCGATGAGCTGGAAGTTCATCGCGCACGGCTCGTAGGGGCGCTCGTGCAGGCCGGCAAGCGTCGATTCGTCCGTTTCACGAGCTGACCACCAGGGCCCGGCAACGGCTTCGTTGACAGCGGAAAGCCGTGTGCTACCATCCTTCGGCCGCCCGAGAGGGGGGCACAAGAAGCCTGTCACTCGACAACTGGAGCGCCTTCGAGCGAGCGGATACGAGTTTGTAGTTCCCTCCCGAAGGCCTCTGGCGCGAGCCGAGGCCTTTTTGTCGCCCGCCCAGCGGCCCGGTCTTTGAAAACTCAACAGCGTGCAAAACGTCGAGACCTC
>JAHEXT010000056.1 GCA_023251945.1 Actinomycetes bacterium
CTCCGGCGTATGCCGCCGGCGCCTGTGCTGTCCCATCGCTCCGATCGTCCTCCTCTGCCCAACATCATCGGCGGTAAGACTCTCGCAACGACCGGACCGATCTCAGGGGGTCAGGTCAGGGGCACTCGTACATCGCTCGCTCGTGGAGGTCGCTTTAGCAGCGTTCTTATCGGCCAGCGTAGGTGGGCTCAGCGCGCTCATTGCCATCCTCTACTCGGCATCCCAGGGGGCCTTCGAGTAGCTGGACGCGGTACCTCAACCGCGCCCGCCGCCGCCGCTCACCGTAGATTCCGATACCGGACCATGAGCGAGATCACCGACTTCGGCGCGATCGTTCTCCTCGTCGCTGCAGGCGTGTTCCTCGCCGTCCTCGGGATGCGGGTCGCGGACCGGATCTCGCTCCCGAACGCGGCGATCTTCCTGCTCGTCACGGGCCTCGCCGCAGCGTTGATCGATCCTCTGCGAGACGCCCTCTCGATCAACGTCGTCGAGCGCATCGGCGTCGTCGCGCTCATCGTGATCCTCTTCGACGGCGGCCTGCACATCGGCAGCAACCGCTTCCGGCGGTCGGCCGCGCAGATTCTCACGCTGGGGCTCGTCGGGACCTTCGCCACCGCCGGACTCGTCGCGCTCGCAGCCCACTACGTCGTCGGCTTCTCGTGGATCGCCTCCGGGCTGATCGGAGCGGCGATCGCCCCGACCGATCCGGCGGTCACGTTCTCGGTCCTCGGGGGACGCGAGATCCGCGGTCGCGCGGGAACGATTCTCGAGGGCGAGGCCGGAACGAACGATCCCGTGGGGATCGCGCTCATGATCGGGATGATCGAGCTCGCGACAGAGGAGGGGGGCAACTTCTCGATCGTCGTGACCGAGTTCGCCCTGGAGATGGCCGTCGGACTCGCCGTCGGCGTGGCGGGCGCACTGCTCCTCCTCCCCGCGATGCGCCGGATCCGCCTGACGAGCCCGACGCTCTACCCGATTCGCGTGCTCGCGGGTGCGGGGATCATCTACGGAGTCGCCTCGGTCGCGCACGGTTCGGGGTTCCTGGCCGTCTTCACCGCCGGAATCCTCCTCGGCGACGTCGCCGCTCCGCGAACAGGGGAGATCGAGACGTTCCACTCGTCGCTCGCCGCGCTCGCTGAGATCGGCGCGTTCGCGGCGCTCGGGCTTTCCGTCGGATACAGCGACCTCGACGACCCCGCCGTATGGGGTGAAGGTCTGGTGCTCGCGCTCATCCTCGCCTTCGTCGCACGACCGCTCGCGGTGGGCCTTCTGCTGGTGCCCGTCAAGCTCCACCCCGGGGAGAAGCTCTTCGTCGTCTGGGGCGGCCTCAAAGGCGCGGTTCCGATCCTGCTCGGCGCCCTCGCCGTCGTCGCTGCGGTGGACGACGCCGGACGTATCTACGGCATCATCTTCGTCGTCGTCCTCTTCTCGGTGATCGTCCAGGGCGCCTCCGTCCCCTTCGCCGCAGAGCGCCTGCACGTGCCGTTCAGGCGGGTGGACTACGACCTCGCCGAGGTCCTCGAGTTCGTCGTCAGAGACGATGCGTTCGCCAACGGGCGCCGGCTCGGCGAGCTGCCGCTGGGCGAGCGCGCCTGGGTGGGTGTGCTCATCCGGGATGGTAGGCCGAAGACGTTCGAAGACGACACCGTCCTCGAGCCAGGCGATCGTGTCCACGTCTACTGCCAGCCTGAGGACGCGGCCGCGCTCGAGCGGATCTTCGCAGGGACTTCCTAGCTGTCGTAGGTATAGAACCCGCGGCCGCTCTTGCGGCCGAGGAGGCCGGCATTTTTCATCGCCACGATTCGCGGAGGGGGTGCCATCCGCGGCTCGCGAAGCTTCTCGTACAGCGCCTCCGAGGCGTGCACGTGGACGTCGATCCCGACGAGGTCGACGAGGGTGCAAGGGCCCATCGGCCAGCCGGCTCCCGCGGTCATGGCGGTGTCCAGGTCCTCGGGCGAGACCCGCGCCTCGTCGAGGACGCGCAGGCAGTCGTTCACGAGAGGGATGAGGATGCGGTTGACGACGAACCCCGGGGTGTCGTGGCAGCGGATCGGCCGCTTCCCAAGCCGCTCACCGACGGTGTACGCCGCGTCGACTGCGGCCCGGGACGAGAGCTCCGCCTGCACGATCTCGACGAGCGGCATCAGCGGGGCCGGGTTGAAGAAGTGCATACCGACGACCCGCTCCGAGGTCGAAACAGCCGCGGCGATCTCGGTGACGGAGAGCGCGGACGTGTTCGTCGCGAGAATCGCGTCCGGCCGGACGATCGTCTCGAGCTCGGAGAACAGCGCGAGCTTGGCGCCGAGGTCCTCCACGATCGCCTCGATCACGAGATCGCAACGTCCGAAGTCGGCGAGGCTCGTGGTCAGCGAGAGGCGGTCGAGCGCGGCTGCACGTTCGTCGACCCCCAACGTGCCCTTGTCGACCTTCCGCTGGAGGAAGTGCGCGATACGCTCGCGCGCCCTCTCACCGAGGTCGTCAGAGACCTCGCGGCCGACCGTCGCGTACCCGGCCTCGATCGCGAGCTGCGCGATGCCCGAACCCATGGCGCCGAGGCCGACGACGCCGATCGTGCGGATCTCCGGAGCGGTCACGCCGCGCGATCCTAACGGCGCGCGGGGACCGCCGGAGGGGCTCGTCAGTGACGGAGCCGGCGCCGGCGAGCGACGTCGTCGATGCGCGAGTCCGCTCCGGCGATGACCGCGAGTGGGCCCACGACGAGCAGGAAAACGATGACGATGTAGCCGAACATGTCCTGATGATGCTCGACTAGGTCTATCAGCGCCAGTCGATATACCTGGTGTTTTGATCAGCGAGACTGATCGAATCCAGGCCGGTCAGAGACGTTCGACGACGGCGGCGATCGCCTGGCCCTGGCCGATGCACATCGAGACGATCCCGTAGCGTGCACCACGCCGATCGAGCTCGTTGACGAGGGTCGCAGAGATCCGCGCGCCGGTCGCTCCGAGTGGGTGCCCGAGGGAGATGCCGCCGCCGTTCGGGTTGACGTCGCCCGCTTCCCACCGCTCGTGGAGACCCGTGTCCGCGAGGAACTGCAGCACGACCGAGGCGAAGGCCTCGTTGACCTCGATCACCGAGACCTCGTCCCACGTGAGCCCGGCCTTGGCGAGCGCCCGCGCGCACGCCTCGGGGTTCCCATGCAGCATCCGGTACGGATCGACTCCCGAGAGCCCGAAGGAGACGAAGCGCGCACGCGGCTCGAGCCCGAGCCGCTCGACGGCTTCAGGGCTCGCGAGCAGCATCGCCGCCGAGCCGTCGACGATGGAACTCGAGTTTCCCGCCGTCACGACTCCGTCGACCTTGAAGGCAGGCTGCAGCGAGGCCAGCTTCTCGAGTGACGTGTCACGGCGCGGCGTTTCGTCGACGGCGAAGAGGACCGCCGCCCCGGCAGCTCCGACCTCGACGGGAACGATCTCGCGCTCGAATCGCCCCTCGTCGATCGCGGCGACTGCGCGCCGGTGAGACTCGAGCGAGTACGCGTCGAGCTGCTCGCGCGTGAGCCCCCACTCCTCCGCGAGCACCTCCGCGGAGATCCCCTGCGGGACGATCGGCCAGCGCTCGGCGATCTTCTCGTTGACTGCGCCCCACCCAGCGTCTCCGAGGTTCGACCCCATCGGCACACGGGTCATGTGCTCGACACCAGCGGCGACGACGAGATCGAGGTGCCCCGCCTGGATGGCGGACGCACCGTTGAAGGCCGCCTGCAGCGACGACCCGCACTGCCGGTCTACGGTCGACGCGCAGACGGTCTCGGGCCAACCTCCGACCAGCACGGCCTGACGGCCCACGTTGAGCGCCTGCTCGCCGACCTGGGTCACGCAGCCCATCTGGACGTCTTCGATCTCCGCTGGATCGACGTCGAGGCGATCCACGAGGCCGTTCAGCACCTGGGCTGCGAGCTCCTCTGCGCGGATCCCGGCGAGCGAGCCTCCCCGTCTGCCGATCGGGGAGCGGACGGCGTCGACGATGAACGCGTCCCTAGCCATCGGCAACAGCATAGAGGCGCCATTTCCCGGGAACCCCCTTCAACTCGTGCTCTCCGCGCTCCTCGAAAGAAAAGCCAGAGCCGGCCACGAGATCCTTCACCGTGCTCGAGACGAGCACCTCGCCGGGCTCTGCCCCGGCAGCGACCCGGGCGCCGATCGAGACCGTTACCCCACCCAACTTGCCGTCGATGCGCTCGCACTCCCCTGTGTGTAGGCCCGCTCGGATCTCGAGCCCGAGTCCCCGGACCTCGTTCCGAATCGCGCTTGCGCACGCGATCGCACGTCCCGGACCGTCAAACGACGCAAAGAAGCCGTCGCCGGCAGTGTCGAGTTCCTGTCCGCTGTACCGGGCAAGGAGCCCGCGTACAACGGCGTGGTGGCGGGCCAGAAGCTCCCGCCAAGCGGCATCGCCCAGGTCCGTGGCCTTCTGCGTCGAGCCGACGATGTCCGTGAAGAGGATCGTGGCGAGAACGCGGTCGGGCTCTTCGCGTCGCCCGAGGCCGGCGACGAACTCCCTGGTCATGCGCATCGTGAGCTCGTGCGCCGCATCGTCGACCCACGTGTAGACACCCTTCAGGCCGTGGAGACAGACGAGGTGCGCATTGGCGACTCGCTCGGCGAAGTACTCCGCAGGTCCACGCTGGCTCTCTCTGTGCAAGATCAGCGAAGGGACGCGGACAGCTGGGAGAACGTCGCTCACATCCGACTCCATCGCCATGCGAAACAGGGCGACGGCTGCGCCGGGGCTCAGGCTGCGACGCATATGAGCCACGAACCAATCGACGAACTCTCGATCTCGAGGCGCTTCCGGTGACCACTCGCGCAGCAGGCGCTCGAAGAAGTCCCGTCGCCCCCAGGCCTCGCGTATCTCCGCGAGCCGGAGCCGCCACTCGTCCTCGGTAGGTGCCCAGGGGTAGTCGGCTGCCCTCGTGCCCTTCGCGATCGGGTCGAGAAGAAGCAGCGCCTCCGTCCGCTCGGGATACGTGGCCGCGAAGAGCGTCGGTAGCGGTGTGCCGTTCTGGCCGGTCCAGAAGGCGGCGCGGTCGACGCGAGCGTCGTCCATCACGGCGCGCAGATCGTCCATTCTCGTCTCGAGCGTGGGCACCTCCCGCACTCGATCCGAGAGGCCGGTGCCTCGCCTGTCGAGCATCAGCACCCGCGAGACCTCGGCCAACCCGAGCACGTGGCGCACGAGGAGTGGCTGGTCCCACGTCGAGAGGAGGTCGCCCGTGATGGCACGGACGAAGACGAGCTCGACGGGTCCTTCGCCGAAGACCTGGTACGCGATCGCGACATCACCGCTGCGCGCGTAGCGAACGTCCGGCATGTCCATGCCCGAAAGTCTCCCATCTACACTCCCGCCATGGCCACGACCACGACCGAGCGCAAGCTCCTGATCGGAGGCGAATGGGTCGAGACGGGCGAGTGGGTCGAGGTCCGCTCGCCCTACGACGGAGAGCTCGTCGGGCGGGTGCCGAAGGCGGGCGCCGCCGAGACCCATCGCGCGCTCGACGCGGCCGAGCACGCGATGAAGGAGCCGCTCCCGGCCCACGAGCGAGCGGCGATCCTCGACCGTGTCGCCGCCTCTCTCGAGGAGCGCGCCGACGATGCCGCCCGGACGATCTCGGCCGAGGCCGGAAAGCCGATGAAGGCAGCGCGGGTCGAAGCGTCGCGCGCAGTCTCCACCTTCACCATGGCGGCGGTCGAGGCGCGCAAGCAGGCCGGCGAGGCGGTCCCCATGGATGCTTCCCCGGCGGGTGCCGGCAAGCTCGCATTCACGATCCGGCAGCCGATCGGCGTCGTCGCCGCGATCTCGCCCTTCAACTTCCCGCTCAACCTTGTCGCGCACAAGATCGCACCGGCTCTCGCGGCCGGCTGCGCGGTCGTGCTCAAGCCCGCGTCGCAGACCCCCCTTTCCGCGCTCTTCCTCGGCGAGCTGGAGACGGAGGCCGGTCTGCCGCCGGGCTGGCTGAACGTCGTCTGCGGTCCGTCAAGCGAGATCGGAGACGTCTTGGTCGAAGACGAGCGCGTGAAGCTGATCACGTTCACCGGCTCCGCCCCAGTCGGCTGGAAGCTCCGCGAGCGCGCCCACCGCAAGCGCGTCAACCTCGAGCTCGGCAACGCGACCCCTGTGATCGTCGCGGCGGACGCCGACCTCGACGACGCCGCCGCTCGCCTCGCTGGGAACGCCTTCTCCTTCGCCGGCCAGAGCTGCATCTCCGTCCAGCGGATCTACGTCGAGCGGAGCGCGTACGACGCATTTCTCGAGCGCTTCCTTCCCCGCGTCGAGGCGCTCAAGGTCGGGGACCCTGCGGACGAGGACACGGACGTCGGCCCACTCATCGCGCCCTCGGAGCGGGAGCGCGTGCTCGCCTGGATCGAGGAGGCGAAGTCTGCCGGCGCGGTCGTGCTAGCCGGTGGAACGGTCGAGGGCGGCCTGATCCGCCCTACGGTGATCGCGAACGCCCCGCCCAAGGCGAAGGTCTCCTGCGAGGAGGTCTTCGGCCCCGTCTGCACAGTCACGGCGTACGACACGCTCGAGAAGGCGATCGCGCTTGCGAACGCAACGCGCTTCGGACTCCAAGCGGGTGTCTTCACGCGGGATGCCAAGGCCGCTCTGCGTGCGGCACGCGAGCTCGAGTTCGGCGGAGTGACCGTGAACGAGGCACCGACATTTCGTGCCGACCAGATGCCATACGGCGGCGTCAAGGATTCCGGCAACACCCGCGAGGGACCGGCCTACGCCGTTCGCGAGATGACGGAGGAGCGGCTCGTCGTGCTCCAGCTCTAGCCTCCCGGTCATGGCCCTACGACGCGCACGCTCCACGGAGACGGGTGGTCCATCCGGATCGGCGTACGTCGTCCCACCCGTCCGCGATCTCAAGCGCGAGCGCAGGGCGCTGCTGCTCGTGCGCGAAGAACGCCTCCGCGACCTCGGTGGGCTCGCCCTCGAGATGTACAAGCGCGACCGGTTCAACGCCGGTCTCGTCGTCGAGCGCTGCGCAGAGCTCGTCGCGATCGAGGCGCGCGTGCAGGAGATCGATGCCCTTCTCGACGGTACGGTGCAGCTCCGCAGGAGCGGGGTCGGGACGATCTGCACCTGTGGGGCGCCGTTGCTCCTGGGGGCGCGCTTCTGCGCGACGTGCGGACGCCCAGCGGGCGGCGGGGCGCCGGCCGTCATCTCAGGCGACGAGGCACCGGAATGACGGTTTGTCCGCGCTGCGGCGACGACGTCGCGGTCGGACAGGAGTACTGCCTGGAGTGCGGTGTCCGCCTCCCCGGGCCGGGTCCCGTGGGCTCGGTGAGCGACGCCGGAGCGGGTTGGGTACGCAGGGCAGTGATCGGGCTCGCAGTTGCAGTCGTGGGCGCCGCGGCGGCGGTCGCTGCGGCGGGAGGCGGCGACGGGGGAGGTCACGTCCTGACGGCGACCGGGGGGTTCGCAACCGTGCCGACAACGGGCACGCTCGCCTCGCCTCCCGAGGCGGGGGCATCCGGGATCGTGGACTGGCCCGCCGGCCAAGACGGCTGGACGATCACGCTGGCGTCGCTCCCACTGACCGGAGGGCGGCAGGCGGCGGTCGGCCGCGCCCGCGACGCCCGAGATCGTGGTCTCCCTGTGGTCGGGATCCTCGACTCGTCCCAGTACGCGAGTCTCCACCCCGGGTACTGGATCGTGTTCACCGGCCTCTACACATCGGAAGCGGAGGCGACGAGCGCTCTCCAGCCGGCACGAGCGTTCGCGAAGACCGCCAACGTGCGCCGGATCGTCCCCTGAGCTCGTTGTCTCGATAGGCGACCTTCGCCCCGGACTTTGTAACAAGCCGGAAAAGGCGCTACACTCCCACCTGCGGAGTAGGCGCTCCGCCTCTTTTCCGCCCAGCGACCGGGGATCCCAGGAGAGCTCGAGAGCCCTATGGATAACCATGCCGCCCAGTTGCGCTCGTGCATGTACCAATACTCGCGAGCGATTTACCGCTCGATCAAGGACCTGATCGACCCGTACGCGGACAGGACGACCCAACTCGAATACCGACGAGCCGTGTTGGTCGAGTGTGAGCAAACGATGGAGCGGCTCGCCGACGATCCCCACTACTTCGCACAGCCCGACCGCGCCCTCTTCGCAGACATCAGACGCTACTTCCCGATCACCGCGCAAGCGCAGGTCGCGTGGTCCGTGCGAGAAGGGCTCGGTGCAGCAACAACCTTCATCGAGCAGCAGGTCGAGGCGGGGCTCCTCGACGGAGGCATCGCCCGCTGCCATGCGACGACACGCAAGGGCAAGGCCTGCCAGCGCACACCGCTCCCGGGACGGGACTACTGCCCGTCCCACCAACACCTCCAGCACGCCGCCGCAGCCGCCTGACGTCCCTGGACGGCGTCGGCTCCCGCCGGGCGGAGCCCGGCTCCGCCGACGCCTAACGTCGCTCGCGGCAGGATGCTTCGCGCTCGTCGCGGGTCCGTACCTCTTCGTACTGTCCCCGCTCCTCGCGCTCGCCTCCTTTGCGAGCCCCGCTCCAGGAACGTCAGGAACGCAGCCGACGGCCGGGCGGTAAGCTCGCGGAGCCCGATGTCGCACGACGCCGACAAGCTGATCCGGCAGCTCTCGCTCGTCGCCTTCCTGATGGCCGAGCGTCGCCCGCTCACGGCCCGCGACGTCAAGTCCAACGTCGAGGGCTACAGCGAGATGTCCGACGAGGCGTTCGCGCGACGGTTCTACTCGGATCGCGCGGAGCTGACCGCGCTCGGCGTCCCGTTGCAGTCGCAGCGGGACGAGTTCACGGGAGAGGAGCTCTACACGCTTCGCTCGGAGCACTACTTCCTCGACCGGCTCGAGCTCGACGACGACGAGCTGGCCGCC
>JAHEXT010000057.1 GCA_023251945.1 Actinomycetes bacterium
CGAGCCGGCGGAGCGCGAAGGTGAGCAGCGCGCGCGAGGACGCGTCGAGCCACTGGGCATCGTCCACTGCGACGAGGAGCGGTTGCGGGCGACCGAGGAGGCGGAGCGCCCCGACGAAGGACGCCGAGAGCGCGTCCGGCTCAGGCGCCTTCGGTCCCGGCTCCTCGAGCAGTAGCGCCACCGCGAGTGCGCGCCGCTGCGGCGCCGGAAGCTCGGGGAGCAGCTCCTCCGCGGCATCGCCGACGAGATCGCGGAGCGCGGCGAAGGCCACGCGCGCATCCGCTCCGGCCGGGCGCGTCGTTAGCACGCGCAACCCGCGCGACCGCGCGAGCTCGACCCCTTCCGCCCACACCTTGGTCTTGCCGATCCCGGGCGGGCCGAGGAGGAAGAGGCCGCGAGGGCCCTCGTCGAGCCCGGCCAGCAGCTCCTGGATCGCATCGAGCTCGACATCCCGCCCGATGGTCGTGCGCGTCCGGCTGGAGGCGCTCATTCAAGCCTCACGTAACACACGTGACCAGTCCCTGCAAGCGGCCGGGATCGATTAGCGCGGCAAGTGGAGCCCGAGCCGGCGGGGAAGCGACGCGACGAATGAAGTGGCGGAGCTCGGCTTCCGGCCCTCGTCCTCGGCGGCGTCCTTCGCCATCAGCGCGCGCCGGATCAGCGAGCCGCCGACGTAGCGGAACGGCTCCGGCGGGAAGAGCTTGCGGGCGGGCTCCACGATTGCAAGCGAGGTCCGCTCGTCGCGCCGGTCGAGCGCGAGACGGGCGAGGATCTCGCCGCCGAGGTACGACGGCCCCACCCCGTTCCCGGTGAAGCCGAACCCGTGGTGGACGCGCCCGCGGCTGCCGAAGATCGGCAGGTGGGTGGGGGAGACGTCGATCGGCCCGCCCCAGGCGTGGGTGATCTCGCGGCCGCGAAACTGCGGGAAGAAGCGGACGAGGCTCTCCCGGGTTCGCGCGATGACGTCGGCATCGAGCTCGAGACGCGTGGACGCTCTGCTGCCGAAGCCCATCGAGCCGCCACCCCACCCGAAGACGATGCGCTCGTCGCGGGTCGTCCGCATGTAGTGCACGAGGGTGCGGCTGTCGACGATCGCCTCGCCGCCCGTCCAGCCGAGCTCCTCGAGCACGTCCGGCACTGGCTCGGTGAGGACGATGTGGCTCGACGCGACGGCGAGTGAGAGCCGGTACCCGGAGAAGCCCGCGGCCGCCGAGTTGACGGCGAGCACGGCTGCCGACGCACGCACCCGTCCGCCGCGCGTCTCCACGCGGCCGTCGCGGTGAAGCCGTGTTACACCGGTTCTCTCGTGGATGTGGACTCCGCGCTCGATGAGACGCCGGCGAAGCCCGAGCGCGAGCTGTGCCGGCTGGACCGTCGCATTCAGCCGGTGGCTGGCACCTCCGAGGACGAGCGGCGACGCGCACCGGGCACGCATGTCCTCTGCTGACATCGAGACGATCTCGTCCGACGCGCCGAGCTCGATGCAGGTCTTGACCTTGGAGTCCCACGAGCCGAGCTGAGACTCAGTCGTGGCGACGCGAAGCATGGGCGCTTCCCTGAACCAGGCATCCACCTCGTTCTTCGTGCACCAGGCGCCGATCCCGCGTACGGCCTCCTCCGATGCCCGGCAGACCGCGAGGGCTGCCGTGTCGCCCGACCGCTCGCGCAGGATGTCGACCTCCCCCCAGAGCGTCTCGCAGAATCCGCCGTTTCGCCCGCTCGGCCCATGTCCGCAGAGATCTGCCTCGAGCAGGAGGACGTCGGCGTTCGGCTCCAGCTCGAGGACGTGCCACGCCGTCCAGAGGCCGAGGTACCCGCCGCCGACGATCACGACGTCGGCGCTCGCGTCTCCCTCGAGCGGCGCTGTCGGGACGACTTCGCCCGCCTCCTCCAGCCACCACCCGTACCGCGTATGGCGCACTAGGCCGGAGCCGAGGTACGGCGGGCGAGCGCGATGGTGCACGCGATGATCGCCGCCGCAGCTACGGGGACGATGATCGTCCAGAAGAGGGGGAGCCCGCCGGCAGCCGCCCCGATCGAGACGAGCACGGCCGAGGCCCATCCGGACAGACCGGTCGCGAGCTGACCGACCAGCATCAGCGCGGCACCCCCGCAGAGGAGAGCAAGCCAGAGGACGGTGTCACGCGTTGTCTCGAAGTCCACGAAGATCAGACCGGCTACGGCGGCGAACGCGTAGAGGGCGCTCAGGGCGAGGACGAGAAATCGGGTCGTCGAAGCCAGCCCTCCGCCACTCATCGCCTGCGTAGCCTTGCATCGGCCCAGGGCCTGGTCAATTCAGGGGTGGCGGACGGGATTCGAACCCGCGACCACCGGGACCACAACCCGGGGCTCTACCAGCTGAGCTACCGCCACCGCGCCCGGGACAGGATAGCGCGGGGCTCGTCGCCGTCAGTCCGCGGAGAGGACGTCCGCCGGGCGGGAGGTCGGGGAACCTGCACACCGCGCCGGCCGAGTCCGCGAGGGCCGTTCGTTGACGAAACGGCCCCGGCACCCTACGCTTCCGGAGTTCTCATCGTCGAGCGAGAGGAGGAGGTCGCAATGAAAGTCATCTGCTGCATCTCTCTCCGGCTCGGCTCGACCTCGCGCCAGACCGGCATCCGCTAGCGTCGGATCCCGGTCGCGCGAAGAGCCCTAAAGGCGCCCGCTCGCGCGGTCGCGGGGCTTGCGTCCCGCTCAACGGCGTGGTTGGCAGTCGAATCGAGCCGCGGCCAGGTTCACCCCGAGCGAAGGAGCTTTACCTTGTCCGATGGAACCCTGGCCGCTCTCGGCTGGACCGACGAGCTCGAGGCGGCCTTCACAATTCATTCCGAGCGCGGCTTCGAGCCCGCGCGGGTCGTCGCGGAGCATCGCGGCGGGTACTACGTCCGCGGCGAGCGCGGCGACCGGCTCGGGCAGGCCCGCGGCCGGCTCCGAGACCACGAGATCTGGGGCGGGATGCCGACGGTCGGCGACTGGGTCGCCGTCTGCGACGCACCCGGCGATCGTGTCGCGATCGAGGCCATTCTTCCGCGGCGGACCAAGATCTCCCGCAAGACGCCCTGGCTCAAGTCCGAGGAGCACGTCCTCGTTGCGAACGTGGACACGGTCTTTCTCCTCACCGGCCTCGACCGAGACTTCAACGTCCGGCGGCTCGAGCGGTACCTCACGATGACGTGGGACAGCGGCGCGGATCCGGTCGTCGTCCTCACGAAGCTCGACCTCTGCGACGACCCGTTGAAGATCCTGGAGGCGGAGAGCATCGCCATCGGCGTCCCAGTCGTCGCTGTCAGCAACCTCACGGGAGAAGGCATCGACGAGGTCGAGGC
The DNA here is from genome assembly GCA_023251945.1 of Actinomycetes bacterium. Lineage (GTDB taxonomy): Bacteria > Actinomycetota > Thermoleophilia > Gaiellales > Gaiellaceae > GMQP-bins7. Next base: position 3,327 of record JAHEXT010000057.1, read on the forward strand.
GCTGCTCCGGCCGGCGAGCACGATCGCGCTTCTCGGATCTTCCGGAGTCGGCAAGTCGACGCTCATCAACCGCCTTGCCGGTCGCACGCTCATGCCGATCGGCGATCTGCGGAAGGACGGGCGCGGGCGGCACACGACGCGGCACCGGCAGCTCCTCGTCCTGCGGGACGGTGCACTGCTCGTGGACACGCCCGGCCTCCGCGAGCTCCAGGTCTGGGAGGGCGATCTCGACAGCGCCTTCTCCGACATCGCCGAGCTCGCGGCGCAGTGCCGCTTCAACGACTGTGCTCACGGGACCGAGCCGGACTGCGCGGTGCAGGAGGCGCTCGAGGCGGGTGAGCTCGATCCCGAGCGGCTCCGCAGCTACCGAAAGCTCGAGCGGGAGCTGCGCGCCGTCGAGGCGCGCTCGAGCTCACGTGTCCGGCGCGAGCTCAAGCGCCGCTGGCGCCAGCGGGCCCGCGAGTCACGGCAGGCGAGGCGCTATCGCGGACGAATCGACTGATTCACGGTGTTCGAACAAGCGTAGGCGTGTTAGCCTCGTCGGGTGGGGGTTGGACGTTGTTGCCGCGGCTGAGATTCCTCATCGCTCCGGCCGCCCTCTACGTGGGGTGGCGCCGGTTCCGCTTGCTGCCGCCCGAGAAGAAGCGGGCTGCCTCCAAGCTGATCAACCGCCTCTTCGAGTGGGCCGAGCGAGGCGGGCTGATCGAGAAGAACCGCGGCTTCCGGACCGACTACCTGAGCGACTACCCCGAGCTCGAGACTCTCGAGCGGAACAACGAGACGATCCGGCAGGAGTGTCTGGCGTTGCTCGGTGCCAAAGAGCAGATTACCGACATGGAGACCCTCGGTGGCTCGTACACGTCAGGTGGGATCCACGCGATCTCCTGGAAGACGTTCATGTTCAAGTCGGGCACCTTCATCGAGGAGAACTGTGCCCTGGCCCCCGAGACCGCGCGCCTGCTGCGCGGCATCCCCGGGACTTATACCGCGTTTTTCTCCATCCTCGACCCGCACCAGTACGTCCGCCCGCACTGGGGGTACTACAAGGGGTTCCTCCGCTACCACCTCGGCATCGTCATCCCGAACAACAACGAGAACCGGGAGTGCTTCCTGCGCGTCAACGACAGCGAGGAGGACAACGCCGCCCGTGACACGTCGCTGATCGAGCGCGGCGAGAAGTACTACTGGCGGAACGGGGAGGGCGTCCTCTTCGACGACACCTTCCTGCACGACGCAGACAACGGCTCGGGCGAAGTGCGGGTCGTGCTCTGGCTCGACCTCGCGCGGAAGATGCCGCTCGCGCTCGACCTCGTCAACCGCGCCGCGCTGTGGATCGCGTTCCACGACCCTTCGGTCAAGCAGGTTCACGAGACCGCCGTCGTCCGCCCGGCGCCGGGCGCGGCGTCACCCGTCGGCTAGCCGTTCACGCGCTCGTGGCGGAGAAGCCTGGGGTCGAGTCCGCGATCTCGGTCGAGTATCTCCGCTCGGTCGTCGAGCACCTCGAGCAGCTCGGGTCCCATCCGCTCGGCTTCCGCGTTGCCGGAACGCCCGAGGAGCGCGCAGCGGCCCACTTCGCCTCCTCGGAGCTTCGGGCCCTTGGACTCGAAGTCGTCGACGAGCCCGTTCCCGTGGACGCGTGGCGGCTGCTCGACGCCTACGTGGAGCTGGGGGGCGGCCGGCGCTTCGAGTGCGCCTCGTTCGGGGGGGTGCCCGAGACGGGCGCCGAGGGGGTCTCCGGCAGGCTCGTCTTCGTCGGACGAGGCGGTCGACGGGAGCTCGACCGCCTCGACGTGGCCGGTGCGATCACCCTCGTGGACTGGTGCGACGACGGACTGTGGCCGTACCAGGTCGGGCTCGAGCTCGGCATACGCGGAGCCGCGGCCATGGTGGTTACGTCGTTGCCAGGCGGTCCGTACTACCAAGCCCCTGGAGCGCTCGGCTCGTTCGACGGCCTGTGGCACCGAGAGGGGCCGCCCGCGGTGACGATCCGCAAGGAGGACGCTGCCGCCCTCGTGGCCAGAGACGGAGAAACCGTCCGCGTCGTCCTCTCGGCGCCGCTCCAGCGCGGCGCCCGCGCGTCGAATGTGGTCGGGACGCTGCCCGGGCGCCGGGCTACGCGGCCGCTCCTCGTCGGCGCGCACCACGACGCCTGGTTCTCCGGAGCCTTCGACGACGCGAGCGGCGTGGCGATCACGCTCGCGCTGGCCCGCGCCTGTGTCGAGACGGGTCTCCGGCCGCGGCACCCCATCGTCTTCATCTCCCACACGGCCGAGGAGTACGGGATCGCCGAGTCCGCCTACGACTGGTGCTATGGCGCCTGGCGCCAGATCGCGGCCGAGCACCGGGAGTGGTCGACGCGTGCGCCCTTCTACCTCAACGTCGAGGGCAGCGGGCGTCCCGAGCCCTTCGTCGTCGATGCGCCGCCCGAGCTGACGGGGTGGGCGCGTCGCGTGTGCCGGCGGGCGGCGCTGGACGGGCTCCTTCCTCACGGATGGAGGCTCGGCTCGCCCAGCACCTGGACCGAGGTGTGGCCATTCCTCGCCGCGGGCGTGCCGGGTATCAACGTCTCGACATTCTCCTCCGATTTCAACCGGACCGAGTACCACACGCAGTACGACCGGTCGGCCGAGGTCGACTTCGGCTACCTCGCTCTGCTGACGAGGGTGTGTGCACGCCTCCTGCTCGCGGCGGACACCGACGCCGATCGCTTTCTCGACTTCCCGGCCCGTGCCCGTCATCTGCGGCGCAGGCTCGGGGGCGCCTCGCACCCAGGACTCGAGCGGGCGCTCGCCCAGCTCGAGCGCGCCGAGGGCAGACGGGCGTTCACTGCCGCCGCCCGGGGCCTCCACGGCCTCGACGCGAAGGAGACGGCCGCCTATCCACACGAGCAGACGGCGCGCGACGTGGAGAACCTCCAGGCTGCGCTCGCTGCCGTGCGGCTCGGGCGGCATGCGTCAGCTGCGCGCCGGCTGGCGAGGGTCGGCCTCAACCGGCTCTGTGCCGACCTCTCACATGAAGCCTTCGCGATCGAACGAAGCAGACGCGGCCGACGGGCGGCTCGGGCATGTTGGGCCGCTCAGGGTGACCCAGATGTGGGGCCCGACCTCTGGCCCGAGCTCGCCTCCTTGCGCGGTGACCCCGGCGCGCGGTCGCCCGGGCCTTGGCTCGAGCAGAGCGTCGAGCGGCACCTGGCTCGGGCTCGTCGTGAGCTCGCCCGCCGCCTCGACCGGATGGCTGCTGCGGCGGGCGGCCGCACGCTCCCACTGCCGCGCGCCGACGATGTACGCTCGACGCCGACACGCGCACGCCCAACTGAACGACCCGGCGCTCCGTCTAACAGGGGAGGCAGGCCGACGTCGAACGAGCGCTAGCTCGACAAGGAGGAAAGGTATGAAGTCGGTACTTGCCGTAGCGCTGGTGGTTGTCGCCGCCGCTTCGGCTGTCGCGGTCTCGCTTGCACAAGGCTCCACGGACAAGAGTGGAGGCGTGTTCAGGCTCGGGACGAGCTCCCGGATCGACTCTCTGAACCCGTTCGTCGGTTTCAACCAGGACACGTACAACACGTTCATGTACGTCTACCCGTTTCTCGTCCAGTACGACAAGAAGCTCCAATTCGTCCCGGATTTCGCCCGCTCGTGGAAGGTGTCGAAGGACGGAAAGACATGGACGTTCAAGACGGCCGCGAACGCGAAGTGGTCGGACGGGCAGCCGCTGACGGCGGCGGACGCCGCCTGGACGCTCAACACCAACATCAAGTACCAGTCGACGGGTGCGGCGAACTACGCCGGACTCGTCGCTCACATGAAGCGCGCCCAGGCTCCCAACGCCACGACGCTGATCGTTCAGTACGCCGCGCCGGTCGGCAACGTGCTCTCGCAGCTCGAGCAGGTCCCGATCCTGCCGCAGCACGTCTGGAGCAAGTACACCGGGCACAAGGGAAACGATCTGAAGAGCTACGCCAACACTGATCTGGTGGGCGGAGGCACGTTCGTCCTGACGAAGTACTCGAAGGACCAGATCGCGCTCTTCGAGCGCAACGACGACTTCTACGGAGCCAAGCCGCAGGCCGACGGGTTCGGGCTGCGCATGTTCTCGAACGACGACGCCATGATCGCCGCGCTCAAGGCGGGCGAGATCGACGCCGTCGAGACGGTTCCGCCGACCGCGATCGCCGCGGTCCGGAAGGCGGGCTTCGTTGTCGACTCCGGGCCCGGGGTGAGCATGGGCGACTTCATCATCAACTCGAACCCGAAGAAGCCGAAGCACCGCGAACTCTTGAACCTCGAGGTCAAGGAGGCCTTCGCGCACGCGATCGACCGCAAGAAGATCGCAGCCGTCGTCTGGCTCGGCACCGCCACGCCGGCCGACTCGTACATCCCGCCCGCGACCGGCGCCTGGTACAACCGGAACCTCAGTCCGGAGAAGTTCGACCTCGCCCTCGCCAACCGCCTGCTCGACCAGGCCGGTTACCCGAAAGGTTCCGACGGGATCCGCGTCGCGGGCGACCACAAGATGGCCTACGAGGTGATCGACCCGACCGACGTCCAGTCGATCCCGCGCACCTTCCAGATCATGCAGGCCGACTTCGCGAAGATCGGCGTCAAGCTGACGCTGAAGCCCCTCGACTCGAGCGCCGCATTCGAGGCGATCGGGGCGCCCGACTACAAGTACCTGAAGTTCGACCTCGCCATGTGGTCCTGGACGGCCTTGATCGACCCCGACTTCATGCTCTCCGTGCTCACCTGCGCGCAGTTCGGGGGCTGGAGCGACACGGGGTACTGCAACGCCGGGTACGACCGGATGTACTCCCAGCAGGGCCTGACGATCGACGCGGCCAAGCGTCGGCAGATCGTGTGGGCGATGCAGGCGAAGATCTACCGGGAGCGCCCCTACATCATCCTCAACTGGCAGGACGCGATGAGCGCCCACTCGAAGAGATGGACGGGTTGGGTCGACTCGCCGCAGGGGCCCTTCAACTCGCTCTCGAAGCTCAGCCTGACGGAGGTGCACCAGACGGGGTAGCCAGCTGCGCGTGACCGAAATCCGCAAGCGCGGATCCCGGTCGCGCAAACGTCCCTGCAGGCGTCCGCTTCGCGGCCGCGGTGGCAATTTTCACATGACCGCAGCGCTCCACGAGATGGTGATGTAGAGCTCCTAACGCAATGAGCGGCCATGTCGCCGTGCGGCGCTGAACGCCATGATGCTGCGTCCTCGGTCGCACCCATATCGCAGCGGAAGGCGTATGCAGATGATGGGCCCTGACGTCTCCGCCGCTTGTGCGCGTCGCTCATGGCCGTCCTCCGATCATGGAGTCGATCGGGACCGGGTCGATTTGGACCGCCTGCTCGAGCAGGC
>JAHEXT010000011.1 GCA_023251945.1 Actinomycetes bacterium
GTCGACCTCGACGGCGAGACGGTCGCGGGCATTCGCGCCGTCATCGGCTACCTCCACACGGGCTTCGAGAAGAACATGGAGGCCAAGTCGTGGTGGAAGTCCGTCACGTACGCGCCGCGGATCGACTACGTCTCCTTCCATGCAAACGAGCTTCTCTACGTCCTGGCCATCGAGAAGCTGCTCGGGATCGAAGTGCCCCGCCGTGCGACCTGGGCGCGCATGGCACTCGCCGAGCTCACGCGCATCCACTCGCACCTCGTCTGGCTGGGGACGTCTGCCCTCGAGCTCGGGGCGATCTCGCTCTTCTGGTACTGCTTCGACGACCGCGACTCGATCCTCGATCTCTTCGAGATGGCCGGCGGAACGCGTATGCATTCGCGCTACGTCCAGGTCGGCGGACTCGCAGAGGACCTGCCTCCCGCCTTCACCGCCGAGGCACGGAAGTTCTGCGACCAGATGCCGAAGTCGGTCGACGAGTACGAGGCAATCCTCGACCGCCAGGCGATCTGGCTGAAGCGGACGAAGGGGATCGGCCTCCTCTCCGCCGAGGACGCGCTGGCTCTCGGCCAGTCCGGCCCGATGCTCCGGGCTTCGGGGGTGAACTGGGACTTGCGGAAGAACATGCCCTACCTCGCGTACGACGAGGTCGAGTTCGACGTACCGGTCTATCCGAACGGGGACGTGTACGACCGGTACAAGGTGCGAATGGACGAGATGCGCCAGTCCGTGCGCATCGTCCGGCAGTGCCTCGACCGGCTCGACGAGACGGACGGGGAGCCCTGGGTTGCCGACGACCGCAAGGTCGTCCTCCCTCCCCGCCACGAGCTCCACACGTCGATGGAATCGCTCATCCACCACTTCAAGATCGTGACCGAGGGATTCACCATCCCGGAGGGCGAGGTCTACGTGGTGATCGAGTCGCCGCGCGGCGAGAACGGCTGCTACATCGTCTCGGACGGCGGCGCCCGCCCCTGGCGCGTGAAGTTCCGCGCGCCGAGCTTCGCCGCCCTTCAGGCGACGGCGACAGCCGTGCAGGAGTGCCTCATCGCAGACCTCATCGCGGTGGTCGGCTCGCTCGATGCCGTCATGGGAGACGCGGACAGATGACGACCGCGATCTACAGCCGAGTCCAGAAGCTGCGGAAGCAGTATCCGGAGCCGACGTCTGCCGTCCTGCCGGCACTCCGGCTCGCGCAGGAGGAGCACGGGGGCTGGCTCCCGCCCGAGGCACTCCGCGAGGTCGCCGACGCGCTCGACGTCACTCCTGCCTTCTGCCTCTCGATCGCCTCCTTCTACGACCAGCTCCGCCTCGAACCGGTGGGCCGCCACCTGGTCGAGGTCTGCACGAACGTCTCCTGCGCACTCGCCGGCGCGCAGCAGGTCGTCGAGGCCTTCGAGCGCGGCTTGGGAATCAGCGCAGGCACGACGTCGGCTGACGGCGGGTTCACGCTCGGCACCGTCGAGTGCCTCGGCGGCTGCGGCTGGGCGACGGTGGTCGCGATCGACAACCGGCACCGCCTGCGCGTCCAGGCCGAGGACGTCGCGGGAATCATCGAGGAGCTTCATGCCCGCGAGGCCTGAGGTCGTCTTCGCCGGCACGAACGGAGGCGCGCTCGACAGGGTCGAGGACTACGAGGCAGCCGGAGGATTCCGCGCACTCGCGAAGGCGCGCGCGATGGCTCCCGACGACGTGATCGCCGAGCTCGAGGTCTCCGGGCTGCGCGGGCGGGGCGGCGCCTTCTTCCCCACGGGGCGCAAGTGGGCGTTCGTTCCAAAGCCCGAGCAGCTCGCGAAGCCGCACTACCTGGTCGTCAACGCGGACGAGTCCGAGCCCGGGACGTTCAAGGACCGCGAGATCATTCTGCGCGTCCCCTTCCGCTTCCTCGAAGGCTGTCTGATCGCGGCGTACGCGATTCAGTCCCAGCACGTGTTCGTCTACATCCGCGGCGAGTACGAGCGCGAGTTCGAGGTGCTGCGCGACGCGCTCGAGGCGATGCGGAAGCGCGATCTGCTCGGCGAGATCACGGTCGTCCTCCACCGCGGTGCGGGCGCCTACATCTGCGGCGAGGAGACGGCGCTTCTCGAGTCCCTCGAGGGCCGCCGCGGGCAGCCGCGGACGAAGCCGCCGTTCCCGGCGATCGCGGGCCTGTACGCGGCGCCGACCGCGGTGAACAACGTCGAGTCGATCACGACGGTGACGTCAGTGCTCGAGCTGGGCGCGGCCGAGTACGCGACGCTGGGGGTCGAGAACTCGACGGGCACGCGCGTCTTCTCGCTCTCTGGCGATGTCGTGACCCCGGGGAACTACGAGCTGCCGCACGGGATCACGTTGCGGGAGCTGATCTACGACGTCGGCGGAGGCGTCCCCGGCGGCCGCGACCTCAAGGCGATCATCCCGGGCGGATCCTCGACGGCGATCCTCACTGCCTCGGAGATCGACACGCCGCTCGACTTCGACTCGCTCGTGAAGGCCGGCTCCTCCATCGGCTCCGCAGGGGTCGTCGTCATCGACGACCGCTGCTGCATGGTGCAGCTCGGCATCCGCGTCTCCCAGTTCTACGAGCACGAGTCCTGCGGGAAGTGCACGCCGTGCCGCGTGGGGACGCGCTGGCTGACCCAGATCCTCCAGAAGATCGAGGACGGGCGCTCTTCGCAGGCGGACCTCGACCTGCTGCTCTCGGTCTGCGACCGAATCCTCGGCAAATGTCTCTGCCCGCTCGGCGACTCGGACGCGATCGCGGTCGCGAGCTACGTCGATCGCTTCCGCGACGAGTTTCAGGCGCACATCGAAACGGGCAGGTGTCCACTCGGAGGTGACTCCTCGCTCGAAGGGATCCTGGCGCCGTCCGCGCAGCACGAGCGTCACCTGCACGAGGTTGTGCATGCCTGACCTCGTCACGCTCACGGTCGACGACCGGCAGGTCGAGGTGCCGAAGGGCACCGGGCTCGTCGAGGCGGCGCAGGCGGCGGCGATCGAGATTCCGGTCTTCTGCTACGAGCCCCGGCTCGGGCCTCCCGTGGGCGCATGCCGCATGTGCCTCGTCGAGATCGAGGGGATGCCGAAGCTCCAGGCCGGGTGCACGTTGACCGCGCAGGACGGGATGGTCGTGCGGACGGCCGCGACCTCGGCGAGTGCCGCCGAGGGCCAGGAGTCGACGCTCGAGTTCATCCTCGTCAACCACCCGCTCGACTGCCCGGTTTGCGACAAGGGCGGCGAGTGCCCGCTCCAAGATCTGACGTTCCGCTACGGGCCCGGCTCGACACGGATGAGCTTCTCGAAGCTCACGTTCGACAAGCCGATCCCGGTCTCCCCGCTCATCGCCCTCGACCGCGAGCGCTGCATCCTCTGCTACCGCTGCACCCGCTTCTCGGAGGACGTGGCGGAGGACGGCTTGCTCATCGCCCGAAACCGTGGCGCGCAGTCCGAGATCGCGACGTTCGAGGACGAGCCCTATCGCTCGCCGTTCTCCGGCAACGTGATCGAGCTCTGCCCGGTGGGAGCGCTGACGTCGACCCTCTACCGCTTCGAGGCGCGGCCGTGGGACATCCAGAACGTGCCCACGGTCTGCACCGGCTGCTCGGTCGGCTGCAACGTCTCGGCCACGATCCGCGAAGGCAAGGTGAAGCGGATCCTCTCCCGCAACCATCCGGAGATCGACCGCGGCTGGCTCTGCGACAAGGGCCGCTTCACGTACCCGCACCTGCGTGCTACGGACCGGATCACCACGCCGCTCCGTCGCGGGCCCAAGGGCCTCGAGGAGATCACGTGGGACGGCGCGCTCGACTCAGCCGAGGCGATGCTGCGCGAGGCCGAGGGCGGGATCGTCACCGCGCTCTCCGGCTCGGAGACGTCGGAGATCGCGTACGCACTCGGGCGGCTCTTGCGGGAAGGCCTCGGCGCGCATTCGGCCGTCCTGCCGGAGGCGACCTCAGACGCCCTCGATGCGTTCCGGCTGCCGCTCTCCGCGATCGCAGAGGCTGAGCTCCTCGTCGTCGTCGGCGACGACCCGGTCGTCGAGCGGGCGCCGATCGTGGACCTCTGGATCAAGGAAGCGGGCCGCCGCGGCGCCGACGTCGTGACCTGCTCGCCGACCGGGACCGTCCAGACACAGCCCGGCGGCGGGGCAGAGCTCTGCCGCGAGCTGTCCGAGCCGCGCAACCGCCTGGGCAGGCGGCTTCGCCGGGCGGCGCGCGCGGTGCTGATCTGGTCGGGACCGGGCGGAGGCGGCGGAGCGCGCATCGCCGAGCTGGCCCACGACCTTGGATTCGACGGCAAACCGGGCTGCGGAGCCTTCCACCTCCCCGCCACGCCCAACGCGCGCGGCGCCGCCGAAGCGTGGTCGGTGGCGGCCGACCAGGATGAGATCGACGTCGATCACGTCAAGCTGCTCGTCGTATCCGGCGACGATGCGGCGGCGGCGCCAAGTGTCCGGTCGCTCGCAGAGCGGGCCGACGCAGTGATCGTGATGACGATGTTCCACGAGCTTGCGGGTGGATGGGCGGACCTGATCCTGCCCGCGACCGCGGCGCTCGAGCGCGACGGGACGACGATGAATCTCGAAGGGCGGATCCAGCGTCTCCGCCGAGCCGTCCTCTCGCCCTGCCCCGACGAGCTCACATGGATCTCGAAGCTCGCCGAGCGGTTCGACGTCGACATCTCGCCTCACGCCGCCGGCGTGTTCGCCAAGCTCGCCGAGCGGCTGTTCCGCGACCTCTCGCTCGACGAGATCGGCCTGCATGCACCTCTCCCCCCCCGGCATGCGTACGAGACGCCGGCGGCCGCGACAACTCCGGCCCCGACGCCGCTCCCTACCCCCACCGATGTGCACTTCGTCGGCGAGCTACGGCTGCAGCGCTACCAGCCCCTGTTTTCCGGTCCCGCCGTCGACCGCGTACCCGAGCTTTCGTTCCAGCGGCCTCCGCGCGAGGTCGAGCTCTCCGCGGCCGACGCCAACCGGCGCGGGATCGCGTCCGGCGACGCCGTCCTCGTCCGCTCGAACGGAACATCGGTCGAGCTCCGGGCCAGCGTCAACCGGAAGCTCGTCGACGGCGTCGCCCGCGTCGCCGCCGAGCATGCCGCAGACCTCCATCCATCCGTCGAGGTCCTGAAGTCGTGACGCCCGAGACCGAGTGGTGGGTGAGCCTCATCCAGGCCCTCGTGGTCATCAACCTCGTCATGGTGACCTTCGCCTACCTGACGCTCGCCGAGCGCAAGGTGATGGGGAGGATGCAACTCCGTTACGGGCCGAACCGCGCTGGGCCGTACGGACTCCTGCAGCCGATCGCCGACGTCCTCAAGCTGCTCTACAAGGAGAGCTTCTACCCGGCGGCCGCGATCGACTGGCTCTACCTGATGGCACCGTTCGTCGCCGCGTTCACTGCTCTCGTGACCTTTTCCGTGATCCCGTTCGGGCCCGGTTGGGAGGTCAGCGGCGTCTACATCCCAGGGCAGGTAGCCGATCTGCCGATCGGGCTCATCCTGATCTTCGCCATCGGCTCGATCGGGATCTACGGATTCATCGTCGGCGGCTGGGCCTCCGACTCGAAGTACGCCCTGCTCGGCTCGATGCGCACGTGCGCGCAGCTCGTCTCCTACGAGGTCTCGCTCGCGCTTTCCGTGCTCGGCGTCGTGATCATGGCAAAGTCGCTCGACCTCACCACCATCGTCGCCGCGCAGCAAGACACGATCTGGTACGTCGTGCCGCAGTTCGTCGGGCTCCTCGTCTTCCTCTTCGCCGGCACCGCCGAGACCGCCCGCGCCCCCTTCGACCTGCCGGAGGCCGAGCAGGAGCTCGTCGCCGGCTACCACACGGAGTACGGCGGCATGCGCTTCGGCCTCTTCACCATGTCCGAATACATCAACCTGATCACGCTCTCCGGCCTGTGCGTGACGCTCTTCCTCGGCGGCTGGCTCGGCCCCGACTGGTTTGGACCTCTCTCGGGGCCGATCTGGTTCGTCCTCAAGCTCGCCCTGCTCCTCTACCTCTTCATCTGGATGAGGACGACGCTCCCGCGCCTGCGCTACGACCAGCTCATGCGCTTTGGGTGGAAGGTGCTACTGCCGGTGGCGACGCTGAACGCGATCGCGACCGCGATCGTGGTGGTGGCGGTCTAGATGAGCCCGCAGCCGTTCTCCAGCCTCAAGGGCTTCGCCGTCACGTTCCGGCAGATCTTCCGGAAGCCGATCACGCAGCAGTACCCGGAGTACAAGCGGCCGGTGTATCCGCGCTTCCGCGGTCGCCACCGCCTCTGGCGATTCGAGAACGGGCTCGAGAAGTGCGTCGGCTGCTCGCTCTGCGCAGCCGCCTGCCCCGCCGACTGCATCCGCGTGGTCGCCGAGGAGAACACCGCCGACAACCGTGTCTCGGCCGGTGAGCGCTACGCGCGGATCTACGAGATCAACATGCTTCGCTGCATCTTCTGCGGCTACTGCGAGCTCGCCTGCCCCTTCGACGCGATCACGCTCGGCAACGAGTTCGAGATCTCGGAGTACTCCCGCGACGACCTCATCTACACGAAGGACATGCTCCTCGCGGAGCCGATCAAGCGCGTGCCGGTCGCCGATCCCGTTCGCTTCGACACCCCCGAGCCCGCCTACAAGACGAGGTCTTGATGCGCGCTCTGTATGCGGCTGACACAGCGGCCGCGAAGCGGCCGCCTTCAGGGATTTCGAGCGAGCGGAATCCGCGCGAGCGGATTCTGCTCTGCGGAAGATAATGGGCAACTTCCTCGTCTGGGTCGTCTGGTTCCTGGCCGCCGCCGGTTGCCTCGGGAGCGGCGTCGCAGTCGTCAGCCTCTCGAACCCGTTCTACTCCGCGCTCGCGCTGATCGGGAACCTCGCGTCCCTCGCCGTGCTCTACCTCCTCCTCGCGGCCGAGTTCCTGGCTGCAGCGCAGGTCCTCGTCTACGCGGGCGCCGTGATGGTCATGTTCCTCTTCGTCATCGCGTACCTGGGCGGCCGCGCTGATGCTCCCTGGGCCGGCGGCCCGCCGCTCCTGCGGACGGCCGCAGTCCTCGCCGCGGGCGCGCTTCTCGTCGAGGTCGTGGTCGTCCTCGGGTTGGCGTGGGGCGACGACCTGATGGGTCCGGCGGAGGTGTCGGACTCGTTCGGAAGCCCGGCCGAGATCGGCGAGCTCTTCCTCACGGACCACCTGCTCGCGTTCGAGATCACGTCCATCGTCCTGCTCGTCGCCGCGATCGGTGGCGTCGTGCTCGGAACGGCACGGGAGACGGAGGACACCGAATGAACGGACCGGGCATCGGCTGGTACGTAATCGTCGCGGCGATCCTGTTCGCGACCGGTGCGATGGGCGTGATGCTCCGCCGGAGCCCGCTGATCGTCCTGCTCTCGCTCGAGATCATGCTCAACGCGGGGAACCTGACTCTGGTGGCGTTCTCGCGCCAGGCCGGGAATCTCGACGGCCAGATCTTCGCCCTGGCGGTGATGGCCGTCGCTGCGGGCGAGGTCGCAGTCGGCCTCGGGCTGATCGTCGCGATGGCGCGCCGACGTCTCGCGCTCGACGTCGACCAGGCAAGCGCGCTCCGCGGCTAACTGTGGTCGCGGGAGCCTGGATCTGCCTCTTCGCGCCGCTCGCCGGCTCTCTGGCGATCACGCTCGCCGGCCAGACGATCTCGCGCCGCATGGCGGGCTGGATCTCGACGCTGACCACGTTCGTCGCGTTCGGGGGCGCGCTCGTCGCGTTCTTCGGCACCTGGGCGGAGGATCCGGATCAGCGCGAGAACCTCTCGACCGCGTACACGTGGCTCGCCGCAGGCGACTTCGACGTGGGCTTCCAGATCCTCGTCGACCCGCTCTCGACGGTGATGATGCTCGTCGTCTCGGGCGTCGGCGGCCTGATCGTCTGGTACTCGATGGGCTACATGGCCGGCGACGACGAGGAGCGCCGGTACTTCGCGTACATGTCGCTCTTCGTCTTCTCGATGCTGCTGCTCGTCGAGGCGGGCAACTTCCTGCTCCTCCTCGTCGGTTGGGGCCTCGTCGGACTCGCGTCGTATCTCCTGATCGGGTTCTGGCACTCCCGACCCGAGGCCGTCGCCGCCGCGAAGAAGGCGTTCGTGATGAACGCTGTCGGCGACGCGACGTTCGCCCTCGGGATCGTGCTCCTCGTCTGGCAGGCGGGCACGCTCGAGTTCTTCGGGGTCTTCGACCAGGCCGACTCGCTCTCGCCCACCATGGTGAACCTTGTCGCTCTCGGCCTGCTCGGCGGCGCGGTCGCCAAGTCGGCGCAGGTGCCGCTCCACACCTGGCTCCCGGACGCGATGGAAGGTCCGACTCCCGTCTCCGCCCTGATCCACGCGGCGACGATGGTGACGGCGGGCGTCTACCTGCTCGTGCGCGCGCATCCGATCTTCGAGGCGGCGCCAGACATCCAGCACCTCGCCGCCGTGCTGGGGACGGTGACGCTCCTCCTCGCGGGCCTCGTGGCGCTCGTCCAGTGGGACATCAAGCGCGTGATCGCGTACTCGACCATGTCCCAGATCGGCTACATGTTCATGGCGGCCGGGCTCGGGGCGTACGGCTTCGCGATCTTCCACCTGATGACGCACGCGTTCTTCAAGGCACTGCTCTTCATGGCCGCCGGCGTCGTCATCCACCACCTCGGAGGCGAGCAGGACATGCGCCGGATGGGAGGCCTGAAGAGCGTGCTCCCGCGGACGCATATTGCCTTCCTCGTCGGAACGCTCGCGCTCGTCGGGATCCCGCCGTTCGCGGGCTTCTGGTCGAAGGATGCGATTCTCGGGTCCGCGCTCGCCACGGGCGGAGCGCTCGGCTGGACGCTCTACATCGCGGGACTGGTGGGCGCGCTCCTGACCGGCGCGTACGCGTTCCGCCTCTACTACGCCGTCTTCCGCGGGAAGCAGGCCGAGGTCGAGCACGTGCCATACGGGCCCGAGGCCAGCCATCCACCGACGACTCACGCCGAGGGGCCGCTCTCCATGCTCGTGCCGGTCGGCATCCTGACGGTCCTCTCGACGGTCGGCGGCCTCGTCTACATCCCCGGTGTGTGGCAGCCGTTCACGGACTGGGTCGGACAGACGGCGGAGGCGCTCGTGGAGCCGACCGTCGCGGAGGACTACCTGACAAGCGCGTTCGCGGTGACGTTCGGCCTCGTCGGCCTCTATCTCGCGCGGCGCGCGTTCTCCGCTGGCCGCCAGCTCGTGACGCGCCCCGATGCCTGGCGCGTCCTCGAGCACAAGCTCTACTTCGACGAGCTGTACGACGCGCTCTTCTTCCGGCCCGCGGTTGCCCTTTCGCTCGCGCTCCGGCGAGATGTCGAGGAGCCGCTGATCGAGCGCTCCATGGACGAGATCGGCTCCGGGACGATCCAGGTGGGAGGCGAAGTCGCCCGCGTCCAGTCGGGGCTCCTTCGCACCTATGCGCTCACGATCGCGGTCGCCGTGGCCGTCCTCGTCGTCGTCTTCGTGGCGGTGCGGTAGTGCTTCGTCCCGGAAGTCCCTCGATGCTCCGGCGCGCGAAAGGCGAGCCAGGCAAGGACGCAGGGAGCGCCCATATCGAATCGAGATATGGGTGCGACTCCCGGGGTCCCCAGAAAGTGCGCCAGCACTTTCTGGGGTGGGGCGGAGGACGCCGCATGGCGAAGGCTTGCAGCCGCTCGGGGCATCGAGGGACTTCCAGGACGGAGCACTAACCAGATGCTCACCACCGCGCTCATCCTCCTCCCCGTCGCGGGTGCGCTGGTCGTCGCCGCGTTTCCGCTCCCGCGCACGGCCACCGCCGGGCTCGCGTTCCTCGTCGCGCTCATGGAAGTCGGCCTCTGGATCGTCGCCGCGTCGCGCTTCGACTTCGACGACGGCGGGCTCCAGCTCGGGACGTCGAGGGAGTGGGTCGAGAGCCTCGGGATCTCGTATTCGGTCGGCTTCTACGGCTTCTCGCTCTGGCTCACGGGTGCGACGGTCGTCGTCTCGGCGGCGGCGATCGGCTACGCGCTCTGGATCGGCCGCGACCGCCCCCGCGCGTACTACGCGCTGATGCTCCTCCTCACCGGCGCGGTTGTTGCCACTTTCGCCGCCCAGGACCTGCTCCTCTTCTACGTCTCCTTCGAGGCGATGCTGATCCCGCTCTACGTCCTCGTCGGCGTCTGGGGTGGGGCACGCCGGATGGCCGCCACGCTGACCTTCGTCGTCTACACGATGGCCGGGTCGCTCCTCATGCTGGCTGCGGTCGTCGCGTTCGGCGTGACGCAGGGCACGTTCAGCCTGGTCGACTCCGGCACGAGCGACAACGTCTGGATCTTCCTCGGCTTCGCGATCGCGTTCGCCATCAAGGCTCCGCTCTTCCCGTTTCACGGCTGGCTGCCGCTCTCCTACCGGGAAGCGCCGGTCGAGGTCTCGGCCGTCCTCTCGGGGATCGTCTCCAAGACCGCGATCTACGGCTTCCTGCGGATCGCGATCCCGAAGTTCCCCGAGCCTGCCGACGACCTCGCGGTCCTCGTGCTGGTGCTGGCCGGCGCGGGCCTCGTCTACGGGTCGCTGCTCGCGTTCCGGGCCGCGGATCTCCGCGGCATCGTCGCCTACTCGTCGATGGCCCAGATGGGCCTCATCACGCTCGGCATCTTCGCGTTCGACGATCTCGGACTGGACGGTGCCGTGCTCCAATCGGTTGCCCATGCGCTCGTCTCCGCGAGCATGTTCCTGCTCGTGGGGATGGTGGAGCGCCGGTGCGGAACCGGGGAGCTCGACGCGCTCGGCGGCATGGCCCGAGGACGTCCCGTGCTCGCAACCGTGCTCCTGACTACCGGGATCATCGCGCTCGCCGTCCCCGGCTCGGCGACGTTCGCGGGCGAGTTCCTGATCATGGCCGGCGTCTACGACCAGGGCTGGGGCTACGCCGCGATCGTCGCGCTGGGGATCGTCCTGGCCGCGATGTACGTGTTACGGCTGATCTCGGCCGCGTTGCACGTGCGCCCGGGGTCGGCGGTGCGCGACGAGGCGCTCGACCTGCGGCCCGGCGAGCTCGCGCTCGTCCTGCCGATGATCCTCGTTCTCCTGGTGCTGTCCGCCTGGCCCGCACTCGTCAGCCAGAGCTCGTTCCCGGGAGACAGGGCGGCACGCGCGGTTGCTAAGAATTACGCGGCGAGCGGCGGCCGAGCTTTTATCGGGAGTGATCTCATTTTCGTGATTCACCCGGCCGTGGGAGCACGTCCAGCGGGGCCGCACCCGTGATCGACACCCCGTCTGTCGACTGGCTCGCGCTCTCGCCGACGCTTGCATTGCTCGGCGCGTCGGCCGTCGCGCTCCTCGTCGCCGTCCTCCTCCCCGCGTGGATGCGGAAGGGCGTCGCCGCCGGCGCCACCTTCCTCGGCTTCGCTCTCGCAGCCGTGCTGGCCGGCGTCGTCTACGAGGACACGCCGCGACCCGAGGCGCTCCTGGCGAACTCGATGTATCGCGACCGCCTCGCCGCGCTGGCCGCGGTCGTCCTCGCGGTCATCGGCGCGGTCGTCGTGCTCGTCTCCTGGGCCGAGCGACGGCGTGACAACCATGGCGAGTACTACGCGCTCCTCGCGGCCGCAGGCGCGGGGATGGTCTTCTTCGTCGGCGCCGGGAACCTGATGACCCTGTTCCTGGGACTCGAGTGGTTCTCCATCAGCCTCTACGTCTTGGTCGCGCTCGACACCGACCGCGCGACGTCGCTCGAAGCGGGGCTCAAGTACCTGATCGTCGGAGGCTTCGGCTCGGCGGTTCTCCTCTTCGGCTCGGCGCTCGTCTACGGCGCGACCGGCGAGCTCGGCTTCTCCCAGATCGCCGCGGCCGAAGCTGGTCAAGACGCATTCCTCGTCGCCGGCCTGGCCATGATCCTCGCCGGACTCGCGTTCAAAGTCTCGGCGGCCCCGTTCCACATGTGGACGCCCGACGTCTACCAGGGCGCTCCCACCTCGGTCACGGCCTTCATGTCGGCGGCGACCAAGACCGCCGCGCTCGTCCTCACCCTCCGCCTCCTCGTCACCGCTTTCCCGGAGGAGAGCGAGATCTGGACGGTGGCCGTCGCCGTGATCGCCAGCGTCTCCATGGTCTGGGGCAACCTCGCGGCGCTCGCGCAGCGGGACGTCAAGCGGCTCCTTGCGTACTCGTCCATCGCACAGGCCGGGTTCATGCTCATCGGCGTCGCGGCTTACAGCGAGCGCGGCGGGGAGGCGCTGCTCTACTACCTGGTCGTCTACTCGGCGATGTCCGTGGGCGCGTTCGCCGTGGTCGCCGTGCGCGAGCGGGAGCTCGCGAAGCCGGTGACCCTCGAGGGGCTCGCCGGCCTCGGCTGGGAGCGGCCGCTGTACGGACTTGCGCTCTGGGTCTTCATGCTCGGCTTCGCCGGCTTCCCGCTCACGGGAGGGATCTTCGCGAAGCTCTTCGTCTTCTCGGCCGCGTACGACTCGGGGGACTGGTGGCTCGTACTGCTCGGCGTCGCGGCGACCGCGGTATCGCTCGCGTACTACCTCAACGTCGTTCGCTGGCTCTACATGCGGACGGCCGCGGGAACACCCCTCGTCGCGGTCGGAGGCTCCCCGCCGCACGATCCGGCGGTAGGCGTCGCCGTCGCCGCCTGCGCGGTCGTGACGGTGGGATCGTTCTTCGTCGTGCAGCCGATCCTCGACCTTGCGTCCGAGGCGGTCGACTCGCTCCCCTTCTGAGAGTTGCTTTCCCCCTCCTGATCCGGGAGGATCGCTCGCGTCGTCAGGTGAGAGGAGAAGTAATGAACGCACGCTTGATCGTGAGCACGGTCGTGGCGGGCGGTGTCGTCCTGGCCGTGGGCGCGACACTCGCAGTAGCGGGCAAGCCCCCCGCACCGTCGACCGCTCTCTATCCCGACCTGAGAACGGTCGTCCCAACGCACCTGAACTTCGTCAACCAGCAGCAGAACGAGTATCTCCGCTTCTCCAACGGGATCGCCAATACGGGCGGCGGCCCGTGGGCGCTCCGCCCCGACCCGCCGATCGGGACGGCACCGATCACGAACGCGATCCAGGAGATCCGGTCGTCGAACGCGCAGTACCTGTGCGGCACGCAGCCGAAGCAGGTGACCGACTGCTACACCGTCCTCTACGAGCAGACGGTCTCCACCTTCGAATACCACCCGACGCACAACCATTGGCACACCGCGAACGTGGCGCTCTTCGAGGTGCACACGGGAAGCCCGACCGGGACCGTCGTCGGCGGGAACTCGGTCAAGGTCGGCTTCTGCCTGCTCGACCTGTACAAGCTTGATGACAACGCGCCGACGAGCGAGAAGACGTTCTGGGACTGCTACACGGGCTACCAGGGCATCTCGGCCGGCTGGGTCGACCAGTACCACCAGGCGACCGACGGCCAGCAGGTCGACCTCACGGGACTCCCGAACGGGGACGACTACTACCTGGTCTCCACGACGAACCCGACCGGCGCGTTCCTCGAGCAGGACAAGACGAACAACACCGCGTGGGTGAGGTTCACGCTCTCGTCGGACTCGAGCGGCAACCGCAAGGTGACGGTCACCGACCACTCGCCCTGCGAGAGCCCCGGTATGTGCGGCGAGCGGCCCGAGAACCGCTAGAGATGACACGATAGATTCCGAGGCATGGCCACAGCACTTACCTGGCTCGGGCACTCGGCGTTTCGCGTCGACTCCCCGGGCGGCAAGCGGATCTATGTCGACCCCTTCCTGCACGGCAACCCGAAGTGCCCCGAATCCGAGCTCGAGCCGGAACGCTGTGACCTGATCGTCCTCACCCACGGCCACGACGACCACGTCGGCGACACCGTGGCGATCCACGAGCGGTTCGGCTGTCCGGTCGTCGCCCAGGTCGAGCTTCGCGGTTGGCTCGCGTCCAAAGGCATCGAGTTCAACCTCGCCCACGCGCCGAACAAGGGCGGCACCGTGAAGGAGGGGATGATCAGCATCACGCTCACCGACGCGAATCACTCCTCGAGCACCGAGGACGGCGCGTACGCAGGGGAGCCTGCAGGAATCGTTCTCGCGCTCCTCGACGCCGTCCGCCGCTTCACGATCTACTTCGCGGGGGACACGAACGTCTTCGGCGACATGTCCCTGATCGGCCGCATCTACTCGCCCGACGTCGCCGTCCTCCCGATCGGGGACCACTTCACGATGGGGCCGCGCGAAGCGGCGGTGGCACTCGAGCTGCTGGGGGTCGCAAGATGCGTCCCCTGCCACTACGGGACGTTCCCACTACTCTTCGGAACACCGGACGAGCTCAGGAAGCTCGCCCCGCCCGGGGTCGAGGTGCTCGCACCGGAGCCCGGCGAGACGCTGACGTTCTGATGCGGGAGCGCTGGCTCGGCTCCACCGGCCGCAAGGTGCCGGAGATCGCCCTCGAGGGGACGATCGACCTCGAGGGAGCGCTCGTCCTCGACGACGTCTCCGACTTCGAGATGATCCACGCGGCGCACGAGCGGGGCACGCCGGTCGTCGTGCGAGCGTCGACGGCGGAGGAGGTACTCGCCGCGCTCTCCCGTGGGGAGGTCGCGTGCGCGCTCGTGCGGGACGAGGCACTGCTTTCGCTCGACCTTCCGGAGATGACGTACGGCTAGCCCGGTCGTCAGTACGTACTCGATCTGCGCCTGCGACCTCGAGGCGCGGCAGTGGGGCGTCGCCGTGCAGTCGAAGTTCCTGGCCGTCGGATGCGTTGTCCCCTGGGCGGAGCCGCTCGTGGGCGCGATCGCGACGCAGTCGTACGCGAACCCCCGCTACGGACCCGAGGGGCTGGCGCTGCTCCGCGAGGGCCTTCCCGCCGACGAGGTCGTCGCTCGCCTGACCGACGCAGACGACGACCGCGCGCAGCGCCAGCTCGGGATCGTCGACGGGAGCGGACGCGGCGCGAGCTACACGGGAGCAGAGTGCAACGAATGGGCCGGAGGGCGAACGGGGCCGGGGTACGCAGCCCAGGGCAACATCCTCGTCGCCGCGGACACGGTGGACGCACTCGCCGAGATGTTCGAGGCAACCGCCGAGAAGCCGCTCGTCGAGCGCCTGCTCGACTGCCTCGACGCGGCCCAGGCGGCGGGAGGCGACCGGCGGGGTCAGCAGTCGGCGGCGGTGCTCGTCGTCGGACCCGAGCAAGGCTACGCCGGTCTCTCGGACGTCTTCGTCGACCTGCGAGTGGACGACCACGAGCATCCGCTCGAGGAGCTCAGACGTCTCTTCGGCATCCACCAGCAGCTGTTCGGCAAGACGCCGCGCTCGCAGTGGATCGAGGTGGACGACGGCCTGCGGAAGGAGATCGAGGACCGCCTCGCGGCTCTCGGCTTCGAGCGCCTCGAGGACTGGGCAGGAGTCGAGAACCTCGAGGAGCGCGTGGACGGGATGGATGCCATCGACCCGTTCGTGCTCGAGGAGCTGCGCAGGAAGTCGAGCTAGAAGTCCGCCCACCAGCCGGGCGTCAGCACGGCGTCTCCGGGACCTGCGTAGGGCGCCCCGAGGGCAACGAGCTCGAGGCCCTCCGGCCCCGCCTCGACGCAGCGCATCGTCTCCGGCGAGATCCGCACGGCGTCCCACTGACGGAGCGCGACCACGTCGTCGTCGAGCTTGATCCGGCCGCTTCCCCCGACGATCAGGTACAGCTCTTCCTGCTCAGTGTGCTTGTGCCCGAACGGCGCGCGGGCGTTCGGAGCGAGTCGCTGGTAGCTGACGCCGGCGTTCTCGAGCCCCAGCGGCTCGCGCGCGAAGCGCGCTTCGAGCCCCGGGGAAAGGCCGAACTTCGGCGCGGAGTCCTCGACCTCTTTCAGGTTCTTGACTGTGTAGCCGGCCACGGCCGCGATTCTACGGCTCACATCGAGCCGCTAAGAGTCGCCGGGGAGGCGATGCCGAGCGGCGAGAGCGCGAAACGCCGGCACCGGGTCGTGCTCTGGTCGCGCGACGACGAGGACGGCGCCGTGCTCCTCGCCGGCGAGCGCCGCGACGAGCAGCTCGAGCCCGACGGCGAGCGCGAACGCCTTGTGTGCCTGCTCGCCGCCGAAGGGGACGAGCTCCTCCGGCGACGCTTCTCCCGCGAGCACCTCGCCGTGGGTGACCGCGCCCATCGAGACGTCCGTGACCATCGAGCGACCGTCGCTCGAGGGCACGGCGATCGCGAGTGGGTTCGTCCCGGTGAGCGGCGGACCACCCTCCGGGTGAGGCAACCGCCTGGGCGAGGTCGCGGTGAGCGCCGCGACGAATCCGCCCTCCGCCAGCTGCCGCACCCAATAGCCGAGCACGCCTGTCGGGAAGCAGCGCTGCGCGACCACGACTCGCGCATGCTCCGGCGGCGTGGCCAGCGTCGCCCGGACGATCTCCTCGAGGACGAGGTAGCCGAGCGCCCCGTTGCCGTCCCAGCGCTCGAACCCCTCCTCGCCCACGACACGCAGGGGACACGCCGCGGGGTCGAACTCGAGCGTCTCGAGCCACGCCACGCGCGACAGCCCGTGCCCTGTCTTGCCGCGCCGGTCTGCGTCCTCGAAGTGACGGACGAGCGTCTCGACGGCGTCCTCGCCGAATCCGAGTCCGTGTAGCCGCGTGCGAGCCTCGTCCGGCGTCACGCGGCGAGTTTATGAGCCCGGTTGCTCTCGACGAGCAACCGCGATAGAAGCGTCCCGTGGAACCGGTCACACTCTCGCGCACCCGGTTCGTCGGCTCGGTCGGCCTTCTCTTCCTGCTCCAGCGGTTCCCGCATTCGCTCGTCGAGGCCGCGTTCGCGCAGCCGCAGCCCTTGCGCTTCTTCGACGAGCACAGCGCCGCAGTCGTCACGGAAGCGACGGCGCGCCTGATCCCCGGCCCCGAAGACGACCCGGACGAGGCGGGCCACCCGGGCGCGCGCGAGGCGGGCGTCGTCCACTACATCGACCTGTTGCTGACCGCGTTCGACGAAAACCCGCCGCGCATCTTCGCCGGCGGCGCGTGGAGCGACCGCCACGGGGGCGCCGAGAACGAGATGGCCAGATTCGTGCCGCTCGCGCCGTGGGAGGAGCGCGCCTGGCGACGGAAGCTCAGCCGTCTCCGGCGCCGCTACCGGGCTGGGATCGTCGCCCTCGACCGCGCGGCCGGCGGCGACTTCACCGCCGTTCCGCCCGATCGCCAGGACGCCATCCTGGCCTCGAAACGCCATGCCGCCTTCCGACGGCTCCTCTTCGAGCACGGGATCGAGGGGATGTACGCGGTGCCGGAATACGGCGGGAACCGCGGGCTCGTCGGCTGGACGGAGATCGGCTACGCGGGAGACGTCGCGCCGGCGGGCTGGCCCGACGAGGCCATGGCCGCCGCCGTCGCCGACCCCGCGCCGCCCGGTGTCGAGCTCCCCTTCCCGGCGCAGGTGAGCGACGAGCGCAAGCCCGTGAGGGAGCTCCAGTCGCATTCGATCGGCGATCTGCAGTCCTTCCTCGCCGCGGCGATGCCCCTGCTCGCACGGGGGAGGCAACGTGCCTAGAGCCGTCGTCGTCGGCTCAGGGCCGGGTGGAGCGACCGCAGCGATGGCGCTCGCGCATGCAGGTTGGGACGTGGTCGTCCTCGAGAAAGGGCGAAACCACTTCTCGAATCTCGATCAGCCCGTTCCGAAAACGCTGTACGGGAACGACGAGCTGAAGATGCTCCGCGGGTTCGGGCAGGCGGACCCCGAGCTCGAGCCCCGCACGTTTCGCTATCGCGAGAGCCAGCGCGAGCCCGTCGCGGTCGGCGACGTGAACGCGATCCCAGGCGCGGTCGGCGGCGGGACGACGCTCTGGGATGCGAAGACCCCACGCTTCTGGGACCTCGACTTCAAGAAGCTCTCGCTCCTCGGACCCGTCGCCGAGGCCGACGTCGTGGACTGGCCGTTCGCGTACGAGGACGTCGCGCCCTACTACGACGCGGTCGAGGCGCTGATCGGCGTTGCGGGAGACGCGGACGCGCTCCCCGAGCTGACGATGCACCACGCGCCGCGCTCCCGACCGTTCCCGATGCCGCCGGGCGTGCAGATGCGGAGCTCGCTGCTGCTCGCAGAGGGAGCACGGCAGGCGGGGCTCCACCCGTACCCGTTCATGGAGGCGATCAACTCCGTGCCGTACGACGAGAGGCCAAGCTGCATCCACTGCGGCCACTGCAGTGGCTTCGGCTGCCCGATCCACGACCGCGGCGGCGCGCTCGTCCCGCTTCGGCATGCCCTTCGCACCGGCCGGACGGAGCTGCTCGCAGAGACCACGGCGCTGCGCGTCGTCCACGACGGCCGCCGGGCGCGAGGAGTCGTCGTTCAGGATCGCAGTGGAGGAAGCCGAACGATTGCCGCCGACCTCGTCGTGCTCGCGGCCGGAGCCGTGAACACGTCGCGCCTGGCACTCGTCTCCGAGCTCCCTGAACGGAGCGGTCTCATCGGCCGCGGCCTGATGTTCCACTGGATGTCGCACGGCTACGGGATCTTCCTCTCCGAGCGAGTCCACGCGAACATCGGACGAAACAACACGCAGGCGCTCGACGACTTCGCCGACCCGGACTTCGAGGGAGCCCGCGAGGCGGCGAAGGACGCTGGTCTCCCGTACCTCCGCGGTGGCGTCGTCGAGCTCGGGGGTACCACACAGGTCATCCAGGAGGCGCTCCAGTACCGAGACCTGCTCGAGCTCTTCCACCCCGAGAAGCCGTTCGGCGTCCGCTTCAAGCGGCTGATGCGCCTCTCCGCGCTTCGCGACCGGCTTGCCGGGCTGCAGATGATCGCGGAGGATCTCGCCCAGCGGACGAACCGGGTCGACCTCGACCCTCACGTGCGCGACCGCTTCGGCCTGCCGGCGGCGCGCATCACGTACGCGCCGCACCGCCACGAGCTCGCCGCGCAGGCCTTCTACCTTCCCCGCCTTGCCGAGCTCGTCAGGCAGGCGGGCGCGGACGCCAGCGGCGCTATCCAGTCGGTCTCGACCGAGCACCGCCCGTCGCCGACGGGCCAGGTCACTCCGACCGGATCACACCTGATGGGCGGGATGCGCTGCGGGAACGATCCTGAGATGAGCGTTACCGACCCGCACGGCCGTCTCTGGGCGATCCCGAACGTGTGCGTCGCGGACGCCGCCGTCTTCCCGACGAGCGGGGCCCACAACCCGACCCTCACGATCATCGCGACCGCTTGGCGGAACGCTCGAGCCTGGGCCGGCATTGACCAGCCGCCCGAGCTCCCGCCCGTCGCCGCGGTCGAGAGCGGGCACGGCGGAACGTCCTGGAGACTCGTCGCGGGCGTCGGGGCAGTCGCCGCGGCCGGCACGGCGGCCGGCACCTATGCAGTGGCGAAGACTCGCGGGCGACGGGAGCCGGGCGACGAGGGCGGCTAGCCGAGGACCGTCAGCGCCTTGCGGATCGTCCCCGCACGTGACGCGGCGACCGACTCCGCGAGCGCGGCGATCGCGAGCGCGGCCTCCGAGTCGGGAGCGACCTCGAGGATCGGATTTCCGTCGTCCGCGGCCTCGCGCAGCACGGGGTCGAGCGGGATCCGCGCGAGCAGCGGCGCGCCGATCTCGTCCGCGAGAGCCTGACCGCCGCCGGAGCCGAAGAGCTCCTGGCCCGTGCCGACCAGGTAGGACATGTTCTCGACGGCGCCGAGAATCCGCATCCCGGTCTTCAGCGCCATCTGCGCCGCCCGCACCGCGACCTGCTGCGCGGCGGGCTGCGGCGTCGTCACGACGAGAGCCTCGGCCCGCGGCAGGAGCTGGCCTAGCGAGATCGCGACATCGCCCGTTCCCGGCGGCATGTCCACGAGGAGCGTGTCTAGCTCGCCCCAGTGCACGTCCGAGAGGAACTGCTCGAGCGCCTTGTGGAGCATCGGACCGCGCCACATGATCGGTGCGTTGTCGTCGAGGAAGAACCCGATCGACATAAGCTTCAGGTCGCCGCGAACCGGAGGCACGATCATCTCGTCCACGGCGATCGGCTTCTGGTGGATGCCGAGCATGTGCGGGATCGAATGCCCGTAGACGTCGCCGTCGAGGATGCCGACCTGCTCGCCGAGCGCCGAGAGCGCGTACGCGAGGTTCGCGGTGAGGGTGGACTTGCCGACGCCGCCTTTTCCCGACGCGACCGCGATGACGCGCGTCGCGGCCGAGAGCGAGATGCTCTTCTCGGGCCGGCCCCCGCGCAACCGCGAGACGAGCGCCGCCTTCTCCTCCGGGCTCATGACGTCGAAGCCGAGCCGCACTGCCGTGACGCCGGGAACCTCCCCCACGAAGCGCGCGACCTGTTCCTCGAACGACTGGCGCAACGGACAGCCCACGACCGTCAGCGCGATCGTGACCGAGACGGCGCCGTCGTCCTCGACAAGGACGTCTCGCACCATGTCGAGCTCGGTGACGGGGCGTTTGAGCTCGGGGTCGATGACCTGCTCGAGCGCCTTCAGGATCGCGTCGCGGTCAGGGGTCATTGACCAGAGGGTACCCCGAGCCGAATCGTCGGTGCATATCCGCAGGTCTCCGCACGTCCGATCGGCGTACTCCCCGATGCTCGCCGCTCGGGGAAGCCGGACGATCGGGCGACCTAACCGCTGGGAGGTGCGTATGGAACTGTCGAACCGCGAGTTCTGGGGGCTCATCCACGGGCTCGTGCTCGGGTCGTTCTTCCTCCTCGCCTTCGCAGGAGGGTTGGCGGGGCTCTACAGCATGCGGAGGCGCTGGCTGACCGAGGAGGGCATCGTCGAACGCACGCGACGTCTGACGGTTGGCTTCTGGGTCATGGCCGGCGTCGCGTGGGCCACCGTCGCCACGGGAACCTGGATCGTCTACCCGTGGTACCGCGAGAAGCTCGCAGGTGACGACCTCGCTGCCGGCTGCGCCGGGCTTCAGCTTCCCGAGCCCGGCAAGTGCTCCCCCAAGGACTTCCTGCTTTCGAATGTGAGTGGAGATACCTCGAACTGGCACGACTTCGGAATGGAATGGAAGGAGCACATCGCCTGGATCGCCCCGATGCTGGCGACGTCCGCAGCCATCGTCATCGGTGTCTACCGAACGCGGCTCGCGGACGCGCCGCGCATTCGGCGAATCGCCATCTCGATGTTCGTCCTGGCCTTCGCGGTCGCCGCCGTGGCAGGTGTCCTCGGCGCGCTCATCACGAAGGTCGCCCCGGTGAAGTGAGGAGGTGCAGAGCATGACCACGGTCGAGACCACCGAGTCGGCGCGCGAGACGCGCATCGACGGATTGGCGGCCGCCGCCCTCCTCGCCGCAGGTGTGGGGGCGTTCGTCCTCGGACTGCTGACGACGCTCGCCGAGGCGTCGACTGGGATCCACGATTTCCTCCAGTTCAACGACAGGGTCGGGCCGCTGTCCGGAAAGACCATCATCGCGGCGGCCGTCTACTTCGGCGCGCTGCTCGTCTTCGCACTCATCTGGCGCGGGCGCCAGCTCGCCCTGAAGCCGGTATTCATCGCCGCAGTCATCCTGCTCCTCCTCGGCGTCTTGGGCACGTTCCCGACGTTCTTCCAGGCGTTCGCCTAACGGCTCACTTGCCAGCCGGGGCACGATGCCCCGGCTGGGGCCTCAGGGTCTCCGCGCAGACCCGGTCCGTACTTCGCCGCACGCCATCGGTGGGCCTTCCCGATGCCGTGAGACGCCCACCGCCGGACACTCCGAAGCAACAACGAATACATCCTCACCGGGAGGTGGAGCGATGAAGGGCAGAAAGGTTTGGGAGATCGGCGGATTCGTCGCCGGTGCAGTGTTGATCGTCTTCGGCGCCGTCGCCCTCTACCTGGGCGTGACCGGATTCACGACCACCCGCGACAGCATCAAGGCGGAGGGGATCACGTTCGGCGCGACAGACGACCCGGCGGTGGCGAAGTACGCCAGCCAGTGGGCCGGCGAGCAGGTCACGACGGGCGACCAGGCGCGCGCATTCGCGAAGATCATGCGCTACCACACGATCAACGCCGAGTGGAACACCGACCATCTGACCTACGCGCAGATGGGACGCTTCGTGGCCGCAGACGACCCGAGCAATCCGGCAGGCACGAGCGACGAGACGGCCGCCCTCAAGGACGACAAGGGCAGCCCGGTCTCGAACGGCTTCCGTAACCAGTGGATCACGGAGACCTCTCTGACCACGGCGCTCAACGTGAGCTACATGGCGGAGCGGCTGTCGATCTTCGGGATCGTGGTCGGCCTAGCCCTGCTCCTCGGCGGTGTCGGCTTCCTCATCCTCGCGTTCGTGGTCTTCGGCGTGCTCGAGCCGAGAAAGGAGAGGGCGACGGCGTTCGCCCCCACGGCGCCGGCGGCAAGCTGATCCGGGAGAACGAGATAGGGAGGTCCCGGATCCAGGAAGCTCCGACCTCCCGGAGCGAACGAAGGGGCGGCGCGAGCCGCCCCTTCGGCGTGCGAGGAGGTGCGCGCCCGGAGCCGAACGATTGAGGGGTGCTCCGGCGCGTGTCCTTCGCCCTTTCCTGCGCGGCTCTGGCGGTCGCGCTCGCGGGCGCGACCGGCATCGGGGAGGCTGCGCAGGAGCTCGTCCTCCCGCGTGACTCGGTGGGAACCTCGCAGCTTCGCGACGACGCAGTAACCGGCGCCAAGGTCCGGAACCGCTCGCTCCTCGCCGAGGACTTCAAGCACGGCCAGCTTCCCCAGGGCCCGCAGGGGCCGCCGGGCACGATCGAAGGCGTGACGGCGGGCGGCGACCTTGCGGGGACGTATCCGAGCCCGGAGCTCGCCGTGGACGCGGTCGAGTCGGCCGAGGTGAAGGACGGCTCGCTTCTCCTCGCCGACACAGCCGTCCTCGGAGGGCAGGTCCGCGTGAACCCGCCCTCGGTCGCCGCGCACGCATGCCTCTCTCTGAGTGCGCCGGTGCGCGGTGTCAAGCCCTACGACCGGACGCTCGTCCTCCCCACGCAGAACCTGTCTTCGGGACTCTTCGTCACGCAGATGTTCAACACCAATGCGCCTGATCGTGTCCTCTTCCGCGTCTGCAACGCGACCGCGAAGGCTCTCGATGCTCCGGCAGGCGCGTGGGCCTACGTCGTCTGGCGCTGAGCGAGCGCGGAGGCGAGCTCCGCGACGAGCGGGGGCGTTGCGGCAGCTGCGAGCCGGGAGCGCTGGACCAGATCCAGGGGCGCAGCACCGAATGGCGGGTCGTCGAAGAGCTCGATCGCCAGACCGCATTCCCGCACGAGTAGCTGCGCAGCCGCGATGTCCACCGAGCGGGCGGGCTTGAGTGAACAAACCGCGTCGACCCGGCCTGCTGCGAGGTGGCAGAGGGAGAGCGCGAGCGACCCCATCACGCGCACGCGGCCGACGAGCCCGAGCACGCTCTCGATCCGCTCGGCGATCGCCGGGGCAGTCGTCCCTTCGAACGAGAGGATCTCGATCGGCACCTTCGGCCGCACAGCGCCGAGCCGCGTCCCACCGAGGAACGCGCCTTCTCCACGCTCGGCCGTCCACTCCTCGCCGGATCCGAAGTCGTAGACGTAGCCGAAGACGACGTCGTCCATCGACGGCCCCTCGGACACCGCGAGCGAGAGGGAGAAGAACGGAATCCCGCGCTTCGCATTCACCGAGCCGTCGATCGGATCGACGACGACCCGGCGAGCGCCGCCCATGCCGAACGTGCGCTCCCCGAGCTCCTCGGAGACGAGAACGAAGCTCTCGCCCAACGCCGCGAGCCGCGCGACGACCGCCTCCTCGGCTGCATGGTCGATCGCGGTCGTGTCGTCCCCACCTTCACCGAGTCGGAGGACGGGTTCCCGCTCCGCCCTCGTGGGGAGCTGCTCGAGCACGCCCTTGATGTCCGCCACGCAGAGGCGGCACGTCTCGAGCCAGTGCGTCACGGCTCGACCGGGTGGAAGAGGAGACCGGAGAGCGGCTTGGGCATGAAGAACGTGCTCTTCGGAGGCAGGCGCTCGCCGCGGCGTGCTGCCGCGAAGACGTCCGCGACGCGGGGCGGGCGGAGGATGAAGGCGACGTCCGCGTCACCCCGATCGACTTGCTCGACAGCATGCTTCAGCAACGACGTGTAGTCGATTCCATCGAGCCCGTGCCGATCGACGAGCTCGACATCGAACTCGCCCGTGGCGCCGCGGACAAGCTCGATGTGCCCAGCGCGGTATGCCACGGCCGCGGAATGCGAAAACGGCTCCTCCGCAAGCCGCGCCAGTGCATCGCCGAGGTTCGGGTATTCGTCGCCTTCCCTGAGCTCAGCGAGATCGGGGCGATCACTGAAAACGCGATGGGTGGGAAGCACCTCCAAGCCGGGGTCGCTCGCCGAGACGACGAGCGCCATGACGCGGGTCCCTTCCGTGCCCGTCTCTGCGCCGAACTCGAGCGCGCTCTCGTACCGGTGATGACCGTCGGCAATCAGAAACTCGCGTTCCGCCGTAAGCGCGATCGCGGCCGCGTCGGGCAGGCGCCAGAGTCGCGACCGGTCTGCCTCCACATCGGGCTCGCCCGAAGGCACCTGGACTTCCAGCGGACCTTCGACGAGAAGAAAGATCGGCTCGAGCTGGACGCCAGTCAGGCGAAGCAGCTCAAGCCTCTCATCCCGGACGCGCGGGTGCGTGCGCTCGTGCGGCAGAACCGCCCCGGCTGAGTACGGCTCGGCGGCGAGTGACACGACCACCCCGTGGCGCTCGCGTCCCCGGTGCTGCTGGGCAAGGAACCAGGCTGCAGGAGACTCGTCTCTCACGAGGATCCCCGACGCGAGCCACTCGCGATACAAGCGACCGGCCTCGTCCGCGGAGTCGGGGAGCGTCAGGTGGACGACGTTGTAGGGACTCCTCGTGAAGAGGCTGGCGCGCTCCGTCGGCGTCACGGCGTCGTACGGAGGTGCGACGAGGTCGGCCAGGGGACCGGCCGCGCCGGAGTAGCGGACGGCGCGGAACGGCTGCACATCGGCCATCCGCGCGAGCGTACCAACGGCTCGACTTCATAGACTCAAGCCGTGACCACGATCGCCGAGCTCGCGGAGGACCGGACCGTCGAGGGCGTCTTCGCGGTCACGAAGAAGGAACGTCGTCGCACACGGGCAGGCGCCCCTTACCTCGCCCTCGAGCTCGCGGATGCGAGCGGTCGCATCGAGGCCCGGGTCTGGAGCGACGTCGACCTGCTCGAGCGGCGCTTCGACGAGGGCGACGCCGTGCGAGTCCTGGGCCGAGTCGAGCGCTTCGGCGGGCGGCTACAGCTGCAGGTGCGTGCCGTGGAGACGATCGAAGACGCCGATCCCTCGGCGCTCACGCCGTCTCTCCGGCGCGATGCCGAGGAGCTCGAGGGCTTCCTCGAGTTCCTCGCCGCCGAGATCTCCCACCCTGGCCTCGCCGCTCTCGTGGACGGATTCGTGCGGGACCCGGAGATCCTCGCCGGCTTCCGGACACTGCCTGCGGCGGGGGTCGACGGTCATCACGGCTATGCCGGAGGGCTCCTCGAGCACACGGTCGGCGTCGCGACGCTCTGCCGCGAGACGGCCCAGCTGCACCCGCGGCTCCGCTCCGACCTCCTGCTCGCCGCCGCGCTCCTCCACGACGTCGGCCGCATCCGAGAGCTCGCGCGGGGCCCGGCATTCCGCCAGACCGAGGAGGGCCGCCTCCTCGGCCACGTCCACCTCGGCCTGCGGACGATCGAGGAGCGAGCCGCGGACCTCGACCCGGCTGTCCTGGCCGAGCTCCTCCATGCCGTTGCCTGCCACCACGACCGGCAAGCCGCGAGGACGGCGGAGGCGGCCGTCCTCTACCACGCGAACCAGCTCGACGCGCAGGCAGCGACCCGCCCGGTCGGTGACGACTGACCCTTAGGTTCTTTCGAGTCCTCGGAGCCCGCCCAGGAGCCGTGCGCGACCTCGATGTCGTCCTCGCTTACGAGTAGGTAGCCCCACGAAACGCCGACCGCCGGATCGTCCGAGACGTACCGTGCCCAGCGCCTCGCAGCCGTCTCCTTGCCCTTCACGTCCGCGGTCTGGACGTCCTTTGTCGCCTTCGTCTCGATGAGACGGTGCGGACCCTTCTTCTCGACCGCTATGAAGTCCGGGTTGTACTCACGCCCATCGCTCTGCCAGAGGATCTTGAGATCGCCCGTGTGCAGCCGTACCCAGAACGCAATCTCCTTCGCATCGTCGAGGATCAGCGCCAGCGCTCGTTCGGTGCTCGAGTCGAACCAGGCCTGCTCGTACATCGACTTCTTCCAGCCCGTGTAAGCGAGTGACCTCGCGAACTTCCCGGTGCGGTCGGCCGTCAATTCGCGGGTCGCGAACCGCACCGGCGCGAAGTCGTCGACACGTACGACCGTCTTGTACTCGGGCTTGCCGACGAACTTCCGATGCTCGTCGGTTACAGCCCGCACGAGCCGTCCGGCTGCCGTCGGGAAGAACGCGCTGAGCACGCTCTCGGCCTTCGGGCCGAGCCCGGCCAGGAACCGGTCAACGATTCGTTCGGCGCCATTCTCCTCGCCGAGGCGACCGGGAACTACCTCCGCACCGAGCACGGCGTCCACGAGCAGCTTGCGCGCCTCCTCGAGCGGGATCGGTGTTGCCTCCGAGAGGACTCGCTGCCCGGTGGTCGTCACGAGCTCGGTCCTCCGGAAGCCATCGGGCGTTGTCACGATCCGCGCACCGAGCTGCGTCCGGCGTAGCTCGTCCTCCGGCTCACGCGCGAGCTTCCGCCCGAGCTTCTCGAAGTGCTCGAGGTCGTCGATGTCCTTGAGGGAGAAGGTCGCCTTGACGGCGCTCATCGTTAGCCGCGGGATCCTGAGCGGGGGCAGCCCTGCCTTCGGCTTCAGCTCCGTCTCGAGCGCCTCCGTCTCGCGATTCGCCTGCTCCTCGCGCTCGTCGAGACTCTCGAGCACGGGCTTGCCGCCGTCGGGAACCGCCCCAGCACCCACCTCGATCTCCGCGCCGATCTCGACCGTCTCGGGACGCGCGGACTGCTCGCCGTTCGCGTCCGTGCGCACGCGCACGACCGTCCGGTAGTCGACGAACGCCTCGTTGATGACGCCCGTCTTCTTGAGGAGCTGCTCGTAGCGCTCGTGAGCGAGCACCTCGAGCGTGTCGAGGAGCTCGACGTCCGTGTACTCACCGAACGGCAGGCGCAGACCGCGCCCCAGCGTCTGCTCGGTGAGGATCTCGGCGACGAGCGCGCGCAGCGACGCGATCACGTAGACGTTCTTCACGTCCCAGCCTTCCTTGAGCATCCCCACCGAGACGACGATCCGCGTGGGGCTCTCGGGATCCTCGACCGAGTCGAGCAGGCTCAGCGCCTCGTCCGAGCGCTTGGAGTGCACAGTCAGCACCGCGTCCGCGTAGCGCCCCTCGTGGAAGGACGGGTCCTGGATGATCGAGGTCACCTCCTCGGCGTCGTCGATCGTCTGCGCGATCACGAGCATCACCGGGTTCACGGGCGCCTTGCCGGTCCTCCCCGCGTACCGCTCGATCGCCTCGCGCTTGACCTCGAGCAGGCGTACCCCGTCCTGCAGCTTCGTGCGCACGTCTGACCGATCGTCCCTGCGCCCGACGAGAACAGGTGTCTTCACGAGCCTGTCCGCGATCGCCGCCGCGAGCGGATAGCGGTAGATGAGCTGTTCGGGCGGCGTCTTTTTGTGCGGGGTCGCGGTCAGGCCGACGAGCGCGTACGGCTCGAGGTCGCGGATCGCCGCCGAGAACACCTCGCCGTAGTAGCAGTGGTGCTCATCGGCGAAGACGATCAGGTCGTCGAGGCCCTGCAGCCGCGCGTAGAACGCCTCGCCG
This sequence comes from Actinomycetes bacterium, assembly GCA_023251945.1. Classification (GTDB taxonomy): domain Bacteria; phylum Actinomycetota; class Thermoleophilia; order Gaiellales; family Gaiellaceae; genus GMQP-bins7. Next base: position 27,656 of record JAHEXT010000011.1, read on the forward strand.
AGCGACTCGTGGAACGAGTGCGTCTTCTTCCCCTGCTTCGCCGACGGCTTCGTGAGCGACTGCACGGTGAAGACGTAGAGCCGCGCCCGCTCGTCCTCGGCGTGGTCCATCTGCGCGAACGTCTCCGTGGTGACGACGAGCGGCTCCACCTCCATTCCCGGGAGCAGGCTCTTCGCATGCCCCGGCGTGAAGTTGTCGATCGTCTTCTCGAGGATCGTGCGCCCGGGGGCGATCACCGCGAAGTTGCGATGCCCGCGCGCGGCGTAGTACTCGATCGCAGCGGCGATGATGAACGTCTTCCCGACACCGGTCGCGGCGTCGACGACGCCCTCGAACGGCGGGCCTATGCCGTCCACGTCGTAGTGCTGGGAGATGCAGTACGCGATCGACTCGAGCGCCTCCTTGTTCGGGGCGCGGAGGTCGAGGCGCGCGGCGACGGCCTCGATCAGGCCCTGGTCGACGTCGAGCGCGGTCACGCGGAGACGGGCTCGGGCGCGGGATCAGGCGCAGGAGTCTCCCGCCACTCCCGCGCGATCCGGTACTCGGCGAGGATCGAGGCGGGGATCTTGCGCGTGCGCGGGCCCGGCCGGAGCTCGCGCAACCGCTCCGTCGCCTCGGGATCGATCGCCGTCCCGCAGACGACGAGACGCTCGTCCGGCGCGAGCGCGCCGAGGACGAGCTCGATCACGTCGAGATTGACGAGCCCGTCGACAACGGCGAGACGCGCGTCCGCGACGTCCCGCGAACGGCTCGTCGGGCGCGAAGTCGTACCCGAGCTGCGACGCGGTCGCCTCCGCGAGCTCGCGGTCGACCGCCCACGGTGCGAGCCAGACCCGCCCCTCCACCTCGGCGAACATCGACGGCGCGACCTCGAGCACCCGAAAGCCGCCGCCGCCTTCCCACTCGACGTCCTTGGTGATCCCGCCCGGGTCGGCGCCCGTGACGACCTTCTCGAGCCGCGGCCGCGTGAACGTCTCGATGGTCTCGCGGCTCCACTCGACGGCCACCCAGCGCCGGCCCAGCTTGTGCGCGACAGCAGCCGTCGTCCCCGAGCCGGCGAAGCAGTCGAGCACGACGTCGTCCGGGTTGGAGGCGATGTGGACGATGCGGTGCATCAGGCGCTCTGGCTTGGGTGTGTCATATGGCTCCACACCTGGAAAGAGCGTCAGAAGCTCCTTTTTGGATTCGCCCGTGTGACCAACTTCTTCGTGAGGCCACCACGTCCACGGCGAGGTTGTCCCTGGCCGTTCTGTCCGAACCAGATTCGCTCTTCACTGACCAGTTCTTCGTACCGGTTACGTGTCACAGACCACGCGCGACCGTTGGGCGGCCGAAAAACGCGACCTGTTGGCCCGACGATCTCGTAGAACTGTGCGGCCGTCGCATGACCAGCTTGTGCATCGATTGGGACGGTTCGCCAGTCGCCTCGCGGGTCGTTGTTCGGATTCCGGTACTGCCGTAGGCTCTTCGCGTCGCGCGCTAGTCGGTTCCGCACCTCACTCCATCGCTGGCCTAACGGGCTGTAGACCATCAGGTAGTCATGGACATCACCGATGGCTGCTCGGTTCTCCCGAGTCGGCCGCTTCTGCCAGATCACCGTTGCCACGAAGCATCTCGGGCCAAGGACCTCGTCCATCACGCAACGTAGGCGGTGCTGCTCCGAGTCGTCGCAGTGCACCCAGACCGAGC
>JAHEXT010000058.1 GCA_023251945.1 Actinomycetes bacterium
ATCCGCCGCAGGATCGTGCGCGGGCAATATGGCCACTCCTCGCCCTCGACCGTGACGTCGCACGCGAAGCGCGCGAGGTTGTCCTGCCACGGGACCGGCGTGTAGCTCTCGAGGTCGGGGATCGCGGCGATGTCCGGGTCGCTCGGCACCTGTCCGATCTCGCCGGCAGCGAAGCCGGCGAAGCCCGCTCCGTCGGCGAGAAGCCCGTCGAAAGCCTCGCGCGACCCGACCGGGACGAGCTTCGCGCTCGGCCGCGCGTACATGTCGACGAACTGCGCGAACACGAACTCGACCTTGCGCGCCTGCATGTCCTTCCACACGGCGTCGGCGGTTGCCATAGCTGCGCCTCCCTGGACGTGGAGGCATAGGCGTAACACCCGGTCCCGCGCCGTGGAAGGTTCGGATCCTCCACAGTCGAGCGGGGCTTATGTGTGCGGTTTCGCCGCTCCCAGGGCTTGCTGGAGCTTGACCATCTTCACGGCGATCTCGATCAGCAGCCAGTCGTCGCGGCGCAGGTCGAGACCCGAGAGCTCGGCGATCCGTCTCAGGCGCTGTCGGAGCGTGTTCGGGTGGACGTAGAGAGCCTCGGACGTCGCACTGATGTTCCCGTGGCGGCGGAGGAATTCCTCGAGCGTCGTTACGAGCTGCGCCCCGCGCTGGGTGTCGTACTCGGCGAGCCGTGACACGGCGTCGACCGTCGCGTCGCGGATCCCGCCGTCGACCGCGACGCGGAGGAGGTACTTGTAGGCGCCGAGGTCCTCGTACGAGAGCACGGTCGGCTCGCCGCGCAGCACGAGCGTCCCGAGGAGCGCCTGCTGTGCCTCGGCGAACCCGTCGGCGAACGCTGCCTCCCCCTCGCACACGCTCGAGACGCCGACCGAGACCGCATGAGCAAGGTCGGCATGAATCCGGCGGACCCGGGCGAGGAGTGCATCCGCGCTCGAAGTCGGCAGCTTGACGAGCGCCCGCAGCGAGTCCTCGCGGCGATCGAAGAGCGAACCCGGCGCCGCCATGCGGAGCGCGCGCTCGAGCGCGTCGTCGGGCGGCTCGGCGACGAGGACGACGTGTGGCAGCGCGAGGTTGCAGCCGAGGCGCGCCGCCCGACCCTCGAGGTCGCCGCGCGGCCGGCCGCCGGCCAGCTCCTCGAAGAAGTCCTTGATCAGGTTCTTCTCGGTGAGCTGCTCGATCACCTGCACCTTCTTGATCCCGACGGCCACCTGCCCCGCGACCGCACGGCCGAGCTCCACTCGCGCGCTCCCCTCGGCGACGAGCAGCCCGATGAGCTCCCCGTTCGCGACGAGAGGCACCGCGAGTCGGCTGCTCCTGCCGCCTCGCGCGAGCTCGGGGCCGAGCTCCGCGAGCCCGAGCGTCTGGCGCGCGCTCCCCGGCTCGGGGTCGCTCGCGAGACGCTCGAGCTCCTCGCTCGCGGGGTCGAGGAGGTAGACGTGACAGGCGCGTGCGGCGAGGAGCGGGCGTGCTCCCGCGACGACCGTCTGCAGCAGGTCGTCGAGCGCGTCCGCGCGTGCGATCGCCTCGGCGAGCTCCGTGAGCTGCTCGAGCTCGGCCACCCGCAGGCGCACGTCCTCGTACAGGCGCGCGTTCTCGATCGCGCCGGCGACGAGCGACGCCGAGGTGACGAGGAAGTCGACCTCGTCGTCCGAGAACTCCCGCGGCGCCTCGCTGTGGGCCAGGATCGCGCCGATCGCCTTGCCGGCACGCCCGACGATGGGCACCGCAAGTAGCGACTGGAACCGCTCCTCCTCGAGCTCGGGGACGTACTTCACGCGCGGATCGGCGAGCGCGTTCTCGCGGATGAACGCCGGCTCGCCGCGCTCAGCCGCCCACCACGCGAGGCCCTCTCCCCGCTCGAGCGCCACTTTCCCCACCTGCCGCCCATACGGGGGCGAGGCTGCGCGCAGGACGAGGCGCGCCCCGTCGTCCTCCACGAGGTACGCAAAGCACGCATGAACGCCGCTCGCCTCCGACATGAGACGCACGACGGCCTTGAGCACTTCGGTGAGCTCGAGTGAGGAGGCGACCGTCGAGACGATCTGATGGAGCGTCTTCTCGCCCGTCTGGAGCGCCATGCGCCCGGATCGTATGGCCCCCGACCCCGCCGAGTCCAGCCATACGCTGACCGTGCTGGCGCGCGTACGACCTCACGCCGATCTCACATCACGCAGGCGCTCGCCCGAGCGCGGGCCGTTCCGCTTTCCGCATAGAGTTGTCGCCCACGAGGGCGATGAGACTTCCGAAAGCGGCATGGTGGGTTCTTGCCCCGTTGTCGTGGGTCTGGCAATACCTCGTGTACGTCCCAGCCCACTGGCTGATGAGAGGCGTCTTGATTCTGTGGATCGGTCTTGTGGGCGACCCCATAGACCGGCTTTGGGAGAAACCCAACTACCGCCCATGGTTCATCGAACGTTTGCGATAGGGCGTTTCGCCAATCGAATCGCCCGGCCCTTCTAGTGCAACGCTACCGCGCCCGCGTGGCGAGTGTGGGCACCCGTCTCAAGGATCTCGGCGATCTGCTCGACGGCGAAGCGGATCTCCTCGTCGGAGTTGTAGAAGTGCGGCCCGAGGCGGATGCCGGCGTCCGGCCGGAAGTCGCAGAGGATCCCGCGGGCTTCGAGCTCCGCGTGGACCGCCGGGAACTCGGCGACGTGGATCGTGACCGTCCCGCCGCGGCGCGCGGGATCGCGTGGGCTGCGGACCTCGAAGCCGGCTTCGTCCGCGAGGTCGATGAGGAGCTGGGTCTGGCGTAGCGAGCTCTCGCGAATCCGCGCTACGCCGATTTCCTCGACGAGGTCGTAGCCCGCGGTCGCAGCGAAGTGGGCCGCGACGTTCGGGGTTCCAGTGAGGAACCGCGCTGCCCCGTTCGTGTACTCCATCTCCTCCTCGAAGGCGAAGGGCCGCGCATGTGCCTGCCAGCCGGTGAAGGTCGGCTCGAGGCGTTCGGCAAGCTCCGGTCGGACGTAGAGCCACGCGTTCCCCGGCCCGCCGCAGAGCCACTTCACGGAACCGCCGACGGCGAAGTCCACGTCTAGCGCCGTCACGTCGAGCGGGACGATCCCGGCCGACTGGTAGCAGTCGAGGACGACGTGCGCGCCCGTCTCATGCGCCCGGCGGATGATCGGCTCGACGTCTTGGATCTCGCCCGCCTTGTAGAGGACGTGGCTGATCGGGACGAGAAGGGTGCGCTCGTCGATCCGCTCGACGATCTCTTCCGCGTCCTCGCACACGCCGACCTCGAGATCGTGCTGCGCCTGGTACAGGTAGCGAACCGAGGGGAAGTTCCCGCGCTCGTAGACGACGCGGTTCCGGGCGGGGTCCACCGGGAGGAAGCAGGAGAGGACGACCGCCTCGGCGACGGCCACGTTCTGGTGCATCACGGTCGAGCCCGGTGGCGCACCGATGATCCGCCCGACCTGGTCGCCCACCGTCCACGGCGTCTCCCACCAGCCCTCGGCCCACGAGCGGATCCCGCGCTCTGCCCACATGCGCGCGAACTCGCCGAGGCGGTCGGCCGCCTTCCGCGGCATCGCGCCGAGTGAGTGACTGACGAGGTAGGTCGTCTCCGCGAGGATCGGGAACTCGTGCCGGTAGTCGCCAAGCTCGCGCACGGCCTGAGGGTAATCGACTAGGCTCGCCGACCGTGCGCGTCCGCTTCGACCGCTTCTACACCTACGCCGAGCTGACCGAGACGCTCGAGGCGTGGGCGTCCGAGTTCCCGACCCTCTTCCGGCTCGAGTCGATCGGGAGCTCCTACGAGGGCCGGGACATCTGGCTCGCCGCCGTGACGAACCTGGAGACGGGCCCGCCGGAGGAGAAGCCGGCGGTCTTCCTCCACGCCCAGATCCACGCGATCGAGTTCACCGGGACGACGGCCGCGCTCCACCTCCTCGACCGGCTGCTTCACGAGCACGGGGAGGACGAGCGCGTGACGCGTGCGCTCGACACGCGCTGCTTCTACGTCGTCCCGCGGACGAGCCCCGACGGAGCGGAGGCAGCGCTCGCCGACGGGCGCTTCCGCCGCTCGAGCGTACGTCCTTACCCGCGCGACGAGCCCGAGGACGGGCTCCATCGCGAGGACGTGGACGGCGACGGGCGCGTCCTCTTCATGCGCCTGCGCGACTCGAACGGCTTCTGGAAGGCGCATCCCGACGATCCGCGGCTCCTCGTCGCCCGCCGCCCCGACGACGCGGAGGGCGAGTTCTTCCGTGTGCTCCCGGAGGGCACGATCCGCAACTGGGACGGGGTGACGATCCCGATCGCGCCCGCGTTCGAGGGACTCGACCTGAACCGGAACTGGCCCGCCGACTGGGCCCCCGAGGGCGATCAGCAGGGTGCCGGCCCGTACCCCGTCTCCGAGCCGGAGGTGCGGGCGCTCGTCCAGGCGATCGTCGACCGCCCGAACATCACCTCCTACGTCGGCTACCACACGTTCAGCGGCGTGCACCTGCGCCCCAACTCGGGAAGACCGGACGACGACTTCCCGACGCCGGACCTGCGCGCGTTCAAGCTCATGGGCGAGGAGGCGACGCGGCTCACCGGCTATCCGGCGATCTCGATCTTCCACGACTTCAAGTACGACCCGAAGATGGTCATCAGGGGCGGGGACATCGACTGGATCTACGACCATCGCGGCGCCTTCGCGTGGGTGACGGAGTTCTGGAGCCCGCAGCGCACGGCCGGCCTCTCCGACTACCACTTCATCGACTGGATCCGCGACCACCCGCCGGAGGACGACCTCGCCCTGATCAAGCTTGCGGACGAGCTCGGCGAGGGGTACGTCGACTGGTACCGGTTCGAGCATCCTCAGCTCGGCCACGTCGAGCTCGGTGGCTGGGACCTCATGCGCTTCTGGTTCAACCCGCCGCTCTCGCGGCTCGAGCAGGAGATCGCCCCGCACGCCGACTTCGCGCTCTTCCTCGCGCTCGTCTCCCCGCGGCTCGAGGTGCGGTCGTTCGAGGCGACGCCGGCCGGCGAGGGCGCGTACCGGCTGCGTCTCGTGCTCGAGAACACGGGCTGGCTCCCGACCCAGGTCACCCAGAAGGCGCTCGACCGGAAGGCGGTGCGCCCGATCGAGGTCGAGCTCAAGCTCCCCGAGGGCGCCCGCCTCGTCACCGGGAAGGAGCGGGAGGAGGCCGGCCAGCTCGAGGGCCGGGTCGAGCGGCGGGCGATCATCTGGTGGAACGTCGACCACTCGACGAGCGACCGGACGAAGGTCGAGTGGGTGGTCGAGGCGGCAGCGGGCGAGCGGGTCGGTGTGGTCGCCCGCCATGAGCGCGCCGGGACCGTCCGCGCCGAGCTCGAGCTCTGACTACGAGACGACGACGTTCAGCGTGAGCTCGTTGTCCGCCCCCTTCGTCTCGACCTCGACATAGTCTCCGCGGTCGACGAGCTTGAAGCGGTACGTGCCTGCCCGTGGAAAGATCACGGCGAGCGTGGCGCCCATGTGCGACATCGTGTAGGGCCCTGCCTTGCCCATCGCCATTCCCTTCGGCATCCCCATCGGCATGCTGCCCATGTGGGACTGGCGGACGAGGTTCATCGTCATGGCCTGGCCGCCGGTCTTCACGAGCTCCTGCGCCATCAGGTCGTTGTTCGTCACCGTGAGCGATCCGCCTCGCGCCACGCGAACGACCTGGTGGGCGACGTATGGGCCACCGTTCAGCGACCAGGCGTGGCACCCGCGGACCTGGTGCCGGACGACGAGCGTCGCGCTCTTCGGCGCCGCTGCGAACGCGCTCACGCTCAGGGCAAGCACCGCGATGAGAAGAGCTGCGAGAGCAATCGGCTTGGTCCTCATCGTTCGCCTCCTTTCCTCGACTCGGCCTACGTTGGAGTGCAGTGTCGACGCAGGAGGGCCGCCCGTCATCCGGTCGCCTACGGAATCCTCGTTGCGGGTTCCCCACAGTCGTGTTGCCTGATCTCCCGTCCCTACGCGACGATGAACGCCGCGGTCAGAGCAGCTTCAACATGTGCACGTCCTCCGGCTCCAAGGCGTAGAGCTCCGGCAGCGGCTCCGCCATCGGCTCGAAACCGCGGCCGAGATAGAAGTGGACGGTATTGGCGGACGGCGTGGCCGAGACGACCATCGTGTGGTCTCCCTGCTCACGCGCGAAGCGCTCCAGCTGCCCCGCCAGGTGGCCGCCCACACCTCGTCCTCGGTAGCCGTCGCTGACGTGCAGGAATGCGAGCTGCGCAATGCCGGGCCGGATGTGCGGGGTCGCGAGCCCGATCCCGACGAGTCGTTCGCCGTCGAAGGCGACTAGCCCGAGCGCATCCGCGGCGAGATGCCTCTCGCACTCGGCACGCTGGTGCGCGACGGAGTACTCGCCCTCGCCTTCGCCGCTCCACGGCGGAGAGCTGAAATCGCCCGCCTGCTCCTCCAGCCGGGCGCCGCGCTGCACGTACAAGGTCTCGATTCGCTCGGTCCGGTCGATCTCCCCGATCCGAGCGAGATCGGCGGCGGCGAGTCGCCGGTAGGTGATCCTGGGTGGTTCCATCGCCTTGTAGTTTGCGGACGATGCGTGCGATGGTGCTCGACCAGGGAGGAACGCCGCTCCGGCTCGCGGAGCTTCGCGACGCCGAGCCCGCTCCCGGGCAGATCCTCCTCCGCGTGCGTGCGTGCGGGGTTTGCCGCACCGACCTCCACATCGTCGACGGTGATCTCGAGGAGCCGAAGCTGCCGCTCGTGCCGGGTCACCAGATCGTGGGAGAGGTCCTGCGGGGAGGCGAGCGGTTCGGCACAGGCGACCGCGTCGGCGTCCCCTGGCTCGGGTGGACGTGCGGCGAGTGCCGCTACTGCCTCGCCGGGCGGGAGAACCTGTGCGACCGGGCACGCTTCACCGGGTACGACGTGCACGGGGGCTACGCCGAGCTCGCGGTCGCCGACGAGCGCTTCTGCTTCGCAATTCCCACGGAGTATCCGGACGAGCAGGCGGCGCCGCTCCTCTGCGCCGGGCTGATCGGATACCGGTCGCTGCGGCTCGCAGGCGAGGGCGAGGCGCTCGGCCTGTACGGGTTCGGCGCGTCCGCGCACATCGTGTGCCAGGTCGCGGTCGCGCAGGGGCGGCGTGTCTTTGCCGGAACCCGTGCCGGCGACGAGGAAACCCAGGCGTTCGCGCGCTCGCTCGGCGCCGTCTGGGCGGGCGACGCCGCAGCCGGGCCCCCCGAGGAGCTCGACGCCGTGATCGTCTTCGCCCCCGTGGGAGCGCTCGTCCCCGCCGCGTTGCGCGCCGTGCGGAAGGGCGGCTCGGTCGTCTGCGCGGGAATCCACATGAGCGACATCCCCTCCTTCCCGTACGAGCTCCTTTGGGGCGAGCGGATCATCCGCTCCGTCGCCAACCTGACTCGTGCGGACGGAGAGGAATTCCTCGCCCTCGCCCCCACCGTGCCCGTGCGCACGGAGGTGGAGACATTTCCTCTCGAGCGTGCGAACGAGGCTCTCGACCGTCTCCGCCGCGGGGAGCTGCGCGGCGCCGCGGTTCTCGCGCTTTAAGGATTGCTTCATGCACGAGCTCGTCCGCGAGGGGACATGATCCCGGCATGCGCGCGAAGATCGTCGCAGTCGTCGCCATCGTTGCCCTCGCCGCTGCGGCCGTCGTCGTGGCGACGGCGCAGACGACCGCGAACGGCCTCCCGTCCTACACGAACGGCTACCAGAAGTGGCCGAAGCTCAACCGCAAGCCGTATACGAAGTGCGGGCCCCCGTGCGCCCACGCCGGGGTCAAGAACGTGTACGCGAGCAAGCGGAAGGTCGGGACGAAGTACCCGAACGGCGCGGTGATCGTGAAGTCGATCGCGCAGCGGGGCGACAAGCCGGGCCTGCCGTCCCAGGTCGCTGTCATGCGCAAGGCGAGCGGTCGGTGGCGATTCGTCGAGTACTCGCTCTCGGGTTCGCGCTACAGCGTGCTCGCCCAGGGGCAGCTCTGCGTCTCCTGCCACATGCGGGTGAAGGCAAACGACTACGTTTTCACGACGCCTTGAGCAACGCTCGCCTTCGGCTCGCGTTCGCGGGGGAAACCATGTTTCCCCCGCGTGCCCCCTTCTTCGTGAGAGCGTGGGGAACCTCCCGGTTCCCCACACCCCTCCACGCTCATGGTCCGGGGGCCGGCCCATGAGCCTCACCTCAGGCACCGGTCCGTTCGGCCCTTACGCCACGGGACGGCTCAACTTCGAGCCGCCCAGGCGTGTCGTGTACGTCGAGCCCTGGCCGCGCCGCGTACGAGCCTTCGCCGGCGACGAGCTGATCGTCGACAGCGAGCGAACAGTTCTCGTCTACGAGTCGCGCCGGCTGCCGCGCTACGCCTTCCCGGCCGAGGACGTCTCCACCGAGTCCGCCGAGCCCGAGCCCGAGGTCGAGGGCTACGTCCGCGTGCCCTGGGACGCCGCCGACCGCTGGCTCGAGGAGGACGAGGAGCTCATCGTCCACCCCCATGACCCCTACCACCG
>JAHEXT010000073.1 GCA_023251945.1 Actinomycetes bacterium
GACGCCTTTAGGGATCTTGGCGCGACCGGGATCCGCGCGAGCGGATTCCGGTCTTGCGCCGCAGGCTGGGGCGGATGGGAAAGGGAGCCCCGCGGCCGCGAAGCGGACGCCTTTAGGGATCTTGGCGCGACCGGGATCCGCGCGAGCGGATTCCGGTCTTGCGCTTTAGTGCGGGGGTGAAGGAGTTTCACCGGGAGACGGGAAGGTGACGCGGTCATGGGTCTCTCACGCCTCCTGCTGCGGTCGGCACAGCCGCGGACCGAATCCGTCGAGCCCGACGAGCCCGTCGAGCCCGTCCAGCCGGAGGCCGAGCCGACCTCTTCTCCGCGTCTGCATGCGGTTCCGGCAGCCGAGCCGGCGGCCGACTCGGAGGAGCAGGTGATGGCCAAGGTCATCGCGTTCGCGAACCAGAAAGGGGGCGTCGCGAAGACCACCACGACCCTCAATCTCGGCGTCGCTCTGCGGGAGCTGGGCCATCGCGTGCTGGTCATCGACCTCGACCCTCAGGGCAACCTCACGATGAGCCAGGGGATGAACCCCGACGCGATCGAGCGCTCGATGTTCGACGTGCTCGTGCACCGGATCCCCATCTCGGACGTGATCCACACGGTGGAGGTCGACGTCGCCGTCGCGTCGATCGACCTCGCCGGAGCCGAGCTCTCGCTCTCCGCGCTGATCGGCCGCGAGCGGGCGCTGGAGAAAGCGCTCGTCGAGGTGCGCGACCGCTACGACTTCATCCTCGTCGACACTCCGCCGTCGCTTGGCCTGCTGACGATCAACGCGTTCGTCGCGGCTGACAGCGTGATCGTTCCCGTCCAGTGCGAGTACCTCTCCCTGCGCGGGCTCGTCCAGCTCGAGAACACGCTGGCGATGGTGCGCGAGAACCTCAATCCGGGGGTTCGGGTGGAGGGAATCGTCCCGACGATGTACGACGGGCGCACGCTGCACGCGCGCGAGGCGATCGAGATTCTCGAGGAGCACTTCGGCGATCTCGTCTACGACACCCGCATCCGTAAGACGGTGCGCTACGCGGAGGCGCCCGTGAAAGGGAGCTCCGTGCTTCGTTACGACCCGTCCGGACCGGCCGCGCAGGCCTACCGCGATCTCGCGAAGGAGGTGCTCGATGGCGCGTAAGCGCGCGAGCATGCGTGAGGGGCCGCTGGCCGAGCTCTTCCGCAAGACGGAAGCCGCGAAGCGCTCCCAGGACTCGGAGGAGGCCGGCGAGCCGAAGCCCGAGGAGACGCCCGAGGCCCCCGACTCGCGTGCCGAAGCCGCCTTCGAGGAGACGGTCGAGCACGTCCCCGACTTCGCCGAAGCGCAACCCGAGCCACCCCCGGTCACGTCCGAGGTCGCGCCCGAGGCTGCAGCCTCGCGGGCCGCCGCTCGCTACTTCCAGACGATTCTCGAGCCGGCGCCGCGCCTCCACCGCGTTCCGCCGCCGAAGGGCATGGCGTACATCGCGGCGATCCGCGTCGTCGGTGTCGGGGGAGCAGGGCTGAACGCAATTCACCGGATGATCGACGCCGGGATCGCCCAGGTCGACTTCATCGCGGTCAACACCGACGTCCAGGCGCTCGCCGTCTCGGACGCCCCGATCAAGATCCACATCGGCGAAGGCGTCACACACGGGCTGGGGTCGGGAGCAGATCCCGGGGTCGGCCGGCAGGCGGCCGAGGACGCCTTGGACCAGCTGAAGGCCACGTTGCGCGGCTCGGACATGGTGTTCGTGACCGCGGGCGAGGGTGGCGGAACCGGGACCGGGGCGGCCCCGGTTGTCGCCCGGATTGCGCGTGAGCTCGGTGCGCTGACGGTCGGGATCGTGACGACGCCGTTTCGCTTCGAGGGCACCCGCCGGCGCACGGCCGCCGAGCGCGGCGTCGAGGAGCTGCGCGCCGCGTGCGACACGGTGATCGTGATCCCGAACGACCGGCTGCTCGAGGTGCTCGACCGCTCGACCTCGATGATCGACGCGTTCAAGATCGCCGACGACGTCCTCCGCCAGGGCGTGCAGGGGATCTGCGACCTGATCACGACGCCCGGCCTCATCAACCTCGACTTCGCCGACGTCCGCACGGTCATGCAGGACGCGGGGTCCGCGCTCATGGGCATCGGGTATGCGACGGGCCCCACCCGTGCGCGCGAAGCCGCCGAGCGCGCGCTCGGTTCGCCGCTGATCGACGCCGAGATCGTTAGTGCACGCGGGATCCTGCTCTCGATCGCGGGCGGCGACGACCTCTCGCTCGTCGAGGTGCACGACGCCGCCGAGGTCGTGCGGCAGACGGCCACGGACGAGACGAACATCATCTTCGGGGCGACCGTCGACCCGCGTCTGACCGGCCAAGTGTGGGTGACCGTCGTCGCGACCGGCCTCGGCGGCTCGCGCCGGCACGCCGCGCGGGTCTCGTTCGACAGCGCCGCATCGCCGGGCACGTCGCTCGAGCCCGAGCTTCCCTCGTTCCTGAACTCGGCGTAGAGGGGAGTCTCGCCTCGCCTCTTCGGCGAGGCTGACCCGCAGTACCCTCCCCGCACATGCGCGGCGCGATCGCAGCAGGCCACCCACTGACCGCCGAGGCCGGTGCCCGCGTGCTCGCGGAGGGCGGGAACGCCGTCGACGCCCTGCTTGCCGCTGCTTTTACGGCCTTCGTCACGGAAGGGCCTCTGACCGGCCCGGCGGGCGGCGGCTTTCTTCTCGTCCACGAGCCCGGCGGGGACACGACGATCCTCGAATGCTTCTTCGCCGTCCCGGAAGTCCGGCTCGGGGC
>JAHEXT010000059.1 GCA_023251945.1 Actinomycetes bacterium
GCGCGGCGTCGACGCCGACGGTGTCGAGGAAGTCGTCCAGGAAGACGACGTCGCCGCGCCGCTTCGAGATCTTCTTCGCCTCACCGCCCTCGACGACATGCACGAGTTGATAGATGAGCACCTCGACCGAGTCCCGAGGGCGTCCGAGCATCTCGGCGAGCGCCTGGAGACGTCGCACGTAGCCGTGATGGTCCGCGCCGAGGACGTACACGAGCCGGTCGAGCCCCCTCCCGTACTTGCGCCGGATGTAGGCGGCGTCGGCGGCGAAGTACGTCGGCGTGCCGTCCGAGCGGATGAGGACGCGGTCCTTGTCGTCGCCGTGTGCGCTCGTCCGGGCCCAGACCGCACCGTCTTCCTCGTACGTGTCGAGAAGCGCGACCGCCTCCGGAACCTCCGCCTCGACGTCGCTCTGGCGCTCCCAGGTCTCGACCTGGACGCGGAAGCGTTCGAGCGTCGCCTCGATGCGAGCGAGCATGGCCGGCACGGGGTCGCCCGCAAGAGCGGCCAGGTCGCTCAGGTACTCGCCGCGGTACCCGTCCTCGGGTGGCTCCTCGCCGCGTCGCACGGCCTCGACCGAGGCGTAGAACCGCTCCATCTGCGTCCCGGCGTCGTTGTAGTAGTACTCGCGCTCGACCTCGTGCCCCGCGAGCTCGAGGAGCCGCGCGACCGAGTCGCCGTATGCGCCATTGCGTCCGTGCGCGACTGTGAGCGGCCCGGTCGGGTTCGCGGAGACCAGCTCCACCTGGATCCGCTCGGGCGCCGCCGCGGAGCCGCCGCCGAAGGTGTCGCCGGCGGCGAGGATCTCGCCGACCGCGGCTCCGAGCCAGACATCGGCCACGTGGAGGTTGACGAAGCCCGGGCCCGCCGCCTCCGCACGGTCCGCCAGACCTCGCTCGACGGCCTCAGACGCGATCTCCTCGGCGATCTCGCGGGGAGAACGCCGCTTGCTCGGCGCGAGCCTCAGCGCGACGTTCGTCGCGTAGTCGCCGTGGGCGGGGTCGCCGGGCCGTTCGAGCTCGACGGGCGCTCCGGCGATCTCGGCGAGAGCGTCCGCAAGGCGCCGCACAGGATCAGCCAACTGCGGCCTCGCGCGGGGCGAAGAGTTCCTCGAGCTCCGCAATCTCGTCTCTGGTACCGACGCCGATGAGGACGTCTCCCGCCTCGAAGACCGCATCCGGGCTCGGTGTGACGTCGAACGTGCCGTCGTGCTTGCGGATGGCCACGACCATCGCCCCCGTTGCGTCTCTGATGCGCAGGTCTTTGATCGACTTGCCGCAGGGTTCGCACTTTGCGGAGACGACGATCTCCTCGAAGCGCAGATCCGGGATCTCACCCCCGGCGGTGGTCGCGATGTCGAGGAAAGCCGCTACCTGCGGCTTGAGCACGACGTTCGCGATCTGGAGCCCCGCCGTCGTGTACGGCTGCACGACCTGACTCGCGCCTGCGAGGAGAAGCTTCCGCGCCGTCGCGTCCACGGATGCGCGCGCCACGATGACGAGATCCGGGCGCATTGCCCGGGCAGAGAGTGTGATGAAGAGATTGGACTCGTCCGAGTCTGCCGACGCGACGAGTGCCTTCGCATGCGCGATCCCGGCGCGCGTGAGATCCTCGTCATGCGTGCCATCGCCCTCGATGACGAGTGAGCCCAGCGCCTCCGCCGCGGCCACCGACTCCGGATTGTGGTCGACGACCACGAACGGTGCGCCCGTGGCTAGAAACTCCGCTGCGACGCGGCGCCCCACCCGGCCGAAGCCGCAAATGATCGTGTGTCCGCGCAGTTTTTCGATCGTGCGACGCATTCTCCGCTCCGCGTAGACCTCCGAGATCGCCCCGTGCGCGATCAGGTCGACGATCGCGCCCGCGAGATAGAGGAAGATTGCCACGCCCCCGACCAGGAGCAGGATGGTGAAGAGCTGCGCACCCGTTCCCTCCGGCCGCGTGTCGAGACCGGTCAAGGTCGTGCTGACCACCGACCGGTAGATGGACGCGACCCAGCCTTCTCCGAGGATGACTTGGAAGCCCACCGTCCCGATCGCAAGCACGACGAAGAACGCGACCAGCGCGTACACGAAGCTGCGCCAGCTGAACGCGCCCACGGCCGTATCGTACGGCGGCGACTCCTCTGGTTCGGACCGAGCTCGGGGGGGCTAGTCGTCCGGCTCGTCGTCGCCTGAGCCGCCGCTGGAGCCAGAGCCGCTCCCGCCGGAGCCGCTGCCCGAGCTGGAACCACTCGAGTCGTCGGAGCCGTCGCCCGAGCCCAACGATCCGGACGAGCCCGAGGAATCCGATCCCGACGAGCCGGATCCCGAGGAGTCGTCCGAGGTCCCTGTTCCCGTATCCCCGTTGCTACTGCCCACGTCGTCGCCCGGCTCGTCGCTGGCTCCAGGGCCGGAACCGCTCGACCCGCCAGTGTCGTCTCCAACCGCGTGGTCAGCGCGCTCGTCGGCGGTCTTCTTACTCGGCCCCGCGCCTGATCCGCTCCGGTCGTCGCCCGCTTTCCCTTCCTCGCGCGCGACATCGTCGCTTCCGGGCCCGCCATTCCCGCCCTCGCTGTACTCACCACGTCCTCCACCGCTTCGACCCGATACGCCGTCGTCGGCGGCACCGTCCGCGCTCGAATCCACGGACAGCACGAAGGGCGCACGCAGGCCCGAGTCATCGCTCACCGGCGTATCCGACTCGACCGAAGCGGCCGCACCGACCGTGGTCACGGCGACGGCGAGGGTGGCGACCTTCAGCCCGGCGGGTGTGGCTGTGAGCTTGGCGAGAAGCCCGCCCACCGCTCCGGCCGTGCCCACGGCCGCCGCTCCGCTCCCGCCGGAGGCGGCGAAGCCCGGGATGGCGGACGCAAGCTCGTCCCGCACGGCAAGTGGAACGGCCAGCACCGTACCGACAACCGGGCGCAGGCGCACGCGCATCGCCCGCCGCGCCCGGAAGAGGAGCGCTTCCGTCGCCGGCCGCGAGAGCCCGAGAGCGGTGGCCACTTCGCCGTACCGGAGCCCGTAGAGGTCGCGAAGCACGACCGCCTCTCGCTGTCGCTCGGGCAACTCGGCGATCGCGTTCTTCAGCGCGTCTGCCTGGAGCCGGCGCTCGGTCTCGTCGGTCGGAGCCGGAATCGCGGCGAGATCCTCGTCGGCGAGCGGAAGCGGCGTCCGCATCGCCGTGGCGATGCGCGCGCGACATTCGTTGCGCGCGATCGTCGCGAGCCAGGCGCCGGAGTCCCGTACGCGCGCTCCTCCGAGAAGCGCGCGGTGCGCTGCCAGAAACGCCTGCTGGGTTGCGTCCTCCGCGTCGTGGACGTCGCGGAGCATCGCGCGGCAGACGCCGTACACCATCCGCCCGTGCCGCTCGAAGAGCTCGCCGGCACGGGCGGCGGCATCCGCTTCGACTGCAGCCCGTCCCGAGGGATCCGGGATCGGTGCGGTCGTCACGAGCTTTGCTCAGTCGTCGTCATCCCCTCCACCGGGGCCGCTCGAGTCGTCGTCATTGTCGTCGCCCGAGCCACCGTTGTCGTCGTCGTCGTCGACGACGTTGCCGGGGCCGCAGTTCGCATCGTGGTCATCGTCGTCGATGTTGCCGGGGCCGCTCGAGTCGTCGTCATCGTCGTCGACGTTGCCGAGGCCGCAGTTCTCGTCCTCGTCGTCCTCGTGCTGCAGCTCGCGGAGCATCCACGAGCCGCCGACGAGATCGCAGGTCATCTCGACGAAGTCCCCGACGGCGAACCCGGTGAGCGAGTGGCCGGTGGGAACGGCACATCTGAACGCTTGGCCGGCCGCCGTCACCGTCAACGGATTGAGCGACGTGAGTTTGCCTTTTACCTCGAGCTCGTCGCCCTGCAGGTCGATCTCATCGCCTGCCGGCGGCGCGGGTGTGGTCGCACTGCTCTGCGCGAGCGGCTGCGAGCGGACGATGGAAACGTTGCGGGCGAGCACCCGAGAGCCGTTGCCGTGCGACCGCAGCGTCGACCCACGAAGCTCGACCCGCTGGCCGACGCTGATGCGTGCCAGCGAGCCGGGGACGCGCAGCACGACGGCTCGCTGCTGGGCACGAACGGTGACGAGCCCTTTGGACGGAACCTTGAGGGCGACGATACCCCGGAGCCGGAGGCCGGGCTGGCCCTCGGCGGTGGCGGGGAGGATCAGGACTAGAGCAGCCAGAGCTGCAAGGACGATGCGCGGCATGCGGGTTCCTTTCGGAGGGGGATGCGTCATCCGTCCAGAGTCGGATTGCCCCGAAAAACGTGCGCGCCGTCGACAGCCGGCCGCTACGACCCCCCTCATCTGGCGCAAGACCGGAATCCGCTCGCGCGGATTCCGGTCGCGCAGACATCCCTGGAGGCGGCCGCTTCGCGGCCGCCTCCGCTCGTCGTTCACATCAAGCCGCTAGCCGGTTGTCCCCCTAATCGTCGTCCTCGCCATCCTCCTCGTCGTCGACTGCTCCCGGGCCGTGATCGTCGTCGCCCTCGTCGTCGATGGTTCCGGGGCCGTGATCGTTGTCGTCGTCCTCGTCGTCGACATTCCCGGTGCTCGAGTGGTCGTCGTTCTCATCGAGCTCGTCGTCGTCCGCAACCTCGTCGTCATCGTCTGCCGTGGTGGGCGCGGACGTCGGCACCGCCGCGCCCTCGGTCGCCGACTGCTCGTCGGCCACGCGGACAGACGAGGCCGGCCGCTGCTGCGCCCGGACGCGGGCCAGACGGGCTGGAACACGTGACGTGGTGGCCGGCTTTCCGGCGCGGACCGAGATGCGGCCTTGCGCCTTGTCCTTCGCGGCCGGCCCGCGGTTCGGAGAGCCTGACTGTCCGCCCGCCGCCGTCGGGAGCAGGAGCAGAGCAGCGGCGAGGGCGAGGAAGAGAAGCACGCGCGGCATGGATCGTCCTTTCGAAGAGGGGATCTCACTCATCGGAGTCGGATTGTCCCCCATACGTGTGTGCTCGATCGACCCCCTTATGGGCGGTACACGCAGATCCCACCCGACCCGCGCGGGACGAGGTCCCGCGCGGGCGACGCGTACCGGAGCCTGATGCCAAACCCCGCGCCGCGGCCGCAAAGCGGCCGCGCGCCCAACTAGCCCTGCTTGGCGGGAGTGGATGCCGCCGACGGGAGCGAGACGACGATCCCCTCCCGACGGAGCGCGAGCTGGACCTCTTCGCGCGCTTTGTAGATACGCCACTTCACGGTCGCGAGCGTGACCTCGAGCGTTTCCGCGATCTCCGTGTACGAGAGCCCGACGATGTCGCGGAGAAGCAACGCCATCTTGAGATCGGGATTGAGGGCCTCCACGGCACGCCAGACGGCGTCGATCGCCTCCGCGCGCTCGACCGGGGCATCGACCACCTCGAGCGGCGGGATGTCCTCCAGCGCGACGACTGCGCGCGGGCGCCGCTCGAGCGCACGCAACTCGTCGAGTACTCGGTTCTTCGCCACCTGGAAGAGCCAGGTCGTGAAGCGGGAGCGCAGCGAGAAGCTCGGCAGGCCCTGGTAGACGCGCAGGAAGACTTCCTGCGTCAGGTCCTCTGCAAGCGAGCGGTCGCCCGTCAGCCGGAGGACGTAGTTGAAGACCGGCTGCTCGTAGGTTCGAACGATGATCGAGAACGCACGCTCGTCACCCCGCTGGGCCTTGCGAAGGACGCCGGGATCAGGCTGTGGCAGTGACACGGGCGCGGCGAGTATAGAGCGAGTTGTGTAAAGGGGGTGTTCCGCAGGTTTACGCCTCGGTTGCGAGGCTAATACCGGTCATATCGGCCGGGATCGAAAGGCCCAGCATCGCCAGTATGGTGGGCGCGAGATCGGACAGCTCGCCGCCGTCGCGCACTTCGACCGTGTCGTCCGTGACGACGAACGGGACCGGGTTGGAGGTGTGGGCGGTGTGCGGGCTCACCCCGTCGGGCTCGAGCAGCACCTCGGCGTTTCCGTGATCCGCCGTCACCAGACACACGCCGTGGGCCGCGTGGACGCACTCGACGACCCGTCCGAGGCAGCGGTCGCTCGCCTCGACGGCCGCGACGGCCGCCGGGATCGAGCCCGTGTGCCCGACCATGTCCGGGTTCGCAAAGTTGACGATGGCGAAGCGGTAGCCGCCGCCGACCTCTGCGCAGAAGCGCTCCGCGACCTCGTCCGCCGACATCTCCGGCTTCAGGTCGTAGCTCGGGACGTCTCTGGGTGAGGGTACGAGGATGCGCGTCTCCCCCGCCCACTCCCGCTCCTCGCCGCCGTTCAGAAAGTAGGTGACGTGGGCGTACTTCTCGGTCTCCGCGACGTGCAGCTGGCGGAGTCCGTGTGCGGCGAGCACTTCGGCGAGCGTGTTTGGCACCTCCTGCTCGGGAAACACGACCGGGCAGGGGAAGTCGTCGCGGTAGCGAGTCATTGTCGTCAGGTCGACCCCCGCTTCGAGCAGCCGCTGCGAGAGTTGCCGAGCTCGGTCGGCCCGGAAGTTGAAGCAGAAAGCGGAATCCCCCGGTTGGAGCCGGGGTCTTCCACTGATCACCGTCGGCTCGATGAACTCGTCCGACACGCCCCGCGCGTAGCTTTCCTGCACGGCGGCGATGGGATCGCTCGCTGCGTGACCTTCCCCTAGGCAGATCGCACGGTACGCGCGGTCTGTCCTCTCCCAGCGGCTGTCGCGGTC
This sequence comes from Actinomycetes bacterium, assembly GCA_023251945.1. GTDB lineage: Bacteria > Actinomycetota > Thermoleophilia > Gaiellales > Gaiellaceae > GMQP-bins7. The sequence continues at coordinate 6,625 of JAHEXT010000059.1, forward strand.
CATCGCGTAGTAGCGGCCGCAGACGGTCGCGATGCGATCGGGGGGCAGTTCCGCGAGGTCGGCGACGGACGCGTGTGGCGAGACGTCGCGGCCGTCGGTGAACGCGTGCACCCAGGTCCTTTCTGTCATCTCCTGGCGACCGGCGAGCTCGAGCAGGGCGCGAAGGTGGTCGATGTGGGAGTGGACGCCGCCGTGGGAGACGAGCCCGAGCAGGTGCACGTCTCCTCCCTGCTCGCGGGCCCGTGCGAACGCCGACACGAGCGCCTCGTTCTCGAAGAACGAGCCGTCACGAATCGCGAGGTTCACGCGCATCAGATCCTGGAAGAGCACGCGACCGGAGCCCATCGTCAGATGACCGACCTCGGAGTTCCCCATCTGCCCCGGAGGAAGCCCGACCGCCTCGCCCGATGCCTTCAAGGTCGTGTGCGGGCAGTTCTCCCAGAGCCGGTCGAAGACCGGCGTGCGCGCGAGCTCGACCGCGTTCCCCGGGCTGGGCGGAGCGAGACCCCACCCGTCCAGGATGACGAGCGCGACGAGTTGCGTCACGCGGAAGCGACCTGCGCGGCCGCGAGGCAGATCGCCTCGAAGGACGTGGGATCGATCGAAGCTCCCCCGACGAGAGCGCCGTCGACGTCCGGCTGCACGAGCAGCGACGACGCGCTCTCCGGCTTGACCGAGCCTCCGTAGAGGACGAGTGCGGGGTGGAGCGACTTGACGAACGCGTGCGCCTCCTGCGCCGTCTCCGGGCTGGCAGTTCGGCCGGTCCCGATCGCCCAGACTGGCTCGTAGGCGATCACCAGCCGTTCGTGCCTCGGGATCGCCGCTACCTGCCGCGCGAGGACGGCCTCGGTCTCCTCCGCCTCGCGCTCGGCCTCGGTCTCTCCGATGCACGCGATGACCGCAAGTCCCGCCTCCAGCGCCGCCTCGGCGCGCCGTCTCACGGTCTCGTCGGTGTCGCCGAAGTGCTGCCGGCGCTCGGAGTGGCCGACGATCGCTCCCTTGACGCCGAGCTCGAGCAGCATCGGCGCCGATACCTCGCCCGTGTAGGCCCCCTCGAGCTCCCAGTGCACGTTCTGTGCGTAGACGCGCACCGTGCTCTCCGAGCCGAGGCCTTGGATCGACGCCTCCAGCGAGACGAAGGGCGGGCAGACGATGACCTCGACCCCGGGTGCGCGCTCGGGCAGGTGCCGCAAGCGCGTCGTGAACGCCCGCGCCTCGTGCGCCCCTTTGAACATCTTCCAGTTTCCCGCGATGAGCATCACAGAGCTTCCTTTTGGATGATCGCCCGTCGCGAGGCGGATGATGGGTGGCGCGAGGCAAGTACGCAGGGAGCGCCCATATCGAAGTAGAAGGCGTATGCAGATGATGGGCCCTGACGTCTCCGCCGCTTGTGCGCGTCGCTCATGGCCGTCCTCCGATCATGGAGTCGATCGGGACCGGGTCGATTTGGACCGCCTGCTCGAGCAGGC
>JAHEXT010000060.1 GCA_023251945.1 Actinomycetes bacterium
GCTGTTCGGCCCCGCCGCGCCCCGCGACCCGTGACTCTGCCCGTGTCGGCGGTCACCGTCGGCACGCGCGGCTCGGCTCTGGCGCGTCGCCAGACGGAGCGCGTCATCGAGCTGCTGGCCGAGGCGTGGCCTGGGCTCGTCTGCGAAGCGACGCCGATCGTCACGCATGGAGATCGCACGCAGGCGAGCGGTGAGCCACTGCCGGAGATCGGCGGCAAGGGGCTCTTCACCGCGGAGCTGGAAGAGGGTCTCCGCACCGGCGAGATCGATCTCGCCGTCCACTCCCTCAAGGACCTGCCTGCCGAGGACGCGCCGGGCGTGACTGTCGGGGCGGTCTGCCTCCGCGAGGATGCACGGGACTGCCTCGTGGCTCGCGATGGGCTGGGGCTCGCGGAGCTTCCGGCAGGAGCGGTCGTCGGGACCAGCAGCCTCCGCCGCGCGGCGCAACTCCACGCGCTGCGACCGGATCTCGAGCTCCGCTCGATCCGAGGCAACGTGGACACGCGCGTCCGCAAGGTTCGGGAAGGCGAGTTCGACGCGGTCGTGCTGGCGGCGGCCGGCATCCGGCGCCTGGGACTGGAAGCCGCCGTGACGGAGTTCTTGTCGGAGGAGACGATGCTCCCCGCACCGGGGCAGGGAGCGCTGGCCGTCCAGTGCTGTGCCGGCGACGCGCCCCTGCTCACGCTCCTCGCGGCGATCGACGATCCGGGGACGCGGGCGGCGACGACGGCCGAGCGTGCGTTCCTGCGCGCGCTCGGCGGTGGGTGCACTGCGCCGGTCGGGGCGTTCGCCGAGGCGGTGCGACCCGGGCTCGTGCGGATGGAGACGCTCGTCGCGACGCCCGACGGCCGGGATCTTGTGCGCGCTTCCGGCGAGGGCGATTCGGAGGAGCTGGGCGAGCGCCTCGCTCGCGAGGCACTCGCCGCCGGCGCCGACCGGATCCTGCGAGACATTCGTGGCTGAGCGTCCGCTCGAGGGCCGGCGGATCGTGGTCACGCGTCCCCCCTCTCAATCGGACGTCCTCGCCGGTGAGCTAGGTCGACTTGGCGCGACGACCCTCGTGGTGCCGCTCGTTGGCATCGAGCCACCGGAGGACAAGACTGTCCTCGTTGCCGCGCTGGCCGATCTTGACCGCTACGACTGGTTGGTGTTCACGAGTGCGAACGGCGTTGCCGCCGTCGGAAAGCTCGCGGCGAATCTAGGTGACGCCAAGGTCGCGGTGGTCGGCCCCGGGACCGCGGCAGCGGTGCGGACGCTCGGTGTAGAGCCCTCTTTCGTCCCCGAGCGGTTTGCGGCGGAGGACATCGTCGCCGGCTTGGAGCCGCTCGGCGGGGCGCGGATCCTCCTACCGCAGGCCGACATAGCCGATCCCGGACTCGCCGAGGAGCTACGGAAGCGGGGGGCGGTCGTCGACGCGATACCGGCGTACCGCACCGTCGAGGTCGCGCGTACAGCGTCGGAGCTCGCCGAGCTGAGGGCGGCCGACGCCGTCGTGCTTGCAAGTGGCTCCGCCGCTCGCAGCCTCGCCTCGCGCGGGGGGGCCGGCGGGGCGCTCGTGGTGTGCATCGGCCCGAAGACTGCGGACGCGGCGCGCGACGTGGGGTTACCGGTCGGTCTCGTCGCCCCCGAGGCGACGTCCGAGGGCATCATTCAGACCCTCATGGCGCATTTCCAGGAGTTCTGAGTTGACCGAGTTCGACGCCAGATCGATCGAAGCGCTCCAACCTGGGGCCCAGCGCCCGCGTCGCTGGCGACGGACGCCTGCGCTCCGCGACCTCGTTCGCGAGACGACGCTCGCGCCGGACGATCTCGTGTATCCGCTCTTCGTCGTCTCCGGGAAAGGCGTGCGCAGCCCGATTCCGTCCATGCCCGGCGTCGACCAGCTCTCGGTGGACCTGCTCGGCGGGGAGGCCGGCGCGCTCGAGTCGCTGGGGATCAAAGCGGTGCTCCTGTTCGGGATCCCGGAGACGAAGGATCCGGCAGGGCTCGAGAGCCACTCCGAGGACGGGGTCGTCCAGCAGGCGATCCGGGCGCTCCGGGACGCGAGCCCGGATCTCGTCGTCATGACGGACGTCTGCCTCTGCGAGTACACGGACCACGGCCACTGCGGCGTCCTCGACTCGGAGGGCTACGTGCTCAACGACGAGACGCTCGAGATCCTCGCGCGGATCGCGGTCTCGCACGGCGAGGCGGGCGCGGACGTCGTCGCGCCGAGCGGGATGATCGACGGGATGGTCGGGGCGATCCGAGGAGCGCTCGACGGTGAGGGGCTCGAGCGGGTTGCAATCCTCTCCTACGCGGTCAAGTACGCGTCCGCGTTCTACGGGCCCTTCCGCGACGCGGCCGAGGGTGCTCCCGCGTTCGGCGACAGAAAGTCTCACCAGATGGATTCCGGAAATGCGCGAGAGGCGCTTCGCGAGGCGGCGCTCGATGTCGAACAGGGGGCCGATGCGCTGCTTCTGAAGCCTGCGCTCGGCTATCTCGACGTCGTCCGCCGCGTCCACGAGCGGTTCCCGGAGCTGCCTCTTGCCGCGTACAACGTCAGCGGCGAGTACGCGATGGTGAAGGCCGCGGCGGCGAACGGCTGGCTCGACGAGCGCGCGGTCGTGCTCGAGGTGCTCACCGGGATCCGTCGTGCGGGCGCCGACCTCGTCGTCACGTACCACGCGAAGGACGCTGCGGCGTGGATTCAGGGAGCCGGCGCGTGAAGGCGCGCGTGGACGACCGGCCGGAGGAGGAGGCCCTCGAGGAGGTCGACGTCGCCGAGCACGGCCGGACGGCGGAGGGCGAGACGACCTCGCTCGACCGGCGCCTGTACATGCAGCTCCACGCGTTCGGCGCCGTCCGCGAGACGGCGACGCTCGCAGGCGCCCTGGAAGCGGCCGACATGCAGGGCGTCCTCTACGAGGACGTCAACGATCCCGAGGGCGTTGCCCTCCTGACGCTCTCCGAGACCCCGGAGACGTTCGTGACCGATCTCCGGAGCTTCCTCCACGAGCCCCCGTTCGCCGCGCTCGAGCGCAAACCCGACCTGACGATGCTCGGCCGCACGTATGCCCTCGGCTACGAGGAGGATCTCGAGGAGACGCTCGTCGAGCGGCCGCGCCGGCGCGTTCTCGATCCGGAGCTCCGCTGGGCGATCTGGTACCCGCTCCGACGCTCGGGCTCGTTCGAGCAGCTCTCGCGGAAGGAGCAGAACGCGATTCTCATGGAGCACGGAGGCGTAGGCATGGCGTTCGGCCGCGCCGGGCTCGGGTACGACATTCGCCTCGCCTGCCACGGGCTCGATCGGTCGGATAACGACTTCGTGGTCGGGCTGCTCGGCCCGGAGCTACATCCGCTCTCGATCATCGTCCAGCGGATGCGGAAGACGCGGCAGACGTCGCTCCACCTCGAGCGGCTCGGGCCGTTCTTCGTCGGCAGGGTGGCGTGGCAAGCTCGACCGAGCCGCGCAGCGTGACCCAGGTCTTGCCGGCCGGGTCCGACGCCGAGCCGACCTCACCGTTCCTCCGGGCGTGTGGCGGACTTCCGGCCGAGCGTACCCCCGTCTGGCTGCTCCGCCAGGCAGGGCGGTACCTGCCCGAGTACCGGGCGCTGCGCGAGCGTCACTCGATGCTCGAGCTGATCCGGACACCCGAGCTCGCGGCGCAGGTGACCTTGCTGCCGGTGGACGAATTCGGGATGGACGCCGCGATCGTCTTCTCGGACATCCTGCCGCCGCTCGTCGGCATGGGGCTCGAGCTCGACTTCGTCGAGGCCGACGGACCGCGGATCGGCAACCCGATAGCGACACCGCGCGACGTCGACCTCCTGGGAGTGCCCCCGGCGGAAGAGACGATGGCCGGGACGCTCGAGGCGATTCGCATCGTCCGGCGCGAGCTCGAGCCGCGAGACGTGCCGGTGATCGGGTTCGCAGGCGCGCCGTTCACGCTCGCGAGCTACGCGATCGAGGGCGGGACGTCGAAGAACTTCACGCGCACGAAGGCGTTCATGCTCTCGGAGCCCGCCGCCTGGAAGCGCCTGCTGACGAAGCTCACGACCGTCCAGTCCGACTATCTGCTCGCCCAGGCGCGGGCGGGGGCGCAAGCGCTCCAGGTCTTCGACTCCTGGGCTGGGCGTGCGCTCGGACGCGACGACTATCTGCGTTACGTCGCCCCGCACAACCGGGAGCTCTTCGCCGCAGTCGGCCGCGCCGGCGTGCCGGTGATCAACTTCTCTCTCGGGACGAGCGCCTACCTGGCCGATGCCGCCGCTTGCGGCGGCGACGTCGTCGGGCTCGACTGGCAGCTTCCGCTCGATCGCGCCTGGGCGGAGGTCGGCTATGAGCGGCCCGTACAGGGGAACCTCGATCCTGCAACCCTCCTCGCTCCCTGGCGCGAGCTTCGCGTGAGGATCGACGACGTGCTCGACCGCGCCGGCGGCCGGCCCGGGCACGTCTTCAACGTCGGCCACGGCCTCGTGCCTCAGACGCCGGTGGACAACGTCCGCCGTCTCGTCGAGCACGTCCGCGAGCGGACGTCGTGACTGTACGCCTGCCGGTTGGTGTGCTCGTGATGGCGTACGGCGGGCCGGGCGCGTTGGACGAGATCCCCGGGTACCTCGCAGACATCCGGTCGGAGAGGCCGACGCCGCGCCACGTGCTCGAGGAGATCACCGCCAACTACCGTGTGATCGGCGGGAGGTCGCCCCTCCTCGACGTGTCCCGCAGGCAGGTCCACGCGCTCACCGAGTGTCTCGGGGAGGGGTACCGCTGTTACCTCGGCATGCGTCACTGGTCGCCGTGGATCGAGGACGTCGTCGGCGAGATGGTCGAGGACGGCATCACCCACGCGATCGGCCTGGTCCTCGCGCCGCACTTCAGCGCGATGTCGGTCGCCCGCTATCAGCAGAGCGTCGCGGACGGGCTCGATCTGTACCGGGGCCGGATCGAGTTCGAGCACGTCCCGAGCTACCACGATGCGCCGGGATTGGTCGAAGCTTTCGCCGGGCGAGTAGCCGAGGGCCTCGCCCGCTGGCCGGAGGAGGAGCGCGATCGCGTCCACGTCGTCTTCAGCGCGCACAGCCTGCCCGAGCGGCTCCTCGCGGCGGGGGACCCGTACGCCGAGCAGTGCCTCGAGACGGCGCGGCTCGTCGCCGCCCGGGCCGGAATTCCGGCCGAGGGGTGGTCATGGAGCTTCCAGTCGGCCGGCCGGACGCCGGAGCGGTGGGCCGGGCCCGACCTCGGGGAGCACCTCGAAGAGCTCGCGGCGCGCGGCGTTCGGGACGTCGTCGCCGTGCCCGTCGGCTTCGTCTCCGACCACGTCGAGCTCCTCTTCGACGTCGACGTCCGCGCCAGGGTCGTCGCCGACGGTCTCGGTATCCGCCTCGAGCGCCCGCCCGCTCTGAACGACGAGCCCGTGTTCGTCGAGGCGCTCGCGGAGCTCGTCCGAGCACGCGCTGCCCGATGGCTGAAAGAGACCCGCGCCGCTCGCGTCCCCGGATGACGCACGAGACCTCGGAACGGCTCTTCGCGGAGGCCTGCGGCCTGCTGCCGGGCGGTGTCTCCTCCCCGGTCCGTGCCTTCCGCGCGGTCGGCGGCACGCCGTTCTTCGTCGAGCGCGGCGAGGGCGCCTACCTGGTCGACGTCGACGGCAACCGGTACGTGGACTACGTCCTGTCGTGGGGCCCGCTGATCCTCGGTCATGCGCACCCGCGCGTCGCCGCGGCGCTCGAGGACGCGCTGCGACGAGGGACGAGCTACGGGACGCCGAGCCCGCTCGAGCTCGAGCTGGCGAGGCTCATCCGCGACGCGATGCCGAGCGTCGAGCTGATCCGTTTCGTCAACTCGGGCACCGAGGCCACGATGAGCGCGCTCCGGCTGGCGCGCGCGTTCACCGGACGCTCGAAGATCGTCAAGTTCACCGGCTGCTACCACGGGCATGCCGACCTCCTGCTCGTGCAGGCGGGCTCGGGCGTCGCCACCCTCGGCCTCCCCGACTCGCCCGGCGTGACTCCCGGAGCCGTCGCGGACACGCTTACCGCCCCGTACGACGACCTCGACGCCGTCGACCGCCTCTTCGCCGACCAGGGTCATGCGATCGCCGCCGTCATCGTCGAGCCGATCGCGGGGAACATGGGGCTCGTCGTCCCGAGGGAGGGATTCCTCGAGGGCCTCCGCGAGGTGACCGCCACGCACGGTGCGCTCCTCGTCTTCGACGAGGTCATGACCGGGTTTCGCGTCCATCCCGGGGGCGTGCAGACGATGGTCGGGATCGCGCCCGATCTGACGACGCTCGGCAAGGTGATCGGGGGCGGGCTCCCGATCGGCGCCTACGGCGGGCGGCGAGACGTGATGGAGCTCGTCGCGCCCGCCGGCCCCGTCTACCAGGCGGGGACGCTCTCCGGGAACCCGCTCGCGATGACAGCCGGAATCGAGACGCTGCGGGCTCTCGGGGAGCCCGGCGTGTGGGAGGCGCTCGAGCGTGCGGGCGAGCGGCTCTTCCACGGCCTTGGCGACGCCGCTGCCGAGGCCGAGGTCGCCGGCCACATCACGCAGGCGGGGACGATGTTCGGCTTCTTCTTCACCGAGTTCCCGGTGAGGAGCTGGGAGGACGCGAAGCACGCCGACCGCGAGCGCTTCGCCGCCTTCCATCGCGCGATGCTCGAGCGAGCGGTCTACCTCCCGCCATCTCAGTTCGAGGCCTGGTTCCTCTCCACCGCCCACGGGGAGCCGGAGATCGACGCGACGATCGCCGCGGCCCGCGAAGCGTTCGCCTCTCTCGACTGACCACTACCCTTCTCGCGGGTGAAGGTGCTGCTCGTGACGCTCTACTTCCCGCCCGCGGGGGGCGGCGGCGTGCAGCGCTCGCTCAAGCTCGCGCAGTACCTGCCCGCGCTCGGGATCGAGACGCACGTGCTCGCCCCCGACGACCCGAAGTGGGTGCACCGCGACCCGGAGCTGCGGGTTCCGACGCAGGCCTGGGTGCACCGCGTCCGCTACGTCGGGCCCAGGGCCCGCAAGCCGGCGGAGGAGCTTCGCGCGGCCGCGGGCCTCGAGCGGGCGCTCGTGCAGGCGAGTCTCACCGCCAGCCGGATGCTCGTCCCGGACGCGCGCGTCACGTGGAACCTCACAGTCATCCCCGCCGCGATCCGAATCGTCCGGCGGGAGGGAATCGACACGGTCGTCACGACGTCGCCTCCGGGGTCGATCCACTTGGCCGGCGCGGCGGTCCAGCGGACGACGCGCACGCGCTGGCTCGCCGACCTCCGGGACCCGCTGGTTGCGAACCCGCATCGACGTGCGGACACCACTGCCACACGAGCCCGCCAGGCGGTGAACGAGCAGCTCGCCCGGCTCGTTGCCCGTCGTGCGGATGCGATCTCCTGCGTCTCAGAAGCTATCGCCGAGGAGGTGCGCGGTCTCGGAGCGCGCGGCATCGTGCGGACGATCGCCAACGGTTGCGACTTCGACGATTTCGCCGGGCTCGAGTACCGGCCCGCGCCTCGCTTCCGGATCACGCACACGGGGAGCTTCTTCGGGAAGCGGGACCCGCGTCCGTTCCTCCAGGCCCTCCACGACTCGGGCGTGGACGCCGTCGCCCGCTTCGTCGGCGACTTCCGCTCGGCCGACCGCGAGTGGGCCGAGTCGCTCGGCCTCGGCGACCGGCTGGAGCTCGTCGAGTACGCGCCGCGCGCGGAGGCGCTCCGGCTCCAACGCGACTCCGAGGCGCTCCTCCTGCTCGTCCCGGACGCCGGCGGAAGGGGAAAGGGCGTCCTCTCCGGGAAGGTGTTCGAGTACCTCGCTGCCGGGCGGCCGATTCTCGCAGCCGTCCCGCCGGACGGGGCGGCTGCCGCGCTGATTCGCGAGACGCGTGCGGGCCTGGTCGTCGCTCCAGACGACGTCGAGGGGATGCGTGTCGCCCTGCAGGTTCTCCACGCTCGCTTCCTCGACGGCGGCCTCCCCTCCGTCGAGCTCGCCTCCGACGCCCGCAGGAGGCTCTCGCGCCAGGCCCGCGTCGAGGAGACCGCGGCCCTTCTCCGGGAGATCGC
>JAHEXT010000061.1 GCA_023251945.1 Actinomycetes bacterium
AGCGCCTCCTCCGGCGCCCGCGGCTCTTGGGCGAGCGCCCGCTGTAGTTCCGCGGCAGCTAGGACCGCGTCGCCGGCGCCTCCGAAGGCGAGAAAGACTCCCTCCCCCGCCCAGTCGACCTCGTGGCCGCCCCTCGTCGAGGCCGTCGTCCGCACGAGCTCGCGCATGCGTGTTCGCACGAGTGCGTAGCGCTCCCCCAGCGAGTGCAGGAGCCTCGTCGACCCCTCGATGTCGGCGAAGAGAAGCGTGACTGTGCCGGTTGGCAGCGACTTGCGTGCATCGTCACGAACGGCCATGTCCCGACGAGTGTACGAGTCCGTTGCCGTCACAGCCAGCGCAGGCTGGGCGGAGCCCGCGTCTACACTGGCCGAGCTGTGTTCGACACGCTTTCCGACAAGCTCCAGGCGGCGCTCGGTGGTCTGCGCACGGGCGGCCGGCTCGACGAGGAGTCGGTCTCGAAGGCCATGCGCGAGGTTCGGCTCGCGCTGCTCGAGGCGGACGTCAACTTCGAGGTGGCGAAGGACTTCACGGCCGCCGTCAAGGAGCGCGCGCTCGGCCAGGAGGTTCTGAAGAGCCTCTCGCCGGGGCAGCAGGTGGTGAAGATCGTCCACGAGGAGCTGACCGCGCTCATGGGCTCGGGCGACTCGCGGCTCGCGTTCGGCAGACCGCCGACGGTGATCCTCCTCGCCGGGCTGCAGGGCTCCGGGAAGACGACGGCTGCGGCCAAGCTCGCCCTGCTCCTCCGCCGCGAGGGGAAGCGGCCCGCGCTCGTTGCCTGCGACCTGCAGCGCCCCGCCGCGGTCGAGCAGCTCGAGCAGCTGGGCAAGCAGATCCAGATCCCGGTCTTCACGCGCGATACGAGGGACCCGGTCGCCGCCGCGCGTCACGGGCTCGATGCCGCCCGCCGTGGCGGCCTCGACGTCGTCATCCTCGACACCGCCGGACGGCTGCACGTGGACGAGGAGCTGATGGACGAGCTCCGGCGGGTCCGCGACGAGACGAAGCCGCTCGACGTCCTCCTCGTCCTGGACGCGATGACGGGTCAGGAAGCGGTGAACGTCGCGCTCGCATTCCAGGAGTGGATCGCCTTCGACGGCATCGTGCTGACGAAGCTCGACGGCGACGCGCGCGGCGGAGCTGCGCTGTCGGTCAAGGCCGTGACCGGGCGTCCGGTCAAGCTCGCGTCCGTCGGGGAGAAGCTCGACCAGCTCGAGTACTTCCATCCCGACCGGATGGCCTCTCGCATCCTGGGGATGGGCGACGTGCTGACCCTCGTCGAGAAGGCCGAGGCCGCGATCGCCGAGGACGAGCAGGAGGAGATGGAGCGCAGGCTCAGGGCGGGCGAGTTCACGTTCGACGACTTCCTGGCCAGCTACCGCATGGTGCGGCGCATGGGCCCGCTTCAGGGCGTGCTCAAGCTCGTCCCCGGCCTCGGCAGAGAGCTCCAAGGGCTCGACGTGGACGAGAAGCAACTGGGTCGCGTGGAGGCGATCGTCCTCTCGATGACGCCGCAGGAGCGGCGGATGCCGCACATCATCTCCACGCAGCGCCGCCGGCGGATCGCGTCCGGGAGCGGGACCTCGCTCGACGAGGTGAACAAGCTCATGGCTGCCCGCAAGCAGATGGCCAAGGCGATGAAGCAGATGGGGAAGGGGAAAATGCCGACCATCCCGGGGATGTCGCCCCCGGGCCGCCGCTGAGTTCGGTAGCGTGGGGTCAGGTCTTGCATGTGCCCAACGGCAGATGCCACGCTCGTGCAACATGCAAGACCTGACCCCCAGGTAACGGAGGATCAATTGGCTGTAAGGATCAGATTGACGCGGGTCGGGTCGAAGAAGAATCCGATCTACCGCGTCGTCGTCGCCGACTCGCGCTCGCCGCGGGACGGCCGCTACATCGAGATCGTCGGGCGCTACAACCCGCAGACGGATCCGTCGACGATCGATCTCGACGAGGCCAAGATCAAGGACTGGCTCGCCAAGGGCGCACAGCCGTCCGAGCCCGTCTCCCGGCTCATCAAGGCTGCCGGGATCGGCGGGTGACATGTACACGCGGCGCCCCGGCCGCCAAGCGGCCGGCTTCAGGGGTTTTGAGCGAACCGAGTCCGCGCTAGCGGATTCGGTTCTTGCGGTGGACATCGGTGGCTGAGGTGCTCGAGTGGATTGCGCGACGGCTCGTCGACGAGCCCGACGCGGTTCGCGTCGAGACCGAGGAGCGCGAGGATGCGGTGGTCTTCCACCTGCATGTCGCGCCCGACGACGTCGGCAAGGTGATCGGCCGCCAGGGGCGCCTTGCCCGTGCACTTCGGAGCATCGTCCGCGCCGCTGGCGCCCGGGCCGACCGGCGGTACCTGCTCGAGATTGCCGACTGAACCGGCCGATCGGGCACTAGTCCGGGTCGGTCGCGTCGGGCGGCCACACGGAGTGGACGGCGCTTTCGTCGTCGAGGACGGAAGCGACGACCCGCGCCGCTTCGACGTCGGCGGCACGCTCCTCGTGAACGGAGAGCCGGTGACCATCGTCCTCTCCCGGCGCGTCGGCAAAGGTCGGAGGGCGATCGCACTCGACCGTCCGGTCGAGCGAGGAGCGGAGCTCACGGTCCCGCGCTCGGACCTTCCACCGCTCCAGCTCGGCTCGTACTACGTCGCCGATCTCGTGGGGCTCGAGGTGCTCGAGGGAGCACGACGGCTGGGCGTCGTGAGCGACGTCGTCCCCGGGCCCGCGAACGACAATCTCGAGCTCGACTCGGGTGTGCTCGTCCCCCTGGTCGAGGACGCGGTCGTCGAGATCGACCTCGCTGCCGGTCGCGTCGTTCTCAACCCCGGGTTCATCGACTGACGGCTACCGTTCCCCCGTCGTGCGCCTCGACGTCTTCACCCTGATCCCGGGCGCGTTCGAGTGGCTGCGCGAACGCCGGCCCGTCGCGGCCGTGCTCGGCACGGAGCTCGAGCTCCGTGTCTTCAACTACCGTGACACGACTCCCCTTCGCGCAGGACAGGTAGACGACGAGCCCTACGGCGGGGGGGTGGGGATGGTGCTACGCGTGGATGTCGTCGCCGCCGCGCTCGACTCGGTCTACGGCGGCCTCCGCGACCACCGCGTCGTTGCGCTGACCCCCAAAGGGCGTCAGCTCGACCAGGAGCTTGTGGAGGAGCTCGCCGAGGAGCCGGCTCTGACGCTCCTCTCGGCCCGCTTCGAGGGTTTCGACCAGCGCATCCTCGACCACCTCTCGACGGACGTCGTCTCGATCGGCCCGTACGTCCTCTCCGGTGGCGAGATCCCGGCGATGGCCGTCGTCGATGCCGTCGTGCGGCGCCTTCCGGGCGCACTCACGGAGGGGTCGGGCGAGGTCGAGAGCTTCTCGCCCGCTCTCGACGGAGGCCTCGAGTATCCGCACTACACGCGCCCGCCGGAGTTCCGCGGGTGGGAGGTGCCGGAGATCCTCCTTTCCGGCGACCACGGCCGCATTGACGCGTGGCGGCGCGAGCACGTGAGGAGTGCGCGGTGAGCGAGCACGACGACCGCCGGATCCCGTCGCTCGACTCCCCGCCAGAGCGCGACGACGGGCGGCCGCCCGAGTCCGAGTGGCCCATGCCTGCAACGCGTCAGCCGCCGCCACCAGCGCCTCCGTTTTCATGGCCGATCCCCCCGGAGACTCCTGCTCCGAAGGAGTCGGAGTCTCCGGGGCTACACGAGTTCCACCACCCGCTCGACCGGGTCACGGGCAAGCTTCCGCGACGGCTGCGGATCGTCGTCGACTGGATCGTGACCATCGTCGGTGCCATCGCGATCGTGCTCGCGATCAAGGCCTGGGTGATCAACCCGTACCGGATCCCGTCGTCCTCGATGGAGCCGACGCTGCACTGCGCCCGCCCGACGGCCGGCTGTGAGGCGAGGTTCTCGGACCGCGTGCTCGCGAACCGGTTCATCTACCACTTCCGCGATCCGCAGCGGGGCGATGTCGTCGTATTCGAGACCCCGGCGGAGGCGAAGGCGAAGTGCGGTGCCGGGGGCACGTTCGTGAAGCGGATCATCGGGCTTCCGGGCGAGACGCTTCGGATCCGGCTCGTCCGGGGTGCCGGGTTCGTCTACGTGGACGGCCGGAAGCTGGAAGAGCCCTACATCGAGCACGACCGCCGGGACATCGGGCCGGAGAAGACGTACCAGGTCCCCGAGCACGCCTACTTCGTGATGGGGGATAACCGGTCGCAGTCCTGCGACTCGCGCGTGTGGGGCACGGTGCCGGAGGACAACCTCATCGGCAAGGTCTTCCTGACCTACTGGCCGCCTCAGCGGATCTCGTTCCGCTAGCCACCGTGCGCCGCGTTGTCCTTTACTCCGCGGTCGCCCTCGCGACGCTCGTGTTCGGCCCGTTCATTCTGGGTGTGCTCGCGCTGATCCCTCTGGCCGCCACCGGCACGGTCAAGACATACGCGATCCCGAGCTCGGCCATGGAGCCGACGCTCCGCTGTGCCAAGCCCGCACCAGGATGCGAAGGGACGCGAAAGGATCGGATCCTTGTGCTGACCCGGTTCGTCTCGTACGACCGGGGAGACATCGTCGTATTCGAGACGCCGCCGGAGGCGAAGGTGAAGTGCGGTGCGGGGGGCACGTTCGTGAAGCGGATCATCGGGCTTCCGGGCGAGACGCTTCGGATCCGGCTCGTCCGGGGTGCCGGGTTCGTCTACGTGGACGGCCGGAAGCTGGAAGAGCCCTACATCGAGCACGACCGCCGGGACATCGGGCCGGAGAAGACGTACCAGGTCCCCGAGCACGCCTACTTCGTGATGGGGGATAACCGGTCGCAGTCCTGCGACTCGCGCGTGTGGGGCACGGTGCCGGAGGACAACCTCATCGGCAAGGTCTTCCTGACCTACTGGCCGCCTCAGCGGATCTCGTTCCGCTAGGCAGCTTGATGCGCAAGACCGGAATCTGCGAGCGCAGATTCCGCTCGCGCAAGATCCGTGAAGGCGGCCGCTTCGCGGCCGCGCCGCCTGGCTTCCGCGCCGCGGGGCCGTGCTGATCGCGATCCGCTACCATTCCGGGCCGGCCCGCCGGCCCCCTTTTCGCGATGAACACGACGATCGAGAGCCTCGAGCAGCGTCACGTGCGCACGGACCTGCCGCAGTTCAAGGCAGGGGACACCCTTCGCGTCCACTTCAAGGTGATCGAGGGGAATCGTCGGCGCATCCAGGTGTTCGAGGGGATCTGCATCAAGCGGCAGGGCTCGGGCTTCCGCGAGACGTTCACCGTCCGCAAGCAGTCGTTCGGGGTGGGCGTCGAGCGCACGTTCCCGCTCCACTCGCCGAAGATCGAGAAGCTCGAGGTTGCCGCGATCGGCGACGTGCGGCGCGCGAAGCTCTACTACTTGCGCAAGAGAGTGGGAAAGAAGGCGCGCGTCCGCGAGCTCCGGCAGGGGTAGCGGCTATTGTCGGCCGCGTGGCTCGCTCGAGCGGCCAGCGGCTTCTCGCCCACGACAGACGCCTCGGGGTGCGCTTCGTCGCGGGCGCCGACGAGGCGGGGCGCGGATCGCTCGCGGGACCGCTCGTCGTCGCCGGCGTCCTGCTCGACTACGAGACGCTGCGCGGAGCCCGTGTTCGGCCACTCGCGGGGCTGAACGACTCGAAGCAGGTCGCCCCCGACGATCGCGAGGTGCTCTTCCACGCGGTCGCGGGATGCGCGTCGGGGATCAGCGTCCGGATCGTCTCGGTGCGCGAGATCGACCACTCGGGCCTCCACCGGTCGAACCTCGCCGCGCTCCGTGCGGTCCTCTCCGACCTCCACCCGCCGGCCGAGGCGTGCCTCGTCGACGGCTTCCGCCTCGGCGCCTCCGCACCGCCGCACGAGGCGCTCGTCGACGGAGACGCGAGGAGCGCCGCGATCGCCGCCGCCTCCATCGTCGCGAAGGTGGTACGCGATCGCGTCATGCGACGGCTCGACGCGCTCTACCCCCGCTACGGGTTCCTCTCGCACGTCGGCTACATCACCCCGGCGCACTCCGAGGCGGTTCGCGTCTTCGGCCCCTCGGATCTCCACCGCCGTTCCTTCCAGGCCGCCTGCTACGAGGCGGCGTGAATCGCGGGGAGCGCCGCGCGCTTCTCCACTACCGGCTCCGCGGCTACCGCCTGCTCGACGCGAACGCGCGCGCAGGCGGTTACGAGCTCGACCTCGTCCTTCGGCGAGGGCGGCGCCTCCTCGTCGTGGAGGTGAAGGAGAAGGGCGGGGACGGCTTCGGCGACCCGCTCGAGATGATCGACGCGGAGAAGACGCGGCGCGTTCACACCGCGGCGCGGGCCTGGCTCGCGGCGCATCCGAAGGCGGCGGGGCTCGAGCTTGCGGTCGAGGCCGCCGGAGTTCGCGGGCGACACGTCGAGCGCGTGCCGCTCGCATGAGGCCATCGCGCTCGAAGTGATCCTACGACCACGAGCGCGACGCGGGATTCCCGTCGCGAGGGCTATCCGGACCGACTCATAGACTCGTCGTCTCATGGCACGGAGAACACAGGCGGCCCTCTACTCGGAGATCGATCTCGAGCTTTCGTGGTCGGAGGACCAGCTACCTCAGGTTGAGCGCACGAAACACGTTCACGGCCTCCACCCCTATCTCGGGAAGTTCATCCCGCAGCTCGTCGAGGTTTTTCTGCGGCGCTACTTCAATCCGGGCGACTGCGTCTATGACCCGTTCGTCGGGTCCGGGACGACATTGGTCGAGGCCAACGCGTTCGGAGCCACAGGGATCGGGTGCGATGTCTCGGCATTCAACTGCCTCCTCACGCGAGTCAAGACAGCCGACTACTCGCTCGGCGCACTCGAGATGGCACTGCGGGTCGCCTACGAGGAGTCACGTCACCTCCAGGGCAAGGTCGGTGACAGCCTCGGCACCGATTGGCTGCAGCGGTGGTACGCGCCGATGGCGCTACGTGAGCTGCTGGCGTACCGGGCAGCTGCGGGTCAGCTTGACGACCCGATCCGCGAGGTCGCCCACGTGATCCTCTCGAGATCGGCTCGGTCGGCCCGCCTCACGACACACTTCGATCTGGACTTCCCGCGCCAGCCGGTCACAGACGCGTACTACTGCCACAAGCACAAGCGCACGTGTGCCCCGGTGGAGGAGGCAAGCAAGTTCTTGCGCCGGTACACGAGCGACACGTCCGAGCGCATCAGAGCTTTCGCGAGTCTGCGCACACGCGCAGAGTCGCTCGTTCTGCACGAGGACTCACGGGCGGTCCGACTGCCGACCAGACCGAGCGGGATCATCACTTCCCCGCCCTACCCCGGCCTCATCGACTATCACGAGCAACATCGTTACGCCTACGAGCTTCTCGGCCTTGTCGATCGCCGTCTCGAGGAGATCGGCCCAGCATCGGGTGGCACGGGTCGCTCTGCGCTCGCGGCGTATCAGGACTCGATGGTCGGCGTCCTTCTCAACGCGTCCGAACAGATGGACTCCGGAGCGCCCGTGGTCGTCGTGGTCAACGACTCACGGAGCCTCTACCCCGCGATCCTGGATCGGGCTGGGCTTCGGCTCGAGGACGTCGTGACTCGTCACGTCAACCGGCGTACCTGCCGACGGGCGGGCGAGTTCTACGAGAGCGTCCTCGTTTGCCGAGTGGCGTAGGTGAATGCGGCGACCACCGAGGCTGTCCGCGAACTCCTGC
>JAHEXT010000012.1 GCA_023251945.1 Actinomycetes bacterium
CCGCGCTAGGCGACGCGGCCGAACCGCTCCGCCGCGCGGGCGCGGGCACGAGCGGCCATGACTTCGCGGTCGCGCGGGACCGCCGTCGTGACGAGCTCGGAGAGCAAGTGCCACGTCGTGTGGGCGACCTCGTCGACCGCCCGCATGAAGGCGGCCTCGTTCGCCTTCGAGGGCTTCTGAGACCCGCTCACCTTGCGCACGTACTGGAGCGCGGCTGCGCGGATCTCCTCCTCGTTGGCGGGAGGCTCGAAGTTGTGGAGC
Organism: Actinomycetes bacterium; assembly: GCA_023251945.1. Classification (GTDB taxonomy): domain Bacteria; phylum Actinomycetota; class Thermoleophilia; order Gaiellales; family Gaiellaceae; genus GMQP-bins7. The sequence goes on from JAHEXT010000012.1 coordinate 262, forward strand.
GTCTTGATGTTTCGGCACATGCGCCGAGCGTAGCTCGGACCAAGTCGAAGGGCACTGCTCCTGTGGCCAGGCTTGGCCTGCGGTGACGTCACCGCAACCGCACACGAGGTACCGCGCGGTCGGCTTGGCCCTCGAGACCGGCCTCCACCGCTACTACCGCCGCGCGAAGGCGCTGCAGACCTGGACCGCGGCCTTGTGCCGCGAATGCTCGTGAGACCTCACCTATCCTGACGACGTGACCGAGCCGACGAACAACGCCACGTCCGCGCTACCGGGCGCAGAGCTGGTCGACCGAGGGATCGTTGATCTGGAGCGAGGCGCGGAGACGATCGAATCCCTGCTTGTGTCGATCGGCGCGCCACGCCTGGCACGTCTCGGCTTCGCGATCGGCCGCCGCATCGAGTCGCCCGAGCACCGTCTCTTCGAGCTGCTCGCAGCGGAGCACCCAGACTCGGCGCACTCGCGCTACAACGCGCTCGTTCGCCGGCTGGTCAGCTTCGAACGGGCGGCCGAGTGCGCGAGCTAGCAGACGACGAGCGAATCCGCCGGTTTCTTCGCGCCCTTGGGGCCGCAGCGGACACCGATGGAGCCTGCTACTTGACCGGAGGTGCAACTGCGGTCCTGCTCGGTTGGCGAGCATCGACGATAGACGTCGACATCCGCCTGGTCCCGGAAACCGAGCGCCTCCTGCGCGCGATCCAGGCTCTGAAGAACGAGTTGCGGCTCAACGTCGAGCTTGCCTCCCCCGCCGACTTCATCCCCGTTCACCCCGACTGGAAGGAGCGCGGACTCTTCGTGGCGCGAGAGGGGCTCCTCACGTTCGTGCACTTCGATCTCTACGCTCAGGCGCTGGCGAAGGTCGAGCGGGCGCACTCCCAGGACCTGGGCGACGTGGCCGCGATGCTCGCGCTCGGGCTCGTGGACCGCGCCGATGCGCTTGCGTACTTCGAGCAGATCGAGCCGGATCTCTACCGCTTTCCGGCGATCGATCCTCGCGCGTTCAGGCGAAGAGTCGAGGAGGTCTTTGCACCGAGGGATCGCTAGGCGGCCGCGCCAACGTGCCCCGGAGTCGCCGCCGAGCAGCGCCCGCTTGACTTCGCGTTGCTGAGTGCGGTACGCATCACCCGATGTCGCAGCTTCCCAGCGGGACGGTCACGTTTCTCTTCACCGACATCGAGGGCTCGACGCGGCTGCTTGCTCATCTGAAGGATCGATACGGCGACGTGCTGGCCGACCACCAGCGCCTGCTCCGCACCGCGTTTGCCGAGCATGCAGGGCAGGAGATCGACACGCAAGGAGACTCGTTCTTCGTCGCGTTCCACCGCGCGAGCGATGCGGTTGCGGCGGCGGTCTCGGCTCAGCTCGCGCTGGCGGCGCACACGTGGCCGGACGACGTCGACGTGCGCGTCCGCATGGGACTCCATACGGGTGAGCCCAGCATGGGCTCCGAGCGCTACGTCGGTCTAGGCGTCCACCGTGCCGCACGAATTTGCGCGGGAGCACACGGCGGCCAGGTCCTGCTCTCGGGGGTAACGCGCGGCCTCGTCGAAGATGACCTGCCGGCCGGGGTGGGCCTGCGTGACCTCGGCGAGCACGACCTCAAGGATCTCGACCGGCCAGAGCATCTCAGCCAGCTCGTCATCGAGGGCTTGCCCGCTGAGTTCCCGCCGCCGCGCACGGCCGGCATTCATACGGCGATCGAGGTCGAGGGCCGCGAGCGCGAGCTCGAGGAGGCTGCCGAGGCGGCACTGGCAGCTGAGCAAGCGCCCCGAGCTCGTCGTCGGAGACGCTGGGCCGTCGCAGCCGTGGCCGGCGCGATCGTCGTAGGAACAGGCGCGGCCGTGGCTGTGATCACGTTGAGGGACGGATCGAGCTCGAGCCGCACGACGTCCTCAGGCAACGCGGTGGCGGTCATCGACCCCGAGGGAAGCGTCGACGACTACCTCGACGTCGGCAGCAAGCCGTCGAACATCGCGATCGGGAACGGAGCCGTGTGGGTCCTCGACGCGGACGATCTCACGGTCTCGAAGATCGACCCGAAGACGAACGACGTGACGAGGACGTTCGGCACCGAAGCGATCCCAACGGACTTGGCAGTGGGAGAAGATGCGCTCTGGATCGGGAACGGTGAAGCCGGTTCCGGCTCGGAGGCGGGCGGGACCATCTACACGAGGAGCATCTCCCGCATCGACCCGCGGACGAACCTGACGACGCACACGACGAGGCTCCCCGGCAATCCGGGTGCTGCATACACCTCGGCCAACGCCCTCCGTATCCCTGGCGTCCCGCAGCTCGCGGCCGAGAAGAACTCCGTCTGGGCGATCAATCCCGACGGCACCGTGTCACGCATCGACCCGACGACTGGTGAGATCGTCGGCACGGTGCGGGGCATGACCGGTGTCTCCGCGATAGCGGCGGGCAGAGAGGGCGTCTGGCTGCTGAGCGACGGACGCACGCTCGCCCGGGTCGATCCCCGCTCGAACGCCGTGACTCAGAAGATCGAGATCACGTCGTCCGGGCTCATCGGCATTGCGGTCGGAGCGGGTTCCGTCTGGGCCACCGCCCCGTTCGACGGCACGGTGTGGCGCGTGGACCCCGGGGTGGAACCGGTCACGCGAACGATTCCCGCCCAGGTTGGCGTCACCGACATCGCGTTCGGGGACGACCAGGTGTGGACCTCCAACTTCGCCGACGGGACGGTGTCGAGGATCAACATCCGGACCAACTCGATCGACCAGACGATCCCGGTCGAAGCCACACCGCAGGCACTAGCTTCCGGCGAGGGAGCGGCCTGGGTGAGCGTGAACCGCTCGAGCGTCGCGTCCTGCACGTACTTCTATGAAGGCTCGGGTGAGCCCGACCTCGTGATCGCGTCCGACCTCCCGCTGCGGGGCCCCGCGGCTGGTGAGACAAAGCAGATGGAGGAGGCTATCGGCCTCGTCCTTGCCGACCGAGGCTACCGGGCCGGTGCGTTCACGATCGGCTACCGCTCCTGTGACGACTCCACCGCGCAGGGAGGAGCGTCCGACTTCTTCAAGTGCGTCGCCAACGCGCACGCCTACGCCGATGATCCGACCGTCGTCGGCGTCGTCGGGACGTACCGCTCCGGTTGTGCTCTCCTCCAGCTCCCGATCATGAACAGCGCCGAACCGGGTCCGGTCACGATGGTCAGCCCCGCCAACACGTACCCGGGACTCACGCACCAGGCTCCCGGCATACCACGAGAGGATACGTACCCGACCGGGATCCCCAGCTTCGCGCGGGTCATTCCTGCCGACGACTACCAGGGCGCAGCCGCTGCCGTGCTTGCAAACGCGCTCGAGCTGCGGAGCGTGTACGTCCTGCGCGCCGCCGGCTCGAGCCCGGAGTTCGGCCTGCCTTTGATCGCGAGCTTCTCTCGCGCGGCCGGCCGGCTCGGAGTACGAGTTGCAGGCCGCGGGGTGTGGGATCCGGAAGCCCGAAGCTACGCGACGCTGGCCGAGCAGATCGACCGCTCCGGCGCTCAGGGTGTCTTCATCGCCGACATCAACCTGAACGGCGGCCGGCTGATCGAGCACCTCCGTGTGCGACTCGACAAGCGCACGCCGATCATCGCGGCGAATTTCTTCCTCCCTCTCCCGGATCTGCTCCAGACAACGGGAACGGCCGCACTCGGGATGTACATCACCTGGTCTGGCCTGGCGAACGAGCTGCTCCCACGAGAGGGACGCTCGTTCGTGCGCCGCTTCTCTCGGCAGTGGGACGGCTCTGTTTCCTCCTTCGCATCTGCCTACGCCGGTCAGGCGGCCGACGTTCTGCTCGACGCGATCGCTCGCTCGGACGGCACGCGCAGCTCCGTGAACGAGGAGGTCCGCGGGACGAGCATTCGTAACGGGATCCTCGGCACCTTCCGCTTCAACACCGACGGCGACATCGTTCCCGCCGGCTTCACGATCTTCCGCGTCGTCGGCGGCAACGCGAAGAGCTCGACAAACGTCCCCGACCTGGACGGATCGGTCGTCGACCGCGCCGTCTACGTCCCGGATGCCCTGCTGCGCCGTTAGGCCTCGGCGACGACTGCCTGGAGCTCCCGCCGGAGCTCCTTGATCTCGTCGCGGAGCTTGGCCGCGTACTCGAAGCGGAGCTCCTCGGCGGCGAGGTACATCTCCTCCTCGAGCGTGATGACGAGCTTCTCGAGCTCGTCGCGGGACATGCCCTCGACCTCGGCCTTGCCACGGCGGCGGCGTGAGGAGGGGACGTGCGGGGACTCGAGCGAGAGGAGCTCGGTGATGTCGGAGACGCCCTTGACGATCGTCTCCGGCGTGATCCCGTGCTCCTCGTTGTACGCGATCTGGTACTCACGGCGGCGGTTCGTCTCCTCCATCGCCCCGACGATCGCCTCGGTGCGCTTGTCGGCATAGAGGAGCACCTTCCCCGCGGTGTTCCGAGCGGCGCGGCCCGTCGTCTGGATGAGGGCGGTCTTGCCCCTCAGGAAGCCCTCTTTGTCGGCATCGAGCACGGCGACCAGTGACACCTCGGGCAGATCGAGTCCCTCGCGCAGGAGGTTGACCCCGACGAGGACGTCGTACTCGCCTAGGCGGAGCTCGCGGATGATCTTGATCCGGTCGAGGGTGTCGATCTCGGAGTGCAGGTAGCGCGCCCGGACTCCCGCCTCGAGCAGGTAGTCGGTCAGGTCCTCCGCCATCTTCTTCGTCAACGTGGTGATGAGGGTGCGCTCTCCCGCCTCTTCGCGGCGACGGATCTCGTTCAGGAGATCGTCGATCTGGTTCCTCGTCGGGCGGAGCTCGACCTCCGGGTCGACGACGCCCGTGGGGCGGATCAGCTGCTCCGCGATCACCCTCGAACGGGAGAGCTCGAACGGGCCGGGAGTCGCGGAGACGAACACGAGCTGCGGCACCTTGCCCAGGAACTCGTCGAAGCGGAGCGGCCGGTTATCGAGGGCCGACGGGAGACGGAAGCCGTAGTCCACGAGCGTCTGCTTGCGCGAGCGGTCGCCTTCATACATTCCCCCGAGCTGTGGGACCGTCTGGTGCGACTCGTCCACGAACACGACGAAGTCGTCGGGGAAGTAGTCGATCAGCGTGAAAGGATGCGATCCCGGCGGCCGGCCCTCCAGCACGCGCGAGTAGTTCTCGATCCCGGAGCAGAAGCCGAGCTCGCGCATCATCTCCATGTCGTACTCGGTGCGCTGGCGGATTCGGTGCGCTTCGAGCATCCGCCCGTCACCCTCGAATCTCGAGACCTGCTCCTCGAGCTCGGCCTTGATCTCGTCGACCGCGCGCTCGACCGTCGGCTTCGAGGTGACGTACTCGGTCGCGGGCCAGGCGACGAGGTTGTCGAGCCGCGCGTAGATCTCCCCGGTGAGCGGGTCGAAGTGCGTGATCTGCTCGACCTCGTCGCCGAAGAACGAGACCCGGTACGCCGTCTCCTGGTTTGCCGGCTGCACCTCGACGACGTCGCCCTTGACGCGGAAGCGGCCGCGGCCGAGCACGGTGTCGTTGCGGACGTACTGGCTCTCGATCAGCTTCCGCAGCACCTCGTCGCGGTCGTGCTCCTCCCCCACTTCCAGAATCAGCACGCGCTCGCGCCACTCCTCAGGCGAGCCGATTCCGTAGATGCACGAGACCGAGGCGACGACGACGACGTCGCGGCGGGTGAGCAGCGAGGAGGTCGCGGAGAGCCGCAGCCTCGCGATGTCGTCGTTCTGAGACGAGTCCTTCTCGATGTAGAGGTCCGCCTGCGGGATGTACGCCTCGGGCTGGTAGTAGTCGTAGTAGGAGACGAAGTACTCGACCGCGTTCTCGGGGAAGAACTCGTGGAACTCGTTGCACAGCTGCGCGGCGAGCGTCTTGTTGTGTGCGATGACGAGCGCCGGGCGCTGGAGCTTCTCGATCGTCCACGCCATCGTCGCCGTCTTGCCCGTGCCGGTCGCGCCGAGGATCGTCTGGAAGCGGTTGCCCTCGGCCACCGAGGCGGCGATCTCCTCGATCGCGCGCGGCTGGTCGCCGGTGGGCGCATAGAGGTCGGAGGCGTGGAAGGCCCGCACGCGGCTAGCGTAGCCGCCGCCTCCGCCGATCCGACCTTACGGCTGGGCGACCTGCACAGCGTCGGCCATCGCCTGGTCGTGCCGGAGGACGATCGAGGCGAAGACGATCGCCATCGCCGTCATCCCACCGACGACAGCGGTGAAGAGGGGCACGACGCCCCAGCGCTCGAGCACCTGGCCGGCGATGAGGAAGCCGAGCGGCGCGGCAAGGGTGTTCACCGAGATCACGGCGGTCATGACCTTCGCCCTCAGCGCCTCGGGCGTCCGCGCGGTCAGCACCGCGATGATCGGCCCGTTGACGAGCGGCGTGAAGAGCGTGGCCGTAAAGAGGGCGACGAACACGACGGGCCACGGTGGGAGGAAGGGGAGCACCCAGAGCGGCACTGTGAATGCGAGAGCCGCGAACCCGGCGAGGCGCAGCGGGGCGACCTTGCGCACGGCCGCGACCGCGACCAGGCTCCCGACGAGCGCGCCCGCCCCCAGGGCGGCGTAGAAGAGGCCGGCGATCGTGGAGCTCCCGTCGAACTCGTCGAAGGCGTAGACCGGAAGCCCGGCGGACATCCCGGCCCCGAAGAAGCCGAACGCGACGACGGTCGCGGCGAGCGGCGCGAGCAGTCGGTCGCGAAGAACGAAGTGCAGACCCGCAAGGACGCCGTGCTGGACGGCGGCCCCCAACGCCTTGCGCCGCGGCACGAGCGTCAGGATCAGGAGGAACGAGACGAAGTACGTCGCCGCGTCGACGTAGAGGACGTTCGGCGCGCCGATGATCGGGATGAGAACGCCGGCGAGGGCCGGGCCGATCAGCGCCGCGAAGGCCGTACCCCCCTCGATCAGGCTGTTGGCCTGGGACATTCGCCGCTCGTCCTCGCCGACGAGCTCGGGGAGGATCGTCCGCTGCGACGCGAAGTACGGCGGCATGAAGCAGCCGAGCAGGGCGACGAGCCCGAGCAGAAGTCCGAAACTGAGAGCCCCGGCCGCGTGTAGCAAGGGTATCGACGCGAGGATCGGCGCCCGGGCGAAGTCGGCGATCAGCATCGTCGACCGCGAGCCGATGCGCTGGACGAGCGCGCCGCTCGGAATGCCGAGAATCGCCATCGGCGCGATCTCGACCGCGAGGACGAGGGTCATCTTCCCCGGCGAGCCGGTCGTGACGAGCACGAACCACGGCAGCGCCAGGTAGGTCATGCGGGTACCGAGGACGGAGATCACCTCGGCGGCTACGAGCGCGCCGACGGCGGTTTTCTTGACGGTCACGGACTCACGGCTCTCCATTGAGCGACTAATATAAAACGTCCGTACTGTTTTGTAAAGTGCAGATTCACGGATGCCGAAGATCTCTGATCAACGCAAGGCCGAGCGCAGGGAGCAGATCCTGGCGGGCGCGCGCCGCTGCTTCGCGGAGCACGGCTACGGAGGGGCGACGGTCGTTCGCCTCGAGCAGGCCACGGGCCTCTCCCGCGGGGCGATCTTCAACTACTTCGGCTCGAAGGAGGACCTGTTCCACGAGCTCGCGTGGCGGGACAACAAGCGCCTCGTACGACTTTGGATGAAGAAGGGTTGGGAGGCAACGCTGCGCGAGCTCGTGCAGGAGGACCCCGACTGGATCGGCGTCTACATGGAGATGAGCCAGAAGATCCGCACCGATCCAGAGTTCCGCCGGCGGCACGAGGAGCGCACGCAGACGGAGCTCGCCCCTCCTCTCGTCGAGCATGTCATGGCCGAGCAGGAGCGCGGCGCGCTCCGCGACGACAAGCCGGCCGAGCTGGTCGCAGGGTTCATCGGCCTCGTCGCCAACGGAGTGGCCGTTCAGCTGGGCAGCGGTGAGCCGATCCGGAACGTCGATGCCCTCGTGGACTTCGTCCGCTCCGCGGTCGAGCCGTCTACAACCGAAGCTCCTGCGGATCTGCCTGCGACAAGCTAGCCATCACCCCTCCGACCCACGCATCCAGCTCGTCCAGGGTGCCGGTGTTGACGTAGACGAAGTCGGCGCGCTTCACCTTCTCGCGGTCGGGAAGCAGTCGAGACTCCCGATCGTCGCGCCGCACGCGGGTGCGGGCCTCGCGCAGCTTGGAGGGAGCGGTGACGACGACGACCTTGTCGAAGCGGGTCTCGGCGCCCACCTCGAACAGGAGCGGCACCTCCGTGACGCAGACGCCGGGTGGATCGGGGAGCTGCGCGAGCTGCTCCCGCCAGGCGAGGTACTCGCGAGAGACGAGCGGATGGAGGAGCTTCTCGAGGAAGTCGAGCGAGTCGCGGTCCTCGAACACGCGCAGAGCGATGAGCTCGCGATCCGGGACCCCGTCCGGACCGAGGATCTCCTCCCCGAGCCGTTCCACGAGAGCCCGTTTGACCTCTGGGTCCGTGCTGAGGAGGTGATGCACGATCTCGTCGCTCGAGACCGTCGCGGCTCCGTGGCGCCGGAAAGACTCGAGCGCCGCGCTCTTGCCGGCGCCGATGCCGCCGGTGATGGCGACCGCAAGCGGGCGGCTCAAAGGGAGGACTACTCGGTCTCGGTCGACTCCGAGACGAGCTCGACCGCCGGCTCCTCGGGTTCGGGCTCGGCGGGGACCTCGTCTTCGGCAAGGGGCTCGCCCTCACCGAGGACGTCGTCAGGCTCGGCCGTCGGCTCATCCCCTTCGGTCTCGACCTCGGGCACTTCGACCGGCTCGCCGATCTCGACCTCCTCGACGATCGCCTCCGCGACCTCCGCGGCCGCGGCACCGCTCGGGAAGGCTTCCTCGGTCAGCCTGAGGTCGGGCATCGAGTGCACCGATTCCGCTCCGTCCGCGCGCGGGACGGGCAGTTCGCCCTCCTCCACGCGTTTGAGCGAGAGCGAGAGCCGTCGGCGCTCGCCGTCGATCTCGAGGATGCGGACGTTGACCGCCTGGCCCTGCGCGACGACCTCGCGCGGGTTCTCGACGTGGTGCGGGGCAAGCTCGGAGATGTGGACGAGCCCCTCGACGCCGGGGAGGATCTCGACGAAGGCCCCGAAGGTGACGACCTTCGCGACGCGGCCCTCGACGACGTCGCCCTCGCGGTACGAGTCGAGCACCTGCTGCCAGGGGTCGGTCTGGGTCTGCTTGAGGCCGAGCGAGATCCGCTGCCGCTCGCGGTCGATGTCGAGCACCTTGACCCTGACGGTCTGCCCGATGTCGAGCACCTCTGACGGGTGGTTGACGTGGCTCCACGAGAGCTCGGAGATGTGGATCAGCCCGTCCATCCCGTCGAGGTCGACGAAGGCGCCGAAGTCGACGATGTTCGAGATCTGGCCCTCGATGACGTCGCCGGGGTTGAGCCGGTCGAGGATCGCCTGGCGCATCTCCTTCCGCTCGTCCTCGAGCACGGCCCGGCGCGAGAGGACGACGTTGTTGCGCGAGCGGTTGAGCTCGATGACCTTGCAGCGGAGCTCGCGTCCGAGGAACTCGTCCAGGTCCTGGACGCGGCGGATGTCGACGAGCGACGCGGGCAGGAAGCCGCGGACGCCGAGGTCGAGGATGAGGCCGCCCTTGACGACCTCGATCACCTTCCCGTCGACCGGCTCGCCCGATTCGGCCGCGCCCTCGATCCTCTTCCACGCGAGCTCGAACCGGGCCCGCTTCTTGGAGAGAATGAGGCGACCCTCCGCGTCCTCCTTCGTCAGGACGAGCGCGTCGATCTCCTCGCCGACAGCAACCTCGTCGGCCGGGTTGACCGCGCGGCGAATCGTGAGCTCGGCGACCGGGATGACGCCCTCGGACTTGTAGCCGATGTCGACGAGCACCTCGTCCTTGTCCACCCGAACAACTGTTCCGTGGACGACCTCTCCCTCGTTGATCTCGGGGAAGGCCGCGTCGTAGTCGGGAACGAGCTCCCCGTCCGGGCCCGTCGTCCAGACCCCATCCTCGGTTGTAGTAGACGTCTCCGCCGTGTCGTTGGCCATCGGAGCCGCGCAGTATAGCCGCACAGAGCGCAAATCCAGGTCGTGCCGCGCCCTGGCTTACTCGGCTATCCGGGCGCCCTTCCCAGCTTGGACTGGGCCGCGACCGCACGACCTCGTGACGATCGGTGCAACCTTCAGCTCTTCGCCTCGGCCCAGTCGTCGCCGACGCCGACGTCGACGGCGAGCGGCGGGTCGAGCGGGTACGCGCCGGCCATCTCCGCTCGCACGAGCTCGCGCACGGCCGACACCTCGGTCTCGGGAACCTCGAGCAGGAGCTCGTCGTGCACCTGCAGGACGAGCCGCGCACTGCGGCCCTCCTCGCGCAGTCGCCGGTGGATAGCGACCATCGCCACCTTGATCATGTCCGCGTTCGAGCCCTGCATGACGAAGTTGACCGCGACCCGCTCCCCGAATCCCCGGGTCTGCCGGTTCGAGGCGCGAAGCTCGGGCACCGGCCGGCGGCGTCCGAGCAGGCTCGTCGCGTAGCCGTCGTCCCCCGCCTGCGCGATCGTCCGCGCGATGAACGCCTGCACGAGCGGGAAGCGGGCGAGGTACGCGTCGATGTACGCCTGCGCCTGCTCTTTCGGGATGTCGAGGTTCTCGGAGAGCCCGAAGGCCGAGATGCCGTAGACGATCCCGAAGTTGATCATCTTGGCCACGTTCCGCTCGTCCTTCGTCAGCGTCGCCGGGTCCTGGCCGAGCACCTCGGCGGCAGTGGCGGTGTGGATGTCCTCGCCGCGGAGGAAGGCCTCACGCAGCTTCGGCTCCCCGGAGACATGGGCGAGGATCCGAAGCTCGATCTGCGAGTAGTCGGCGGAGAGCAGGCGGTGCCCTGACTCGGCAACGAACGCGGAGCGGATCTCCCGGCCGAGCTCGGTGCGGACCGGGATCGCCTGCAGGTTGGGGCTGGACGTCGAGAGGCGGCCGGTGGCTGCAACGGTCTGGTTGAACGTCGTATGGAGGCGCCCGTCGTCGCCGATGAGCGTCGGGAGCGGCCCGAGGTACGTGTTCACGAGCTTCGTGAGCTCGCGCCACTCCTCGACGACCGGGACGATCTCGTGGTCGGTGCGGATCGCACGGAGCACCTTGCTGTCGGTCGAGTACCCCGTCTTCCCCTTGCGGCCCGGAGTCAGCTCGAGCTTCTCGAAGAGGATCCGCCCGAGCTGCTGCGGCGAGCCGAGCACGAACTCCTCCCCCGCGAGCTCGTAAGTCCGCGCCTCGAGCTCCTCGACACGATCGTTGAGGCGCGCCGTGATCTCGCCCATCCGGTACGTGTCGATGCGGACGCCCGCGTCCTCCATCGCGGCGAGCACGGTCGTGAGCGGCAGCTCGACCTCGCGGTAGAGGCGCTCCGAGCCTCGCTCTGCCACCTTCTCGTGCAACGGGCCGGCGAGCCGGCGGGCCGCCTCGGCATGGCGGACGAGCGCCACGGTCTCCGCCTCCGCCGCGGGCTCCGGCTCGAGCTCGAGCCCGTTCTCCGCCGCGAGGTCATCGAGCAGGTATTCGGCACGGCCTGGATCGATGAGGTAGGCGAGGATCATCGTGTCGTCGGCGACCGGGGCGGCGAGGCGGAGCGGCTTGGCGTCGTGCGTAACGACGTCCGCGTCGCGAAGCGCGGCCGCAAGCTCCTCCCGCGATGCAGGAGCGACGACGACGGGGCCGGCTTTGCTCACCAGCGCTGCGTGCTCCCCGTCCCACGCGACGCCGATGCGGCCCGTCGTCTTCTTCAGCGAGCCCTCTTTCCAGGCGACCGCCTGCCCCTCGAGCGGAGGCCGCTCCGCCGCCGGGAGCGCTTCGTCCAGGGTGTCGACGCGCCCGAGGAGCGCACGGAACTCGAAACGGCGAAAGATCTCCTTCAGCTGCGAGCGGTCGGGAGGACGCGAGACGAGATCGGCGGGATCGACATCGAGCTGCAGATCGCGCCGCATCGTGGCCAGGAGCTTCGACGCCGCCGCCTGCTCGGCGTGCTCCGCGATCGCCTTCGAGCGGGCGGGCGAGAGGTCGCCTGCGTGCTCGAGGACGGCCTCGAGCGAGCCGTACTGCGCGATCAGCTGGCCCGCGGTCTTGTCCCCGATGCCCGGTATGCCCGGAATGTTGTCGCTGGTATCCCCCTTGAGCCCGATGAAGTCCGGCACCTGGTCGGGCCGGACGCCGTACCGCGCCTCGACGCGATCGGGCGTATACACGTTCACGTCCGCGACGCCGCGCGGCGTCATCATGAGGCACACGTTCGGCGACACCAGCTGGAAGGCGTCGCGATCGGTCGACACGACGCACGTCTTGACCCCCGCCTCGTCGGCGCCCGTCGCCAGCGTCGCGATCACATCGTCCGCCTCCCAGCCCTCGAACTCGAGATTCCGGTAGCCGAACGCCTCGACGATCGGCCGGAAGTGCGGGAACTGCTCGCGCAGGAGGTCGGGCATCGGCCGCCGCTCGGCCTTGTACTCGGCCGAGATCTCCGTCCGGTGCACGGGCCGGGTGTCCCAGGCGACCGCGACACCGCGTGGCCGGTAGTCGGACAGGAGCTTGAACAGCATGTTCGTGAACCCGAGGAGCGCATTCGTCGGCTGCCCCTCGGTCGTCTGTAGCTCCTCCGGAAGGGCGAAGAAGCCTCGATAGGCGAGGTTGTTCCCGTCGACGAGGAAGAGCTCGCACTCCCTTGCCGGGGCGTCGTCGAGCTCGAGCTCCTCCCCGGTGATCGTTTTGGGGCTCATCTCGAGCTCACCCTGCAACGGTATCGCTCGCGGCCGCGCTCAAGGGATCTTGGCGCGACCGGAATCCACGCGTCAGCGGATTCCGGTCTTGCGCTTGGATACGACTGTGCCTCGCGTTCCGTTGCTCTCCGGCTCGAGGGTCGTCATCGTGCCGGCCGGCGACGACGACGTCGTCCTCCGGCCGCCTCCTCCTCCGGAGCAGGTCGTCGACGTCGCGGCTGCCGTTCGGGACGCCCTGCGCTTCCCGCTCGCAGGCCCCGCTCTCGACGCAGTCGCACCGCGAGGAGGCCGCGCGACGATCGTCGTCGAGCCACCCGCGCTCCCCGTCCCGGGCGTTCACCTCGACCCGCGCCGGGAGGCCCTCGCAGCAGCCATCGGAGAGCTCGAGCGCTGCGGTATCCGCGACGAGCGCCAGACGATCCTCGTCGCAGGAGGGCTCGGACGCCGCCTCGGACAGCGCGAGCTCGAACGGCTCCTCCCGCCGCCGCAGGCACGGTCCTTCCACGGCCGCGTGCTCGTTCACGATGTCGAGGAGCCAGGGCTCGTCGCGATCACTGGCGGCAGCGACCCGCCGGCACTCATTCATCCTGCTCTCGTCGAGACAGACCTCGCGCTCGTGGTCGGTGCGGCGGAGACGATCCTCCACGGCGGCCCCGGCACGCTCGTCGCCGCGTGCGAGGCAGGCACCGTGCGCCGCGCTGCCGGAGCCGACTCCCTCCTCGAGGCTGCGAGGACTCCCGAGTGGGACCTGGCCCTTCACGTCGAGGCCGCACTCGGCGAGAGAGTGGCGCTCATGGGCGTCTCGCTCGTCCTCGACCTTCCCCGCCTGACGGGGACGTTCCGCGGCTACCCCGACGATGCCGGCACGGTTGAGCGCCTTGTGCGCTCACCGCTTCGCGCCGCGTTCTCCCTGCTCCCCGGCGCGCTTCGCCGCGACCTCCTCTTCCACCAAGGTCGCCGGCTCGACGCGACCGCCGCTTTCGCAGGTCCTCCCTCGGTCGCCCACACGGAGGCGCTCCTGCGGGGGATCGCGCTCCGCGGGACGCGCCTCGACGAACCCGTCGACGCGCTCGTCGTCGGCGTGCCCTGGGTGGGGCCAAACATGCCACGGGGACCGCTCAACCCGATCACAGCCGCCGCCGTCGCCCTCGGCCTCGCGCTGCGGCTTCGGCGAGACGCATTCCCGGTCCGACTGGGAGGGACGGTGGTGCTGCTTCACTCGCTCCGGCGTTCGTTCGCTCCCGCCGAGGCACCCTACGCGGCCATGTTCCACGAGCTTCGCGACGCTCGCGCACCGGACGAGCTCGACGCAGCGGAGGAGCGTGCCGCAGCCGACGAGCGCGCGCTCGACGCCTACCGGGCCGGAAAGACGTGCCATCCGCTCCTCCCGTACGCGGACTGGGCGGGATGCGCTCCCGCGCTCGCGCGCCTCGGCCGCGTCATCGTGGCGGGCTGCCGCGACGCGCTTGCGGCACGCACCCTCGGTTTCGTGCCGAGCCACGGCATCGCGAGTGCGCTGGAGATGGCGCACGGCGTCAGTGGAGGCCGCGCGCGAATGGGGATCCTTGTTGCTCCGCCATACCCCGCACTGCTCGTTGGTTAGCGCGCGTCGGGTCAGCCTTCGCCGAGGTAGGTCTTGCGGACTTGCTCGTTGGTCTTGAGGTCGCCCGCAGGGCCCTCGAGCGCGATCGTTCCCGTCTCCATGACATACCCGCGCTTGGCGACCTCCAGGGCCATGAGCGCGTTCTGCTCCACGAGGAGGACCGGCGTGCCCTGCTTGTTGACCTCGACCACCGTCTCGAAGATCCGCTCCACGAAGATCGGCGCGAGACCCATCGACGGCTCGTCGAGGAGGAGGAGCTTCGGGCGGGCCATCAGCGCACGACCGATGGAGCACATCTGCTGCTCGCCTCCGGAAAGGGTCCCGGCCTTCTGCATCCTGCGCTCTTGCAGCCGGGGGAACAGCTCGAACACGCGGTCCATGTCCTCCGAGAAGTTCTCGCGGTCGGTGCGCTGGAACGCGCCCATCTCGAGGTTCTCGGTGACGCTCATGAGGGGGAACAGCCGCCGGCCCTCCGGGCTCTGGGCGATGCCGCTCTTGACGATCGAGTGCGGAGGAGAGCCCGTGATGTCTTGCCCCTGGAAGCGAATAGTGCCCTGCCGTGTCCTGTTGATGCCGTTGATCGCCCGGAGCGTGGTGGACTTGCCGGCGCCGTTCGCCCCGATCAGGGTGACGATCTCCCCTTGGTTGACCTTGAGCGACACGCCCTTGAGCGCGTGAATCGCCCCGTAGTAGACATGGAGGTCGTCGATCTCGAGGACCGGCCCCGTCGACGGCTGCTCGCTCATGCGGCTGTCCCCCGGCCGAGGTATGCCTCGATCACGCGTTCGTTCGCCTGGATCTCGTTCGGCGTACCCTCCGCGATCACGGCTCCGTACTCGAGAACGGTGATCCGCTCGGAGACGCCCATCACGACCTTCATGTCGTGCTCGATGAGGAGCACCGTGAGCGCCTTCTCGTCGCGCACCTGGCGGACAAAGGCCGTGAACGCCGCCGTCTCCTGCGTGTTCATGCCCGCGGTCGGCTCGTCGAGGAGGAGGAGCTTCGGGCTCGTCGCCAGGGCCCGAGCGACCTCGAGACGGCGCTGATCTCCGTAGGGGAGCGTGCCGGCGTACTCCTCGTGGCGCCGGGGCAGCCCGCAGTAGGTGAGAAGCTCGCGCGCGCGTTCGCGTGCCCCGCGCTCCTCCCGCCTGACGCGCGGCGTGCGGACGACCGAGCTGATGATTCCGCCCTTCAGGCGGCAGTGCATCCCGACGAGGACGTTCTCGATCGCAGTCATCTGGGCGAAGAGGCGGATGTTCTGGAACGTGCGCCCGACACCGAGCTCGACGATCGCGTGCGGCGGCTTGCCGACGACCTGGGTCTCGTCGAAGACGATCGAGCCGGACGTCGGCACGTAGACGCCGGTGATCTGGTTGAAGAACGTCGTCTTGCCGGCGCCGTTCGGGCCGATCAGGGCGACGATCGAGCCGTGCGGGATCGTGAAGTCGATGTCGTCGGTCGCCACGAGGCCCCCGAACTCCTTCCGCACTTTGTCCGCGACGAGCAGGTTGTCGGGGGCCGCGGCCATCAGTCGTCCGACATGTCGCGATCGGTGAGCGTGCCTTCGGTCTGCACGTCGTAGAACGGCGTGTCGTGCACGCCCTCCACGAGCTCGATCTTGTGCCGGCGTTCGGGTATTAAGCCCGTCGGACGGAACAGCATCATCACGACGATGATGAACCCATAGATGCCGAACTGGTACTTCGTGGGATCGAAGTGCAGACCCGCGTCCTGCACCTTCGAGCCGATCGTGGCCAGACCCTCGATGTTCAGGTAACCGAGGATCATGCCGCCGGCGAGCACCCCCCAGATGCTCCCCATCCCGCCGAGGATGACCATGCAGAGGAGGAAGATCGAGATGTTGAAGTAGAAGTCCGCGGGGAAGGCTCCCGCCTTGAAGCTCGAGTAGAAGGCGCCCGCGACGCCGCCGAAGAATGCGCCGATGGCGTAGGACCACGTCTTCGTCCGCATGAGCGGGACTCCCATCGCGGCGGCCGCCGTCTCGTCTTCGCGGATGGCGATCCAGGCGCGGCCGAGCCGCGAGTCGCGGAGCCGGATGCAGCAGAACACGGTGAAGAGGAGCAGCGCGATGGCCGTCCAGTAGTAGAGATCGTCCTTGTTTCGCTGCTCGCGGAAGATGAACGCGCCGACGCCGAGCGAGTCGATCGGGGCGATGCCGAACGTGCCGTGGGTGAGGTCGAAGCCGATCCCCTCCTGATCTGCGTTGCGCACGAACTGCGGGACGATCTCCCCGAAGCCGAGCGTCACGATCGCGAGGTAGTCGCCGCGAAGCCGGAGAGTGGGCAGACCGATGAGGATGCCGACGATCATCGTGAAAACGCCCGCGAGGGCAAGGATGAGCCACATGGAGACGTGGATGCCCGGCTTATCGTTCGAGACGGTGGATCCGAAGTGGAACGTCACGTCCGCGAACTGGAGGGAGGCCAGCCAGCCAGCCATGTATGCGCCCGCGGCGTAGAAGGCGACATACCCGAGGTCGAGCAGGCCCGCGTAGCCGACGACGACATTCAGGCCGATGGCCATCATGGTGAACACGAGCATCACGACCATGGAGCTGGTGCGCGGGACGAAGTCGCCGATAAACGGCAACGCCTGCAGCGTCTCCACGATGATCGGGTAGATGAGCGCGAGCGCAATCAGGCCCCCCGCCAGCCACCAGCTGCGGTCGGTCCGGACCCGAGACACGAAGCCGCTCCGAGCAATCGTGCTCATGGGCCGGTTCCTCGCCTATCAGCGTGGAGGATCACGCGCCCTCCGGCGTCCGCTCGCCGAGGATGCCCTCGGGCCGGAAGACGAGGGTCGCGATCAGGATCCCGAAGACGATCGACCGGGTCCAGTCGCCGCCCGGCGTACCGTCCAAGCCCTCGTTGAATGCCTGGACGCAGCCGATGACCATCGCGCCGAGGACCGCCCCCGTGAGGTTGCCGATGCCGCCCAGCACGGCCGCCGTGAACGCGATCAGCCCGAGCTCGAAGCCGGTGTCGTAGCGCACTTCGAACTGGAGCAGATATACGAGACCGGCCACGGCCGCGAGCGACCCAGCGAGGAGGAACGTGACCGAGATCGTGCGGTCGACGTTGATGCCCATCATCGCGGACGCCTCGGTGTCCTGCGCGACCGCTCGCATCCCCTTGCCCTGGCGCGTCGACCGGACGAACCAGGTCATGACGAGCAGCACCGGGATGACGATGAAGAACACGGAGAGCTTGTTCCACTGGATGACGATGCCTCCGACGTGGATCGCATCCGTCCGCGGGATGAAGCTCGGTACGGACTCGTAGTCGACGCCGTAGAGGGCGAGCGAGACGTTCTGGACGATGAACGACATGCCGACGGCGGTGATGAGCGCTGCGAGTCGAGGTGCGTGCCGCAGCGGCTTGTACGCGATGCGCTCGATCGAGGCGTTGACGAGCGCGAAGAGCGGCATCGTAATCGCCAGGGTGGCGAGCAGTCCGAGGACGACGAAGATGACGCTCGTGTCCTCCCCGAGTCCGAGGACGTCGAGGATGATCGTGCTGGCGACGAGCCCCGAGAGCGCGAAGACATCGCCGTGGGCGAAGTTGATCAGTTGGAGGATCCCGTAGACGAGCGTGTAGCCGAGGGCGACGAGCCCGAAGATGGCGCCGTTCGTCACGCCGATGATCCCGACGTTGATGAACCGCGTTGGATCCTCGAAGAACTTGACGACGAGCCACAGTAAGACCGAGCCGAGCAGGAGCAGCCCGATCGCGTCGATCAGGCTCGAGGCTCGGACCCGATGGAGTGCGGCTACCGCCGTGGCCATCGAAGCGCGACTCTAGACGCGACGAGGCGAGAGGGCAATGCCCTCCCGCCTCGTCTCATGGATCCTGCTTCTGGCTCTATGCCGCTCCGGCGGCGTTAACGGTCTGCGGCTTGGGGGCGAAGAAGTCCGACGTCTCGAGCTTGTCGGTCGCCACGTACATGGTGAAGCCGACAACCGCGCCCGATGCGTTCGTCGGGTCGCCGTTCTCGTTGAACCCGAACGTGCCGAGCAACCCGTCCGTGACCTGCGACGCGAACATCTTCGCGATCACGTCCGAACGCGATCCGTCGGACGCTGCGATCGCGTCGAGCACGACCTGCGCGGCCTGGGCGCCGTAGATAGCGTACGGGTCGATGGCCTTGCCCTTGAGCGGGCCAGCGAGCAGCGAGTTGATGTACGTCTTCGCGGTGCCGGTGAACGCGTCGATCGGCACGCCCGCGACGGACATGAACATCCCCTTCGACGCCGGCCCAGCCTCGTCGATCGTCGCCTGCGTGGTGAAGCCGTCCGGCGCGTACAGCTTGACGTCGCCGTCGTTCGGCCCGAGCACTGCGACCTTGTCCTTGATCAGCTGGGCGCCGTTTTCGTCGATCAGACCGCCGAGGAAGATGGCGTCAGCTCCGGTGCCCTGGATCTTCTTCATCTGCGCCTCGTAGCTCGAGGCCTTCGGATCCCACGCCTCGAACCCCGCGATCTCGATGCCGAGAGACTCGGCCGCCTTGCGGAAGGTCGTGGCAACGCCGAGGCCATAGGCCTCCTTGTCGTTGAGCACGTAGACCTTCTTGGTGCCCTGCTTCTGCGCGAACTCGGCCCCGAAGGCACCCTGGTAGTCGTCCGCGGGAGCCACCCGGGCGTAATTCCGCGTCCCGTTCGGGTAGTACTTGTCCGGCTCGGTGGCGTCACAGCCGCCGGGCAGGTTCACCGTCAGGCAGGGATACGTGTTCGCGGGCGACATCATCGCGATGCCGCCGTTCGGCGCCGTGTTCAGCACCGGGATTTCGATCGCGGCACAACCCGAGTTGAACGTGCCGATGACCGCGATCACGTCGTCGTTCGCGGCGTACGCGTTCGCGTTCTGCGAGCACTTGCCGGAGTCCCACTTGGCCGCTTGCGCCGTCGCGTCGTCGCACGACTGGAAGCCGATGTTGTAGTCGCCGGCCTTCCATCCGCGCTGACCGAGCTCGTGCCGGATCGCGGCGACGATCTGCTCCGTCTGCGTGCGCGACGAACCCTGCAGCGGAAAGTCGGACGCGAGCAGGTAGTCGGGATCTCCGTCGCCCTCGTACTCGATACCCGTGCACGACGATGACGGCAGCGCCGTGACGCCCCCGCCCCCGCCGCCGCAGCCCGCGGCGACGAGCGCAAGCGCGGCCACGAGCAGCCCGAGGACGGCGAGCACACTCTTCTTGGCAGTCAACCTCTTCCTCCTCATCTCGGATGACCGAATGCGCGCCGGTGCCGCCGGCGTGCCGCAAGTATCAGGGTTGGGCCCGCCCCGCGCAACCGCGAGCGATCGGCATAACGGAGCGCTCACGATCGATGCCGGAGGTGGGAATCGAACCCACACGTCCCGAGGGACACGGGATGTTCCTTCGTGGGGGAAACGATGTTTCCCCCACGGGCCCCCCTTCCTCTACGCCCTGCACAGCAGACTCGCTGCTCGCCTCCCGGCGGGCAAAGCCCGCCTTCGACGCCGATTCGCAGTGCACAGATCAGCGAACAACGTCCCGCTTCATGCCGGAGGTAGGAATCGAACCCATGCGGCCCGAAGGCCGCGGGCTACGACTTCGGCCCAACGAAGGAGTCGAGGAGAGCGACGCTCCCCGCGCGGGCGATCGACACCGTCTTCCAGTTGCTGAACGAATAGGCGATCCCGAGCCGGTCGCACGCGTCGCAGAAGAGCGCCTTGATGTCGGTCGATACCTGCGTGAAGAAGTACCGCGGGTAGTCCGTTCCGTTCACGCGGTTGAGGACTCGGCAGCCATCTGAGTGGATGAGCCCTCGCAGGAGCTCCCGGGGGAAGCGCTCGACGATCTCGGCCTGCCACGGCGCGAGCTCGATGCTGCGCTCGTGCTTCCTCCCAGGGCCGTGCTGCGGAAACAGAAGGGGCCAAAGCTTCGAGTAGCAGCTGATCTCGACGGCGCGGTACCGCAGTTGCTGGACGAGCACCCGGTTGCGCTGCAGGACCGCCTGCATAGCGGCAGCGCACTCGGCGATGATCCCCGGGTATCGCCCGTCGGTCACGATTCGTAGCCTGTAGACGCCCCTCCGGTGGCGTGAGATCGTGCCGTCCCCGAGGTAGAAGCCGAGCAGGTAGCTGTAGTCAGCCTTGGGGAGCGCCCCGAGGTCGAGCGAGAGCGCGTGCCCGAGCTTCGGCTCGGGCTGCCGGAGCCAGTCGCGAACGGTCGAGCGTGGGATTCCGGCGATGTCCGCAATCTGACACGCGTTCAGGTCTCCGGCCGCGAGATGAGCCACGATCTCTCGCTCGACGGCCGGTCGCATCGAAGTGCGGCGGGTGGGATTCGAACCCACAAGTCCCGAAGGACAATGCCTTTTGAGGGCATCGCGTCGACCAGTTGCGCCACCGCCGCTCAAGGCAAATTGTAGACGTTGCGCCGGACGGCATTGTCTTCCGATCAGGCAACCGCGTGCGAGTGAGCGCCGCCCAGCGTCCCACCGAGCCGCGGCCCGAGCCGCGAGTAGGCTCTCATCATGCGTCTCGGGGTCCTCACCGGCGGCGGCGACGTCCCGGGCCTCAACCCGTGCATCAAGGCATTCGTCAACCGGGTGGACGCGGCGGGGCACGAGGTACTCGGCATCCGGCGCGGCTGGGCGGGGCTCCTCAAGTACAACCCCGACGATCCCTCGAGCACGGCCGAGAGCCTCCAGCGTCTCGATCCGTCGACGGTCCGCACGATCGACCGCACGGGCGGGACGATGCTCCACACCTCGAGGACCAATCCCGGCGCCGTGCAAGCGAACGATGTTCCGGCGTTTCTCGTGGATCAGCTGCAGGGTGACGGACCGTTCGACCTCACCGAGCACGTCCTCCGCGCGATCGAGCACCTCGAGCTCGATGCGCTCGTGCCCATCGGTGGTGACGACACGCTGTCGTACGCCCTCCGTCTCCACGACGAGCACGTCCCCGTGATCGCGATCCCGAAGACGATGGACAACGACGTGCACGGCACCGACTACTGCATCGGCTTCTCCACGGCGGTGACTCGCGGAGTGCAGTTCATCCACAACCTGCGGACGAGCGCAGGCAGCCACGAGCGCATCGCGGTGATCGAGCTCTTCGGACGCTACAGCGGCGAGACCTCACTGGTCACCGCTTACCTGGCCGGCGTCGATCGCGCCGTCATCTCGGAAGTGCCGTTCGACCCCGACCGCCTGGCGAGTCTCCTGCTCGACGACAAGCGCTCGAACCCGTCTCGCTACGCGATGGTGACCGTGTCCGAGGGCGCAACCGCCGCCAGCGGCGAGCTCGTGCTGTCGGGAGACGCCGACGCGTACGGCCATCGCAAGCTCGGCGGGATCGGCCAGCTCCTCGGGGAGCTGCTGAAGGAGCGGACCGGCGAAGAGATCATCTACCAGCAGCTCGCGTACCTGATGCGCTCGGGGAGCCCCGACTCCCTCGACCTGATGGTGGCGACCAACTACGCGGTCATGGCGGCGGACCTGGCGCTCGAGGGAGACACCGGACGCATGGTGTCATTGCGCAACGGGAGCTATACGACCGTGCCGATCTCCGCGACGCGGGCGGGTGTCAAGCGCGTCGACGTCGACGAGCTCTACGACGTCGACGAGTACCGGCCCAAGGTGCGCCACGTCCTCGGCAAGCCGATGTTCCTCTACTGAGCGTCCGGTGAGCGTCTGATGAGCTTCGTCGGCGTGCTCACCGGCGGCGGCGACTGTCCGGGTCTGAATGCCGCGATCCGCGCGATAGTACGCGGCTCCGTCTCGCGGGGGTACGAGGTCGTCGGCATCCTCCACGGCTGGCAGGGTCTGGTCGAAGGTGAGACGCTGCCGCTCGACCGGCGCGCCGTCGCCGGGATCCTGCCGCGCGGCGGAACGATCCTCGGCACTTCGAGCTACGACCCGTTTCGCGAGGAGAGTGGCGTGGCGGCGATCCTCGAGACCAGCCGGAAGCTCGGGCTGGACGGCGTCGTCGCCATCGGCGGCGAGGGCACGCTCGGCGTCGCCCACCGGCTCCACGCGGAGCACGGCTACCCCGTCGTCGGGGTACCGAAGACGATCGACAACGACCTCGGCGGCACAGACGTGACGATCGGATTCGATACCGCCGTCCACGTCTGCACGGAAGCGCTCGACCGACTGCACACGACTGCCGAGTCGCACAACCGCGTTATGGTCGTCGAGGTGATGGGTCGGAACACGGGCTGGATCGCCGCAGCAGCCGGCATCGCCGGCGGGGCGGACGTCATCCTCGTTCCCGAGGTGCCGTCCACGATCGAGGATGTGTGCGACCACGTCCGCCACCGGCACGACGACGGCAAGGACTTCTCGATCGTCGTGGTCGCGGAGGGCTATCAGCTGACCCGCCGCTCGGGCGAGCAGGAGGGACCCGTCGTCCAGGAGGTGGACGAGTACGGGTACGCACGACTCGGCGGCATCGGCCGCGTCGTCGCGGACGAGATCGAGCGCCTCACCGGATTCGAGACCCGGGTCACCGTCCTGGGCCACGTCCAGCGGGGCGGGACGCCGACCGCACGCGACCGTTTCCTCGCCACGCGGCTCGGGCTCAGGGCCGCAGAGCTTGCCGCAGCGGGGGCGTGGGGACGGATGGCGGCAGTGAGGGGAAACGAGATCTCGGACTGCTCGCTCGAGGAGGCGACGCTTCGCCGGCGCTCGGTGCCTCCCGGCTGGATCGAAGCGAGTCGCGTCGTCGCGTAGGCTGTGGTTGGCGCAAGACCGGATTCCGCTCGCGCAGATTCCGGTCGCGCGAAGAACCCTGAAGGCGGCCGCTTCGCGGCCGCGGCGCTCGTCTTTCGCATCAGGCCTCTCGCTCAGACTTCCGGAGGCTCTGCGGGAATGAGCGCCGTGACGTTCTCTGCCGAGACGAGCACGGCGTCGACGCCGGCCCGCTCGAGCTCGGCGACGTCTTCGGCGGTCGCCTCTCGCAACTCGGCGATCGCCAGCTTCCCGGCCGGGACGTCGTGGAGGAGCTCGAGCAGCACCTCGAGGAGATCGTCCTCCGAGTCCGGGTCCGCCGAGAGAAGCAGGATCTCCGGGTCGAGCTGCTCGAGTGCACGCTCGAGCTCGTCTGCATCGGAGACCCGCACGACGCACTCGAGGCCGAGCGCGTTGGCCTCGTCCCACAGCGCGAGGTCAGGGCCGACGACGACCGCGTCCGCGGCGACCCCTCGAGCGGCGATCGCGCCGCCGAGGTGGAGGAGAGGGAGCTGCGACGAGGCCCGAACCTCGCTCGCGCTGCGGTGGGCGACGAGCCCGTCCGCACCCTGCGTCTCGGCCGCGTGGGCACCTGCGGCGTCCGCGACCTCGACGAGGATCGAGATGCCGTCGCCCTCGGCAATCGCCTGGCTGAGCCTGCTCACCGGCGCGCATCGTATCCCTGGCGCCTCTGGACGCGCTCCGCTCTCGCCGGGCGGAGCCCGGCTCCGCCGAGCGCTGACGCCATGCGGCGGACTAACCAACCCGTAACGTGTGGCCGTCGTCTCTACATCGCGTATGCGCTTTGCCATCACACTCGCGCTGTTCCTCGTCGTCGCCGGAACGGCCGGGGCCGCGACCGTGGTCGGCACGCCGGGCGACGACCGTCTCGTCGGGACCCCGCGGGCGGACACGATTTCCGGGCGCGAGGGGAGAGACACGCTGGCCGGCGCCGCAGGGAGCGATTTCCTCGACGGCGGCCCAGGTCGAGACCTCCTCGACGGCGGTGCAGGGAACGATCGGATCGCCGCGCAGTACGACGGTTCGAGGGATACGGTCCGGTGCGGCTCAGGCCTCGACGTCGTCAACGCCGACCTCCTCGACGCGGTCGCCGCGGACTGCGAGCTCGTCGGGCGACGCCTCTCCCGCGATCCGTACACGAACCCCGATAGTCAGCACGAGACCGAGGTCGAGCCCGACAGCCTGACCGTGGGCCCGACGACGGTTGCCACCTTCCAGGTCGGACGGAGGTTCGACGGCGGTGCGGCGAACATCGGGTTCGCCGTGTCGAGGGACGACGGCCGTACCTGGCGCAGCGGGCTACTCCCGGGGCTCACCCTCGCCAGCCGTCCGGCGGGTCCTCACGAGCGGGCGAGCGACCCGGTGGTCGCGTACGACGCCTCGAGCGGTACCTGGCTCATCGCCGTGCTCGCGGACGTCGGGCCGATGACGCGACTGACGGTCAGCCGCTCGGCAGACGGAGTGTCGTGGAGCGACCCGGTCGTCGCGGTCGAAGGAATCTCGTCGAACGAGGTGGCGTTCGACAAGAACTGGATTGCGTGCGACAACAGCCCGTCGAGCCCTTTCCGCGGACGGTGCTATCTCGCGTACACCGACACTGAGCGCGGCGACGCGCTCGGGGTCGTTACCTCGACGGACGGCGGGCTCACGTGGGCCCCGCCCGTTCTGGTTCCCGTGACCGATGCCGTGGGGGTCTTCCCGGTGATCCAGCCAACCGGCGAGCTCGTGGTTCCTTTCCTGTGGAACGGACGCCGCATCGGCGCCTCGGTGTCGACAGACGGAGCCGCCAGCTTCGGCCCGCCGGTCGAGGTCGCCGACATTCAGGTCAGGACCGTTCGCGGGCTTCGCTTCTTCGCTCTCCCCTCGGCGGACGTCGACCCCACGGGGCGCGTCTGGGTGACGTGGCACGACTGTCGCTTCAGCTCCGGCTGCGCCTCGAACAGCGTCGTCGTCTCGACCTCCACCGACGGCCGCGACTGGACCGCGCCGTCGGCTGTCACCTCGGGCCGGAACGCCATGCTCCCGGCCATCGGGATCCACCCGCGAACGGGCCAGGTGGCGATCGCGTATCACGTCGTGCGGCCCGGTGGAGGGATCGACGTCGAGCGCGTCGAGAGCCGGGTCGGCGCGAGCGGCTGGGAGCCTCCGCGACGCCTGTCCGCCCAGACGATGCGGCCAGAGTGGCTCCCTGACACGACTTCCGGCCGCATGCTCGCCGACTACATCTCGGTGCACTACTCCGGGGCGCGGCCCCTCGTTGTGTGGGTGCTCGCCTCGAAGCCCGTCGGCGCGAGCCTGCGCCAGGCGATCTACGCGACCCGCGGCTGACGCTCAGCCGTAGGGGCAGGGCATGCCCGGCCCCTACTGAACCACAAGGTCGCTAGACCCCGATCGGGTGCCAGACGGTCTTTAGTTCCAAGAACGCCTCGATCTCCCACGGGCTCTGCGCGTCGGCGGTCGAGCGGACGACCCGCTTGACGTTCTCGGCGGCCAGCCGCTCGAGCTCGCCCGCCGCGCCATCGGCCCCGGTGAGATCGATCGCGTTCACGTCCATGTGGCCCGCGAGCCACGGAGCGAGCTCGTCTCCGTGGCCGGTGAGGATGTTGACCGCACCCCCGGGGAGATCTGACGTGGCGAGCGCTTCGGCCAGCTCGATCGCGGCGAGCGGATGCGCCTCGGAGGCGACCGCGACGACGGCATTGCCGCCCACGAGCGCCGGGAGGATCCGTGAGACGAGGCCACCCAGGGCGGGTTCCGGCGGGGCGAGGACAGCGACGACTCCCGTCGGCTCGGGCACGGTGAAGTTGAAGTACGGCCCGGCGACGGGGTTCGAGCCCCCGAGCACCTGCGACAGCTTGTCCG
>JAHEXT010000013.1 GCA_023251945.1 Actinomycetes bacterium
GGTGACTCGGCCGATCAGCCAGTTGGCGATCCGCGAGGGCAGGCGCCGCAGGAAGCTGTCCTGGCGATCGCGGCGCCAACCGCTGACGACGTCGTATCCCTCGTCGATCTTCTCGAGGATGAGCGCGATGTCGGCCGGGTCGTTCTGGAGATCGCCGTCCATGGGGATCATCACGTCACCCCGTGCGTGGTCGAACCCGGCTGCCATCGCGGCCGTCTGCCCGTAGTTCCGTCGGAGCCGGACGAGCCTCAGGCGCTCGTCGGCGGTCGCGAGCCGGGCGAGCCGCGGATACGTGTCGTCGCGGCTGCCGTCGTCGACGACGATGACCTCGAAGGAGCGCCCGAGCCCTTCGAGACTGGGCATCAAGGTCCCGCAGAGCGCATCGACATTGTCCTCCTCGTCGAACACCGGGACGACCACCGAAAGCTCCGGTGCGGGAGGCTGCGGCGTGGGGCCGGCGAGCGACAGAGGGTCCACCTGTGACCGCGGCGAGCGTCCAACCGCCATCGTCGCAGTATGCCCCCCGCCTCGGCTGGGAGTCCTAGGCCTTTCGGGGGCCTGACCCCGCACTTAGACCGGCCGTCGCCTACTGGGCCCCGTCGAGCCAACGGTAGAGAACCACGACCTCAGGACTCATCCGAATCGGGTCACCGGACCCCACGCCGCCAAGGAATGCTCCGATTCCCACGAAATCTCCCGCTGCGACCTCGACGCCGTCCGGAAGAACCGCCG
This sequence comes from Actinomycetes bacterium, assembly GCA_023251945.1. GTDB lineage: Bacteria > Actinomycetota > Thermoleophilia > Gaiellales > Gaiellaceae > GMQP-bins7. Next base: position 733 of record JAHEXT010000013.1, read on the forward strand.
TCTCGTCGATCTCACCCAGATTTCGCGCATACCGCGACCACGATGCATGCATGAGCCAATCCGCGCTTCGGTATTGGCCGTAGCCGCGACGGGCATTGATCCCGGCCGCGAACTCGACGAGTGTTGCTCGAGGGTCGGCGATGTCGACCGAGATGTCGACCTGCAGGATCTGCGCCGGCGCGGTGAAGACGAACCGAAGCTGATCGTCCGATGCCTGGAAAGTCGAAACGGGGATCTCGAAGAGTCGCTGGCCCATCACGCCGTGCACGTCGCCGGCCTTCCCGGCGTCGCCGGCCGGGTCGACCTCGATCACCTTGATCCGCGGATCGGGATCAGGGTGCTTGTGATAGATGACGAGGCTGGCGCCCGACCGTCCGCCCAAGCCGAAGACGGTCGCGACGACGATCGCGACCGCGATGCCGGCGAGGACGACGATGAGATGGCCCACCGTGAGGTGGCGCTGATGGAAGCTGTCGACGCCGTTCAGCCTACGGCGGGTCTCGGACGAGGAGCGGGCGGCGCAATCCAGGGCGCTGTCTAGCATGTGACACCGTGGTTCTCGTCTCCCCTGACGAGCTGGAACGCGCGTCGGGGCCATTTCGGGGCGGTCGTGAGCCCTCTCGGACGGGAGGCTGGGCCCGTCTGACCACGGCGACGCGGGCGCCGCTCCTTGCTCTCTGCGCGGCGACGCTCGCGCTGCTTGCATCCATCGTTGTCGCCGCCGGCCCTGCACGAGGCGAGAGCGCCGAGTACTCGTGGCCGCCGGCAAGGTTGCCCGCTGAAAGCCCGCGGCGCGGTTTCTATGCCCCGCTCCCGCTGCTCAATCGCGTCCCATCGTCGATCGAGTTGCAGCTTCCGTGCGGCCTGGCTCCACCGCTTCACGACGTCTCGCCGGTCATGGTGCTGGCGACGGCAAGACGCGCTCAGACTGCCGGTGCTCTCCGCATCGTTCGGGTGAACGACGCGCTCCGGATCAGCGTCGGCGCTTCGGAGATCGCGGAGGTCCCATGGCCCGAGAGTTGCCCGCTTCGCGTCGAGGTCGCGGACGGTGAGCTCCGGCTACCTGGCCGAGCAGTACGTCTGCGGACGGGAGCGCTGGAGAACATGCCGATCCTGACGGGCCTGTTCACAGGTCTCGACATACGGGCTGGCGAGCCGCCGCAGGTCGTCGTTCGGACCCGGGACTACGCGACCTCTTGGACGGCGCGGCAGTTCGTCGCAGGGGGTCTTGCCGTCGCGCTTGTTTGCGCGGTGCTGATCTTGCTCGCACGTCCCCGTCGACGGCGGCTGCTCGCGTCACTCCGGCGCGGGATACGGTCAGCCTGGGCGGCACGAGACCGCACGGATGCCGCCGTTGTAGGTGTGCTCCTCGTCTGGTGGATCGTCGCGCCGACGCTGTTCGACGACGGTTGGCTCTGGGTTCAGCTCCGGGCGTTCGACGACCTGGGAAAGCCCGACTTCTACTACGACATGTGGGGAGTGGGCCTTCCGCTCGGGTACTGGATCGAGTGGCTCCGGCACTGGGTGATCGGGTCCACGAGCGACCTCGTCTTCATGCGGTTGCCGACTGTGCTCGCGCTGCTCGGGTCGTGGATGCTCTGTCGCTGGTGCCTGCACCGGGTGGTGAGCGGGCCAGCGCTTGCGAGCGTCCGGTGGACGCTTGCGGGGGCTTTCCTCGTGGGTGCGACGGCCTGGGGCATGACGATACGGCTCGAGCCGTTCGTCTCTGTGCTGGTCCTTGTGAGCCTCGCGGCCATGATCTCCTTTGCGCTCGCACCGCGTCTGGCGCCGCTCACGATCGCCGTACCGGCAACCGTTCTCGCGGCGACGGCCCACCCGGTGGGCCTTGTTGCGGCCGCGCCGCTGCTTGCCGGGACGCCGAAAATCGCGGGTTGGCTGCGGCGTGGCGGGCGTCGGCACCTGCTTGCGTTCGGAGCACTTCTGCTCGCTGGGCTCGCACTGGCTCTCGTCCTCTCAGCGCTCGATGCCGACCTGGCGACACGACTCGCCGACGCGCGCGTGGCACGTGAGGGCGACTTCCACGCCGAGCCGTGGTGGCACGAGTACGTCCGCTACACGAACTTCGACGCGTGGGGAGGCGGGACAGCGATTCGTCGGCTGAGCCTTGCGCTCCTCCTCCTTTCGGTCGTTGCCTGGCTGTCTCGGCGCCGCGCGGCTGCGACAGGAGTGCTCGTTCTGCCGGCGCGCAGCGTCGCGGTTGCGCTCGTGCTGCTCGCGTTCGTCCCGAGCAAGTGGCCGTGGCACTTCGGTGCGCTCGCCGCCATGGGTGCAGTTGCGGCGGCCGCCGAGGTCGCGCGCCTGGTTCGCGAGCGCGAGGAGCCGGGATGGCAAACGATTCGGCCGCTCTTCGCGCTCGCGGCGATCGGCGTCGTGACATTCTGGTTGTGGAGGGCGCCGTCGGGGTGGGGACGGCTCGACCTGCAGGAGACGAGTTGGCGCAGCGGCTTCAGCCTTCTTTCCTTCCTGCTTCTCACGTCCATTCTCGTCATGGCCGCGGTTGTCTCTGTCCGGGCGGGCCGTGAACACGGAGTTCTCGAAGGGATCGTCGGCCGGTCGATAGCAATCGTGTCGTTCGCCGTCGTCGGCCTGACCGCGGTGATCCTCATCCGCGACGCGGCGGTCACCGCCTGGAGCCCTGCCCGCCAGAACCTCGAAGCGCTCGCCGGTCGCTCGAGCTGCGGGCTCGCTCACCAACTGCGCGGCGAAAGGAACGTCTCCCGGCTGCTCGCAGACCCGGAGACGCCGACGTATCTCGAACCGCCGGTGGCCCTCTACTTCCCGTGCGCGACGACTCCGACGATCGACGGCGGGCTCGTCGAGGTTCCGGGGCTGGTCGTGGTCCAGTCGCGCCGTCGACTGCTGCTGGACAAGCGGGGCAATCCGTTCGCCGCCGTCTCCGATCTCTACCGGCTGAGGGGCATCGCGCACGGGCCCGGAGGGGTGGAGGTGCTCTCGGTCGCCGACGGTATCCCGGGATTCGTACGTGTCGATGCCGACCGACAGTAGGTTAGGCGCCGTAGCAACCCGTGCCCCGATTTGCTACTGGCGGACAGCGTCCACGAGCGCAAATCCCTGGATGCGACGGTTCACCGAGAGCACCTTCATACCTTCGGGCCCTCTTGCAATGCCTCGCAACTCGTAGAGGTCAGGGACAGCGGCGAACGGACTGTCCGTCTCGTCGAGTGGCCACGAACGTAAGTAGAGCAGGACGAGACTTGGGATCTCGACGAGCCCGCCGTCGATCGTCGGAGTCGTCGCGCACGGAAGGTAGGGGGCGACCGGCGCCACGACGAACGTCGGCGAACCTGCATCCGCGATCTGACCGGTGAGGTCGCCTTTGCCTCTCAGCTCGTGAGCGAAGCCGCAGGTTTTCCCTCCCACGAGCGCCTCGAGATTCTGACGGGTGGGGCTCCACGAGGAGATTGCCGCGTCGATCACGAGGATCGCCACAGTGACGCCTACCGCTGCGAACGACACGAGTGTGATCGCCCAGCCCGTGATCGTGGATAACCGCTCGCCTGCACGCAGCTTCTGCCGTCTGAGTCGCGCCCGATCGACGACCGCAACGACCACGACGAGCAACAGGACAGCGAGCCAGGTGTAGGCGTTGAAACCGTCTCGCCACGTTGCAGTCTGCAAGACGCTTGCAGCACCCCATCTGCCGGGCGCCGACCAAGCGACGAGTACCACGGCGGGAAGGACAGCCATCGCAGCGACGAACCTGACGTCCAGCCTGCCTGGCTGGGTGCGCTCGCGAATCAGGCGTGCCACCTCGGCGGTCGCCGCGATCGCGGCCATCCCGACGAATGCGCCGAAATGCCAGGGCCACTTGCTGGGGATGAATGCGAGCAGCAACAGCGCCACAGCGACGGTGCGGGCCGGAAGCACGGACACGCCCGTCCGGTCCGGGCGCCGCCTGGTCACGAGCGCGATCACCGGGAGTAGGACCAGCACGAGGCTCAGTCGACGAATCGTCGTCCCTCCTCCGAGGGCGTCGAAGGTCGTGTAGCGAACGTACTCGCGCCACCACGGAAAGCTGTGCGTCTCGACGTCGCGCAGGTCCCGCGCCGTCGCGAGCCGTGTGGCCAGGTCGGCGTCGAGCGTGAAGAGGATCAATGCGAACGCGAGCCCGACGAGGAGCAGGGCCCCGAGAGAGAGCGCGGCCGAGTGCCCTCCGGCGCGCAGCCAGGTCACGACGCGTGGCACGGACACCAGCAGCGGCGCGGCGACGAGGATGCCCGTTGGATGAGCGGTCACCGCAAGCACGACCGCCGACCCGGCGATCGTGAGCGGCATCAGGCCCGGGGTCCGCGAGAAGCGGATCATGGCCGCGATCGCCGTCACCGCCAGCAGGCCTACGAACGGCTCCAGCCTGAGCGTCATACCCCAAGCAGTCGCACCCACGAGGAACGCGCCCGCCAGCGTCCAGCGGACGACCGAGGTCGGTGGCCCAGGTACGACACTTCGCACGCACCAGCGACAGAGCGGCCACGTGAGCAGGACGGCGAACAAGGTTGGCAGCCGCATGACGACGAGGTCGCTCGTGGAGCCGATCACCCAGTGGCGCAGCCACTCGATCCAGTATCCGAGCGGCACGCTCAGTCCCCACCCCCGGTAGTAGAGGTTGAACTCGCCGATCTCGTCGAAGGTGCGGTGCTCGGTCCAGTACCAGCCGTCGTCCCACAAGGTCGGGGCGACGATCCACCAGACGAGGAGCGTGCCCACGACGACCGCGTCGGAAGCGTCTCGCGCCGTCCAAACGGACCGGAGGCCGCGGCGCAACGACCCAAGCGGCTGAAGACGCCGGCCGCTACCGATGAGCAGAAGGAACACGAGGCCACCGAGGACCGCGGCAGCGCTCGCGGCGACGACCTGCCGTGCGCTCCACGATGTCCTGAAGGCCCTTGTTCGAACGCTGACCTTGGGCGGTTTGCCGGATCGGAGGTCGAGATTGGTGAACAGCCCGGTCACGATCGGCATGTCGTCGAGCGTCCCGGTATGGAGCTTGGCGGTTCGGCCGGGCAGACGGACGTCGCCCTCGGCCACCTCGATGTCGAGCGGACAGCTCGCGGGCCAGGGCACGCTGCCTATCTGGGACTTCCCGACCCCGATCCGGAGAACCGAGCCTTCCTGCGTGACCTGAAGTGCCTCGGTCGCTCGTGTGTGCCGCGCCGTGGCGAGCACGGTGACCGGGCCCCCGGCGCGCAGGGGTCGAGAGAGACCACATGGCAGGCTCACGCCGATGGACGAGGGGACACGGTTGAGCAGCGGAAGCGGCGCGTACCAGCCCTTGCTCGGCGTCTCAGCCGCCTGCACAGGCGGAGGCCAGATGTATTGGGCGGACTCGCCCTTGGCGGGTCCGACCGCGGCGACCGCCGCCGCGAGGACGGCGAGCCCGCCTGCGCACACGGCCACGACCGACCGTGGCGTGACCGACACCCGGGCCGCCTCGCGGGGCTCGCGGGTTCGACGAAGACTGTGAATTCCGGAGATGCCCATCCGTGGACAGTTTGTGGTGTCCGGCTGTCAGCGCACGTGACCGGCGGTCCGGAGGGTGGTTGCGGAGCGCTTGCGCCTGCGTTCGTACGTATCGGCCAGGCGTCCCAGCGCTACGCCTGCTAGGAGAAACATCGCAGGCCACAGAGGGACGGAGTACCGGGTCTCCGAGATCGTCGTGGTGAGAAAGAGCGTCGCCTGGAAGAGGGCAGGTACGAAGAGGATCAACCGATCACGCCGTCTCAGGGCGACGAGCACGAGACCCGCTGCCGAGAGCAACGCGAACATGGCGCTCAGAGGTCGCCACACCGGCCGCAAGGCCGGACTCTCCGGATCTCCCGGTGCGAGTGCCAGATCAGCAGGAAGCAGGAAGAGCGAGGCGGTGTTCACCTTCATCCGTTCTGGCCACTTATCGGGCCGTTCGAGCAGGTTCGCGAGGCCGGCGCGGTAGAAGTCGGCATCGGTCAGTCGCGCTCCAGGCTCGCCGGCTTTTCGCAGGATGGCCGCGCGCAGGTCGTCCTCGACGGCGATCTCGCCGCTGTCGACCTTCTCGACGACGTCGCCGAACGGCCGATTCCACATCGCCAACAAGCGGCGATCGTCGACAGTCACGCGGAATCCGGTCTCCCAGCGGGACGAGCTGTAGAACGTCCAGCCCCCGCCGCTCCCGTATCCGATCTGTCCCCGGCCGATCAGTCCCTGGCCCGGGTACGGAAGATCGGCGGAGAAGAGGAAGAGCCGGTAGGCGATGAAGACGATAGCGCCAAGTGCGTACAGGCTCGCGAGCCTCCTGCCGAATTGGGCGAGGACGGCGATCCCGAGGACGAGCCACACGAGCTGGTAGGCCGGGTGAGCGATCGAGAGCACGCCGGCCGCGAGCCCGGTCACCAGCGCGAGCCTCGGATTCCTCCTTGCCACGAGTCCGGCGACGCATGCGAGCAGGAGCGCCACGAGGAACGCCAGCATGGTCTCGGTCAGGAGGAACCGGCTGTGCCAGGCGACGGGGAACCAGAACGCGAACAGCCACGCTCCGATGAGTCCCGTTCGGCGTGAGAACGCCTCGCGACCGGCGACGTAGATCAGGATCGCCGTCAGCGGCGGGAAGAGCAATCCCTGGAGCAGCTCGGCCGTCAAGTAGTCGGCGCTTCCTCTGAACGCGTAGACGGCGGCGACGAAGAGCGGGTAGACGAAGCCACGCACGGCGCCTGCCTCGATCGCCCACTCCCTGTCCACGGGCGGGATCACGGGATCGGCCAGTCCCAGCAGACCGCTCGCGACTCCCGAGTACAGCGTTGCGTCGAAAATCGGCTTTACGCCACCGAACGCCAGGAACGCAACGAACGAAAACCCGAACGAGACGAGCGCAGGCGCGTACGGCCTGGATACGAAGGAGGACGTCACGGCGCGGCCTCGTCAGGCGTTGCCGCGAATGTCCGGATCCGGAAGCACGCCTTCCGGATATCCCCGCCGGAAGTGGGTCCACCACGGATACACGCGGTCGAGGCGTCCGTCATGACAGGTGATATCGGCGGTTTGCGCGACGACCTTCGCTGGGACGCCTGCGACGACGCTGTGCGCCGGCACGTCGTGCCGGACGAGGCTCATCGCGCCGACGACTGCGCCTTCCCCGATGTCGACGGCCGCGAAGACCGTTGCTCCCGCGCCGACAACTGCGAACCGCCGGATCGTTGGCCCCAGCGTGCACGTGTCCGAAGGCGGGTGCGGGTCGTTCGTGAGCACCACGTGCGGGAAAAGCCATGCGAACTCCTCGATCGTGCTCCGCCGAGGGACGAAGACGTTGCTGTGGAGTCGTGCATACCTCCCGATGGTGAGCTCTCCCTGAAGATCGCAGAGCGTCCCGACACGGACCCCGTCGGCGATCTCCGTGCCCTCGCGAACCGTCACGCGATGGCCGCACGAGAAGCCGGCTGCGATCTCGACGCCGGCGTAGACGACGCAGTGGCTCCGGATCACCGCGCGCGCGCCGATTCGACACGGCGCGGGCTCGTAGCCCGCCGGATCGTCGTAGAACTCTGCGGCGGGAGCCCCGAGCACCGAGTGAGAGTCCACGTAGCTTCCGTCGCCTACGGTGACATTCGCGTGAATGACGCAGAACGGCCCGACCGTGACGCCACGACCGAGATGTGCGTCCGGGCTCACTACGCTCGTGGGGTGAACTGATGCGCCGTCGGGTGCCATCGCAGGCCTCGGCCGCGGACAGCCGTGTGAGCCGGGGGCTGTGCGACTATAGCGCTGCGCCGGGACGGGATCCCGCTCCGCAGATCCCCCAATGACCGACTTCACCCACGCGACCGCTCTCGTCGAGACGGAGGCTGTCGGAGCCGGGAGCAGAGTGCTGGCATTCGCGCGCATCGCGGCAGGCGCCGAGATCGGTGAGAACTGCACGGTCCACGATCACGCGTTCGTCGACGGAGGCGTGACGCTCGATGCCGACGTGAGCATCGGAGCGGGTGCGCGGCTCCTGGGAGCGCTGCGGCTCGGCCGCGGAGCGAGCGTCGGGCCGAACGCCGTGCTCGGGCGGTCGGACGCAGCCTCGGACGATGGGATCGCAGTCGGGCGAGAGGCGAGCATCGGCGCGAACGTCACCGTTCTCCCCGGCTTCACGATCGGCCGCGGCGCCGTCGTCGAAGCGGGATCCGTCGTCCGCGCCGACGTCCCCGCCCACGCGATCGTGAGCGGCAGTCCTGCCCGGATCGTCGGCTATGTCGACACTCTGCCCGAGCTCACCGAGCCCGAGGTGCTCGACCTGTCGGCCCTCGAGAAGCCGACCGCGACGGGCGTCCCCGGCGTCGTGCTCCACCCTCTGACGTCTGCGCGCGACCTCCGCGGAAGCCTGGCCGCGGTCGAGTTCTCGGAGCTCCCGTTCCCGCCACGGCGCGTGTTTGCCGTGTACGGCGTCCCGAGCGAGTCCGTCCGCGGCGCGCACGCTCACCGGACCTGCGGGCAGCTGCTCGTCTGCATGTCGGGGGAGGTCAGCTGCATTGCGGACGACGGCGCCGCGCGTCAAGAGTTCCGGCTGACGAGTCCCAAGGTCGGGCTGCACATTCCGCCGCTGATCTGGAGCATGCAGTACCGCTACACGCGAGATGCGGTGCTCGTCGTGCTCGCCGAGCTCCCCTACGACCCGGACGACTACATCCGCGACTACGAGGAATTCCTCGAGCTCGCGGCCCCGTCGGGGAGCCGGGCTCGCTGAGTCGGGCGCCCGAGCGAATCGCCTCCGACGCGGCCGGGACAATGCCGTCCAAGGAAGTGTTGGTCCCAGTCGCCGATCCGCGCCGCGGCGTCGAGGCGCTCCGCCCGGAGCTCGATGCCGCAATCGCCCGCGTCGTCGAGAGCGGCCGCTACATCTTGGGCCCGGAACACGACGCCTTCGAGGAGGAGCTGAGCAGATATCTCGGGGCTCGCCACTGCGTGGCCGTCGCCTGCGGCACGGACGCCCTCGAGCTTGCCCTCCTGGCGGTCGGCTGTCGTGAGGGCGACGAGGTCGTCACGGCCGCAAACGCCGGCTTCTACACGACGGCCGCAGCCGTCATGGCGGGCCTCAGCGTCCGCTACGCGGACGTGGATCCGAGCACCCTGACGGTCTCGGTCGAAACGATCGAGGCCGCGATGACCGGGGACACGCGCGCGGTCGTCGTGACGCATCTCTACGGGCTGCTCGCCGACGTCGAGCCGATCGCCGAAGCCTGCCGAGAGCGGGGTGTGGCGATGGTCGAAGACTGTGCGCAAGCCGCCGGAGCACGTCGGGGCGGGCGGTTCGCCGCCACCTTCGGGGACGCTGCGGCATTCAGCTTCTACCCGACCAAGAACCTGCCCGCGCTCGGGGACGGCGGCGCGGTCGTCACGAGCGACGATGCTGTCGCGGAGCGCGTACGGTCGCTTCGCCAGTACGGCTGGGATGCGAAGTACCGCGTCGCCCAACCGAACGGGCGTAACTCCCGACTGGACGAGATCCAGGCGGCTGTCCTCCGTGCCCGGCTCCCACATCTCGACGCGTGGAACGAGCGGCGAAGATCGATCGCGGCCCGCTACCGACACGCGCTGCCGCCGGACGTCGGTCGGCTGGTGTCCCTCGAGGGTGAGGACTACGTGGCGCATCTCGCCGTCGTGCTCATGGGCGAGCGTGACGCCGCCCGGGCCCGGCTTCAGGCCGCCGGAATCGGTACCGACGTCCACTATCCGATTCCCGACCACCGGCAGCCGCTCTGGGGAGATGCGCTTGCGAACCTCCGGCTCCCGGTGACCGAGCGTGCGGCGGAGCAGGTGTTGACGCTCCCGTGCTTCCCGGAGCTGACCGATAAGGAGGTGGATCGCGTCTGCGAGGCACTCGATGAGCTCTGAGGACCGGCCGAGATACACCGTCGTCGTTCCCGTCTACCGCAACGAGGAGACGCTAGCCGCGGTCGTCGATCGCCTGGCCGAGCTGGCGGCGAGCCTGGACGGCGCCCTCGAGGCCGTGTTCGTCGTGGACGGGTCTCCGGACGGCTCGCTCGCGTTGCTTCGCAGGCTCCTGCGAGACGACCGCGGGTTCTCGGCCCAGCTCATCGCGCTGTCGCGCAACTTCGGCTCGTTCAGCGCGGTCAAGACCGGACTCGGGGCGGCGAGGGGCGATATCGCCGCCGTGATGGCCGCCGACCTCCAGGAGCCGGTCTCGCTGATCGAAGGGTTCTTCGCGGGGCTCGGCTCCGGAGAGTACGACGTGGCGGTCGGCGTCCGTACTGCCCGGAGCGATCCGGCCTCCGGAGCAGCGGCATCACGTCTCTTCTGGTGGATCTATCGCAAGCTCATCCAGCCGGAGATCCCACCCGGTGGCGTCGACGTCTTCGCGTGCACGCGTGACGTCGCGTCACAACTCGCCGGCCTCGAGGAGTCGCACACGAGCCTGGTCGGGCTCCTGTACTGGCTCGGCTACCGCCGGCTCGAGGTTCCGTACGTGCGGCAAGCGCGGCCGGCCGGGAAGAGCGCCTGGAGCCTCCGCAAGCGGATCCGCTACCTGGAGGACAGCATGTACTCGTTCACGAGCCTGCCCATCGCGGCCATCACCGTCGTCGGGCTGGCGGGCGTGGTCGTGAGCGTCTCGTACGCCTGCATCGTGTTCGGCTTCTGGGCAGCGGGGGAAATCGACGTTCCCGGCTACACGCCGCTGATGCTCGCCATCCTCTTCATGGCGTCGAGCATCCTGATCGGCCTCGGAGTCGTCGGCTCCTACGTCTGGCGCACGTACGAGAACAGCAAAGGCCGCCCGACGGCGGTGACGATGACGCACGAGCGGTTCGGATCCAAGCCGTCGTGAGCCGAACGCGGGCGCAGTTCCTCCGGTTTCTCGTGGTCGGCGGCGTGAACACGGCCGTCACAACCGTCCTCTTCTACGGCCTCGCGCTCGTCGTCCCGCCGAGAGCGGCGTTCACGATCGTCTATGTGGGAGGGCTGGCGTTCGTCACGATGGCGACTCCCAAGTACGTCTTCCGGGTGCGCGCACGAGCCTCGAGGCTGGCACTTCTTGCGGTCTGGTACGTCGGGATCTACCTCGTGGGGCTCGCTGTCGTCTCGATGCTCGATTCGATCTCCGACAGCCACGCCGTGATCGTCTTTGGCGCTGTTCTCGTCACTGCGCCTCTCGGCTTCGTCGGGGGCCGGCTTCTGCTCGGTGGCGTTCCGGACTCGCCCGTGTCTGGTGCACGACCCGAAGCGTTGCTTGTGCGCAAGGCCCGCGGGTCTCGCGGATAGAGTCCTCGCCGATGAAGATCGCCGTCTGCGTCAAGCAGGTGCCGGACGCGACCGTGCACAAGCGGATCGACCCGGTGACGAAGCGGCTCGACCGCTCCGGCGAGGGGGCGCTCAACCCCACCGACCTCAACGCGGTGGAGGAGGCCCTCCGCATCAAGGAAGGGCAGGGCGGCGAAGTGGTCCTGGTCTCGCTCGGCCCCGAGAAGGCGATGGAGTCGCTCCGCAAGGCGCTCGCGATGGGCGCCGACCGCGCTCTGCTCCTGAGCGACGAGGCTGCAGCCGGCTCCGACCTCGTCGGGACGACCGTCGCACTCGCGAGCGCGCTCGAGCGCGTCGAGGCCGACCTCGTCCTCTTCGGCCAGGCCTCGAGCGACGGCGACGGCGCCGTCCTCTCGGCGGCGGTCGCCGATCGCCTGCGCCGCCCGCTGATCTCGCAGGTCGCGTCGCTCGCGGTGGACGGCGACTCCGTCACCGGGAAGCGGCAGACGGAGCACGGCTACGACCTCATCTCCGCACCGCTCCCCGCCGTCATCGCCGTCTCGGACGCGATCAACGAGCCGCGCTACCCGTCGCTCAAGGGGATCATGGGCGCGAAGTCGAAGCTGCAGGAGACCGTTGCGCTCACCGACCTCGGCGTCGACGCGGAGCGCGTAGGCGAGGCCGGCGCGCAGACGACCGTACTCGACCTCGGGGCGCCCCCGTCACGAGGCGACCAGGTGAAGATCGAGGACGACGGGAGCGCCGCCCAGAAGATCCTCGATTACGTCCTCGAGAGGCGCCTCCTTTGAGGTCGCTTGTTTTTCTCGAGCACCACGGAGAGGAGTTGGAGAAAGGGAGCCTCGGTGTCCTCTCGAAAGCGGCGTCGCTGGGGGAGGCCGCAGGCGTCGTCCTCGGCCCGGGCGCGGGGGCGCTCGCGGCGCGGGCGGGTGCGTTCGGCGCGGCGAAGGCCTACGCCTGCGAGGACGAGGCGCTCTCCGCGCCGCTTCCGCAGCCTCGGGTCGACGCGCTCTCGGCGCTCGTCGAGAAGACCGGTGCGGACACAGTTCTCTTCGGCGCCTCTGTTCTTGCGGCGGACGTGGCAGCCGGCCTCGCGGCTCGTCTCGACGCGGGACTCAACTGGGATGTCACCGATCTCGTCCTCTCCGGCGGCGACCTCGTCGGGAAGCGGCCGGCCTTGGGCGACACGGTCCTCGTCGACGTCGGCTGGACGAGCTCGCCGCGCCTCGCGCTCGTGCGCGCGGGCGTGTTCGATCCCGTGGAGTCCGGGGGCTCGGCCGAGGTCGAGGAGTTCGGGGCGTCCTTCTCCGACTTCTCCACGCTCGCGACCCTCGTGGAGCAGACGCAGGAGGAGGCGAGCGGTCCTTCGATCGAGGAAGCGGACATCATCGTCGCCGGCGGTCGCGGGCTCGGCTCGCCCGAGGCGTTCTCGCTCTTGGAGGAGCTCGCCGGTGCGCTCGGGGGCGCGGTCGGGGCGACCCGCGCCGTGGTCGACGCCGGCTGGTACCCGTACTCGACGCAGGTCGGGCAGACGGGCAAGACCGTCTCGCCGAAGCTCTACGTCGCCTGCGGCATCTCGGGTGCGATCCAGCACAAGGTCGGGATGCAGGGTTCGGGCACGATCGTGGCGATCAACAAGGACCCGAACGCGCCGATCTTCGACTTTTGCGACCTCGGCATTGTCGGCGACATCCACAAGATCGTCCCCAAGCTGACGGAGCTCGTCCGCAACCGGCAGTAGTGGCCCGGCCGCTCGACTTCCCGCCTGCGTTCGGCCCCCTGGACGCGATCGGCGCGCCCACGGACGCGCCGGAGGAGCGGATCGAGGTCGGCGTGCTCGTCGTCGGGGGCGGCCCTGGCGGACTCGCCTGCGCGATCCGGCTCGGCCAGCTCCTCGAGGAGCACCCGGAGGTGCGGGAGCGGCTCGGCGAGGTGCCCGTGGCGGTGCTCGAGAAAGGGAAGCAGCCCGGCTCTCATCTCCTCTCCGGCGCCGTCGTCGATCCGCGCTCGCTGCGGGAGCTCTTCCGCGGACGGCTGACCGTGGTGGACCTCCCGACGTACGGCGAGGTTCCCGGGGAGGCGGTCTACGTGCTCTCACGGCGCTCGGCGCTGCGAATCCCGGCCCCGCCCACGATGCGAAACCACCGCAACGTCATCGTCTCGGTCTCCCAGCTCGGCCGCTTCCTCGCCGAGCAGGCGGAGGCGCTCGGCGTCACCGTCCTTCCCGAGACCGCTGCGACGAAGCTGCTCGTCGCGCACGGGCGCGTGCGGGGCGTCCGGACCGGCGACCGTGGACGCGGGAGGAACGGCGAGCCGCTCTCCACGTTCGAAGCCGGATCCGACCTCGTGGCGGGGGTGACGGTGCTCGCCGAGGGGACACAAGGTCTGCTCACGAGCGCGGCGATCGAGCGGTTCGGGCTCCAGGGCGAGAACCCGCAGATCTGGGCGCTCGGCGTGAAGGAGGTCTGGCGCGTCGCGCGACCGCTCCGGCGGATCGTCCACACGATGGGCTGGCCGCTGCGGACGCTGGGCGGCTACGGCGAGTTCGGCGGCTCGTTCATCTACCCGATGGGCGAGGAGCTCGTCTCCATCGGCTTCGTCGCCGGCCTGGAGGCGCGCGACGTCGAGTTCTCCGTGCACGACGTCCTTCAGGAGCTGAAGACTCACCGGCTCGTCTGGAAGATCCTTGCCGGCGGAGAGCGCGTGGCTTGGGGGGCGAAGGCGATCACGGAGGGCGGGTTCTTCTCGCTGCCGCGTCGCTTCAGCGCGCCGGGGCTCCTGCTCGTCGGCGAGGGAGCCGGCCTCGTGAACGTCCCTCGGTTGAAGGGGATCCACTACGCGATCGAGTCGGGTCGCCTCGCCGCGGAAGCGGCCTTCCGGGCGCTCCAGCGCGGCGAGGTTCCCAGCCGCGTCGGTGCGCTCGACTCGTACGACGAGGCAGTCCGGCAGACGCGGACGTGGAAGGAGCTCTACGAGGTGCGCAACATGCGCCAGGCGTTCGACAAGGGGTTCTACGTCGGGGGTGCGCTCGCGAGCCTGATGACCGTGACGAAGGGGCGCATGCCGAACGGGAGGTTCCCGACCCACCCGAACGCGGCGGCTCCGCTCGTCAAGACGGATCGGGCTTCGCGCTACCCGAAGCCCGACGGGAAGTACGTGTTCGACAAGCTCTCGTCCGTCTTCGCCTCGGGGAACCGCACGCGCGACGACCAGCCGAGCCACCTCCGGGTCGCGACTCGGGTGCGACGTCCCGTCGCCGAGGCGTGGGCGTGGATGTGCCCGGCCCACGTGTACGAGGTCGGCCCCGACCTCGGCGACGGAACGGTGTCGGTCACGATCACGCCCTCGAACTGCGTCCAGTGCGGCGCGATCACTGCCAAGGGCGGCCGGCTGACGCCCCCCGAGGGAGGCTCCGGCCCTGAGTACACGCTGACCTAACTCGGCCTGGTGCCTGGCTGAAGCCAGGCACCGGCGTATGTGGGACCAACGGGTGCTTGCTTCAGCCAGGCACCGGCCGTTCAGTGACCGGCGGGCTCGTTCCAGGCGTGCGCCATGGCCACCCTGTCCGCAAGCGTCGGATGCGTCCCGAGGAACAGCTGCGTCCAGCCGGGCGGATCCGGGTCGCCGAGCGACGTGCGGGAGAAGTTGACCATGAGCATCTCGAGCGACGCAGGATCGCGGGTCACCTCGAGCGCCTTCCAGTCCGCCTCGGCCTCCATCCGCCGCGAGATCCAGTTCTGTGCAGGCGACGCAGCCAGCTGGAGGACGGCGACGACGAGCAGTGCGAGTGGAACCGCCTCGGCCCGGCCCATCCCTCCCCGCCGCCGTGTTGTCCTCATCAGGATCCAGGCGCCCGGTATCGCGAAGATCGCGAACCACCCGATTCCTTTCGGGAGGTGTTCGCTCGAGTGGTGCGCGAGCTCGTGGGCGAGAACGACCTTCTGCTCGCCTTGGGTGAACGGCTCGTAGAGCAGCGTGTCCCAGAGGACCACGCGCCGTGACGGCCCGAGGCCGTATGCGAATGCGTTGGCCTGGTCCGTGTCCGCACTCACCTCCTGGACGCGGAGGGGAATGTGCGCCAGCCCGTAGTCCCGCTCGTACTGCGCTGCGGCTTCGGTGAGCACCGGGTCGTCGAGCGGCTTCGTCGCACCGAAGTCGAGGTACGGGGCGACGAAGGAGAAGAGCGCCCCGATCGCGACGAAGACCGCCGCGCCCGGGAGCCACCAGTGGTCGCCGAGCCACCGCGCGAGCCCCATCACGATCAGGAGCGCGAGGCAGATCGAGGTGAACTCCCCCGCGAGCAGGCCCCAGTCCTGGAACACCCACGACAGGTAGTCGAGATCGGTGACGTCGTACCGCCGATCCCACCAGTGCGCGGCGACGCGGAACGGCAGCTGGACGAGCCAGACGATCGCGAGGCCCAGCATCCCGAGCAGCATCCCGGTGCCGATCGGGCCGGCGGCGGACTCCCGCATGAACGCGACTCCCTTGCGCGAGTAGATCCAGAGCACGACGAGGAGCGTGATCTCGGTCAGGACCCAGTCCGCGTACAGAAAGCGCTCGTAGCGTCGCGCCTTCTCGATCACGGCGCTACCGAACACGTCGGCGATGTCGTACGACGGCAAGGCAAGGTCGTCGGGGACGGCCGTCGGGAGGAGCAGCGCCGCTCCGACGATGAGCACGAGCAGGATCGCGACCGCGGCCGCGGATCTCAGAATGCGTCCCCGGGCAGGGGTTCGGGCAGAGGAACGGCGAGCTGCTCGGCGATGGGTTTTCGGCCTGCGAGCACGGGCGAGGCGTACGGGTAACGGCCGGTGAGCAGGAAGACATAGGCGTAGGTCTGAGCCGAATAGCGCAGGCACGAGGCACCGAGGTTGCGGAGGCCCTCCGGCACACGACCTCTGACGAGCGCGTACCACCAGGTGAGAAACGCGACCACGAAGAGCACGCCCCCGAGCGCTCCCTCGATGATCAACGCCGGGATCGCGAGGAAGAGCCGGAAGAACGTCTTCCAGCGGCTCTGCCTCGTGGGTGGGTCGATCTCGACGTCGACGCCGTACGAGCCGGCTCGCCCCGTGAAGCCGGGGAACTTCCGGCCGACGAGATAGACATACGCGAACACGTGTGTCGCGTAACGCACGTACGCGGCCAGAAAACGATGGAGCACGGTGGGGACACGCCCGATGAGCAGGGCGGCGACCCACGCCGCGATCGCCGCGAAGAAGGTCGCAATCGACCAGAGTGCGAGCCACACGAAGTGGGGGATCGCGAGGAAGAGGCGGAAGAAGACGGTCAGGCGCGACCGCTTGAGCTCGTCCGTCACGACGATCCGCACCGGGTGCTCCGGAAGGTCCGCGAAGGGTTGCGCGAGCACAGGGTCGGAGGTCGGGTACCGGCCCGTCAGCAGGAGGAGGTAGCCGCCCGTCTGGGCGCTGTAGCCGATCGCGTACGCGATCAGGTCACGGAGGCCCCTCGGGGCGTGTCCCCGAACGAGCGCGACGAACCACGCGAAGAAGGCCGCGATGGCAGCGACACCGGCCGCAGAGGACCCTGCTGACCAGAGGACGTCTTCCTCGCCACCGGCCGTTCCCCAAGAACTGCTCGTGGATCCCCAGTAGAAGCCCCCTCCCAGCGCCGCTGCGAGAAGCAGTGCCGGGAGTGCGAGCACGAGCCGAAAGAATGCGGTCCAGCGGCTCTGCCTCTCCGGCGGGTCGATCTCGACGTCCACCGGATAACCCGGCCGGCCACGGAACCAGGGGTAGGGATCCGCCGCGAGGAGGACGTACCCGTAGACGTGCACTGCATAGCGCACGTAGCCCGCCACGAAGTCGTGGAGGATCTCCGGGGCTTTGCCCTCGATGAGAATCGCCAGCCAGAGGAGGAACGCGACGACGAACGCCGCGATGCCCCAGAGCGTCAGCCAGATCAAGGGCGGGATGGCGAGGAATAGCCGGAAGAAGACCGTCAGGCGGCTGCGCCGGAGGTCGTCGTCGCGGACGACGAGACGGATGGGGCGCTCGGCGGGCATGGCGGCCACGCGCACATTCTGTCGGAGTTCGTACTAGGGCGAGTACCTGCGGATGTCGGCGCCGGCGAAGCTCGTGATCCACACCGCCTCTCCCGCGCGGGCGAGCGAGTACGCGCCCGGACCGGCCGAGAACGAGTCGGTGACCGTGGCCTGCGCGCCGTAGATCCGGTAGACGAGCGAGCGCTCCTTGTCGGTGACCCAGACGAGCCCGTCCGGTCCGCCAGCGGCTTCGGCCGGAGTCCCGCCCAGGTGAAGCCGCGCGAGCACCTTGCCGGTCGCGGCGTCGACCTTCAACACCGCCCCTGGTGCGGTGACCCAGAGGTCGCCCTGGACGCATCGGGGCCAGCCCGGCGTCGTCGTGCCGACGTCGACGCGCCGGATCGCGTTCGTTCCAGGATCGATCTCGGTGAGCCACGTCGCGCTTCGTCCATGGCCCACCCAGATCCGGCCGTTGCAGTGAGTGAGGCCGGCGGGATTCGCGCCGTCCTTGAAGACGCGCGTGATCCTGAGTCTCGCGGGATCGATCTTCGAGATCGCGCCCGTGTCGTAGCTCGTCACCCAGACCGATCCGCTCGCGAGGAGGACGTCGAACGCGCCCCCGCCGACGCGCAGACGGCGCAGACGTCCCGTGCCGCGCGCGACACGGACGAGCTCCCCCGCCTGGTCGCGGGTGACCCAGACGGCCGCCGGCCCGACCGCGACCCTGCAGGCCCAGCGCCCCACCGGGATCCTCGTCTCGACGCGACCGCGCGTGTCGTCGATGCCGAGGAGCGTTCCCGACCCGTAGATACCGACCCAGACGCTTCCAGCTCCAGCCGCGACGCCGCACGGCCCGGAACCGGTGGAGACGACGCGCGTTTCGACCGGGTCCGGAGGGTTACCGGCGACCGCGACCGCCGTGAGCACGAGCGCGAGAACGACGAGTGGGACAAAGCGCATGCACGGGTCGTACACTCCGGCGCGGGGTTCGGTTCCCAGTACGATCGATCCGGTGGAGGCCGCCCTTCTGATCGGCCGCGAGGACGTCGAGCGCGCTGCGCGAGTCATCGCGGGCCGTCTGCACCGGACGCCGACGCTCTCCTGTCGCACGCTCGGACCGAACGTCTTCCTGAAGGCCGAGCTCTTCCAGCGAACGGGCTCGTTCAAGCCGCGTGGAATGCTCGCGAAGCTCGCGTCGCTCTCCGCCGAGGAGAAGTCGCGCGGCATCGTCACGTGGTCGGCCGGCAACGCCGCTCAAGGCGCGGCCTTCGCGGCCGCCGAGGAGGGGGTCGCCTGCCGGGTCTTCATGTGGGCGACGGCGAACCCGATCAAGGTGGCCGCGACGCGCTCGTATGGGGCAGAGGTCGATCTCGAGGCCGGGAGCCCGGCAGAAGCCCATGATCGGTTGCTCGCGCACGTGGAGAGGACTGGAGAGGTGTTCGTCCACCCCTTCGACGATCCCGTCCTCCAGGCGGGGCACGGCACGCTGGGGCTCGAGATCGCCGAGGACGTCCCCGACGTGCGCTCGATCGTCGTCCCGGTCGGAGGGGGCGGCCTCATCGCCGGCGTCGCCGCGGCGGTCGACTGCCGCGTGATCGGTGTCGAGCCCGAAGGCGCGCCGACCCTGACGGCCGCGCTCGCGGCGGGGGCTCCCGTGCGGATCGAGCCTCGCTCGATCGCCGATGGGCTCAACGCACCGTTCACGGGACGCGGGACGCTCGAGATCTGCCGCGAGCGCGTCGACGAGGTCGTGCTCGTGAGCGACGACGAGATCGCGGAAGCGATGCGCTTCCTCTACCTGCGCGCGAAGCTTGCCTGCGAGCCGGCCGGGGCCGCAGCGGTGGCGGCACTTCTGGCCGGGAAGGTTCGGGTCGAGCCCGGGTCGCCGGTCGTCGCCGTCGTTTCGGGCGGCAACGCGGACCCCCAGATCGCGGCTGATATCCTGGCGGGCCGATGAAGGCCGGCATCCATCCCGACTACGTCCTCGCGCACGTGACCTGCTCGTGCGGCAACGAGTTCTGGACGCGCTCCACGAAGCCCGAGTTGCACGTGGAGATCTGCGCTGAGTGCCATCCCTTCTACACGGGGAAGCAGAAGCTCGTCGACACGGGCGGTCGGGTGGAGCGGTTCCAGCGCCGGCTCGAGAAGGCCGGCGGCTCCCGCCGCGCCTAGCGCGATGGCCATCAGCTACGGCGGCCAGGCCGTCCTCGAGGGCGTGATGATGCGCAGCCCTTCGAGCTGGGCCGTGGCCGTCCGAACGCCCGAGGGCGACATCGCCGAGGTCGTCAACGAGATCACCTCGCCGATGCAGCGCCGCGGCCTCTGGCGGCTCCCGGTCGTCCGGGGCCTCATCGCGCTCGGCGAGTCGCTCGCGATCGGCTTCCGCGCGCTCGCGATCTCGGCCAACGTAGCCACTCAGGAGCGCGACGAGCACGGCGAGATCAAGACCCAGATCAGCCGTGGGCAGATCATCTTCTCCTTCGCGATCGCGATCGGCTTCGCGCTGATGCTCTTCAAGGTCGGGCCTGCGCTCCTGACGAACTGGCTCCCGATCGAGTCCACGGAGCTCTTCGTCGTCGTGGAGGGGGTCATCCGCGTCTCCGTGTTCGTCGGCTACATCGCTCTCATCTCGCTGCTCCCCGACCTGCGGCGCGTCTTCCAGTACCACGGCGCCGAGCACAAGACCATCAACGCCCTCGAGGCCGGGGCCGAGCTGACGCCCGCGAAAGTGCAGAAGTTCAGCTTGATTCACCCTCGTTGCGGAACTGCGTTTTTGCTCTGGGTGATGGTGATCGCGATTTTCGTGTTCGCCTTCGTCGGCAGGCCGGTGTGGTACTGGCTGATCGTGAGCCGGATCCTTCTGCTGCCCGTGATCGCCGGACTGGCCTACGAGGTGATCCGCTTTGCGGGGAAGCACCAGTCGAACCGACTGCTGATGACCCTGCTCGCTCCCGGGCTCTGGCTCCAGCGGCTCACGACCCGCGAGCCGACCGACGACCAGGTCGAGGTCTCGATCCGTGCGCTCCGCCGCGTGCTCGAACGCGAGGAGGCCGAGACGCCCGAGCAGCAGAGGCTCGAGGCGCGCGTTGAGGTCATGGCTTAGCCATGCCCCGCATCGTCAGGGCGGCGAACGTCGTCTGGGAAGGGACAACGGCACGCGGGTCTGGCGTGGTCACGGCCGTGAGCTCGGGGGCGTTCTCGCTACCCACCACGATCGCCTCGCGCACCGCGAGCGACCCTGGAGGGAAGACGAGTCCCGAGGAGCTGCTCGCGGCGGCGCACGCGGCGTGCTTCGTGGCGTCGCTCGGCAGCGAGCTTGCCCGCGCCGATACGCCGCCCGAGCGCCTGGACGTTCGGTGCACGATCACGATGGACGAGGTGGAGGGCGTCGGCCACCGGATCGTCTCCTCCGCGATCGCAGCGAGCGGCTCGGCGCCCGGGTGCGATGCGGCTGGGTTCGCGCAGGCGGCCGAGGCTGCGGACGCGGGTTGCCCTTTCTCGGCGCTGATCCGGGCCAGCGCCACGGTGACCGTCGACGCGAATCTCGAGGGAGGGGCTGATGGCTGATCGCACCGCAAACGTCACCTGGACAGGCTCTCTCCTCGAAGGGGGCGGGACGATCGAAAGCGTCGGAAGCGGCGCGTTCGGCCCGCTCGAGGTGACATGGGCCTCGCGCGCCGAGGAGTCCGACGGCCGGACGAGCCCGGAGGAGCTCATCGCCGCCGCCCACGCCGCGTGCTTCTCGATGGCGCTCTCGCACGGCCTGGCGCAGGCAGGCACCCCAGCGGAGCGGCTGGAGACGTCGGCCACCGTGACGTTCGTGCCCGGCACCGGGATCACGAAGGTCGCACTCGTCGTGCGAGGCTCGGTTCCCGGGCTCGACAAGGCCGCCTTCCTCGAGCAGGCGGAGGCTGCGAGAGATGGCTGCCCGGTCTCGAAGGCGCTCACGGGAGTTCCGGAGATCACGCTCGACGCCGCTCTTCTGTAGGGGCGACGCTTGCGTGGCCCTCGGGCCGGGCATGCCCGGCCCCTACTACCATCAACAGGATGAGCACGATCGATCGTCTCGTCGACGAGCTGGAGCGCTCCTATGCAGAAGCGCAGGAGCGCATGTCGGACCCTGCCGTCTACAACGATCATCGTCGGGCGGCAGATGCCGGGCGCCGGCTGAAGGAGCTCGAAGGCCCGTTTCGACTCGCCGAAGCGTGGAGGCGGGCGAGCGCCGACCTCGACGCGGCCCGCAGCGACCCCGAGCTCGCGTCGCTCGCCGCCGAGATCGAGTCGGAGGCCGAGCGGCTCGAGGACGAGCTGAAGCTCGCCCTCGTCGAGAAGGACCCTGCGGATGAGAAGGACGTGATCGTGGAGATCCGCCAGGGTGTCGGCGGCGACGAGGCAGCGCTCTGGGCGGGCGACCTCTACCGGATGCTCACCCGCTACGCCGAGCGCCGCGCCTTCCGCACCGAGACTCTCGCGACGAGCGAGAACGAGGCGGGCGGGTTCAAAGAGGTCGTCTTCGCGGTCAAGGGGCAAGGCGCGTACTCCGTCTTCAAATACGAGGGCGGGACACACCGCGTACAGCGCGTCCCGGAGACGGAGTCGCAGGGGCGGATCCACACCTCGACGGCGACGGTCGCCGTCATGCCGGAGGTCGAGGACGTCGAGGTGTCGGTCGACGAGAAGGACCTCAAGATCGACGTCTACCGCTCGACCGGCCCGGGTGGGCAGAGCGTGAACACGACGGATTCCGCGGTACGGATCACGCACCTCCCGACGGGGATCGTCGTCGCCATGCAAGACGAGCGCTCGCAGCT
This sequence comes from Actinomycetes bacterium, assembly GCA_023251945.1. GTDB lineage: Bacteria > Actinomycetota > Thermoleophilia > Gaiellales > Gaiellaceae > GMQP-bins7. Next base: position 22,816 of record JAHEXT010000013.1, read on the forward strand.
CCAGAACCGGGAGAAGGCGATGCGGGTGCTCCGCGCGCGGCTCTACGAGGCAGAGCGCGAGCGCCAGCGCGCGGAGGTGGCGGCGGCGCGGCGCTCGCAGATCGGCGGCGCCGAACGCGCGGAGAAGATCCGCACCTACAACTTCCCCGAGAACCGGCTCACCGACCACCGGATCAAGCTGACCGCGCACCGGCTCGACCAGGTTCTCGGTGGCGAGCTCGACGAGTTCACGGATGCTCTGCAGGCGGAGGACCGCCGACGGGCGCTCGCCGCAGCCTCGGCGTGAGCGACAGCGTCGCTGACGCGCTTCGACGTACCGCCGAGCGCCTCGAGGCGGCCGGGTGCGAGTCTCCTCGGCTCGACGCGGAGCTGCTCGTCGCACACGTCCTCGGGATGACGCGCGCGGGGCTGTACGGAGAAAGCCGACTGGCGCTTTCCGACGACGAATGCGCCGAGCTCGAGCAGCTCGTCATCCGCCGCGAGCGCCGCGAGCCGGTTGCCTATGTGCTCGGCGAATGTGGCTTCCGGCGGCTCACGCTGACCGTGGACCGGCGCGTGCTCGTCCCACGGCCCGAGACCGAGATCGTCGTCGAGCGCTGTCTCGCGCTCGTCTCCGGTCTCGACGAGCCGCGCATTCTCGACGTCGGCACGGGGAGCGGGGCGATCGCGCTCGCACTGGCGGATGAGCACCGCGGCGCGCGTGTCACGGCCATCGACGCGTCCGTTGACGCGCTCGCCGTCGCTCGGGAGAACGCCGAGCGCACGGGGCTGCCGGTGGAGCTCCTGCGCCGGGACCTCTTCGAGGGGCTCCCCGAGGGGCCGTGGGATCTCGTCGTCTCGAACCCCCCGTACGTGCGGCCCGACGAGATCGAGTCGCTCGAGCCCGAAGTCCGAGACTGGGAGCCGAGGGCAGCGCTGGTCGGGAAGGGCGCGACCGAAGCCGTTGCGCGCTCGGCGCGAGAGGTCCTCCGTGTAGGGGGTGTGCTCGTCGTCGAGGTTGCCGACGGTTCAGCCGCCGAAGTTGCGGCCCTGCTCCACGAGCTCGGCTATCGCGACGTCTCCGTTACGCCGGACCTCGCCGGCCGGGACCGGGTAGTCGAGGGCGTGACCACATCAGCCGATTGACATGACTACAATGCACGATAACGTGACTACGAGAGTGGGTATACGTGAGTTGAAGGCGAGACTGTCGCACTACCTCGAGCGGGCAGCCGCCGGTGAGACCATCGTCGTGACGGACCGCGGTCGCGCGAAAGCGGAGATCCGGAAGCTCTCCGTCGAGGAGCGGATCCAGCAGGGCATCGAGGAAGGCTGGATCCGGCCTGGTCGTGGCACCCCGCATCGTGAGCCTCTCAGGCTCAAGGGGAAGATGACGATCGCCGAGGCGATGGCGGAAGACGACGATTGATCGCATACATCGACTCGAGCGCATTGCTCAAGCTGTACGTGGATGAACCCGAGACGGCATTGGCGTCGGAGATCATCCACCGCCATCAGGTGTGGGCGGCAGGTCGCCACACGCTGGTGGAGGTGAGGCGAAACCTGGCCCGGCTGCTGCAGGACGATGAGCTCACCACCGCTCGCCGCGCGTTCTCGGAGGATTGGCAGAACATTGCCGTGGTCGAGCTTGACGAGCCGACATGCGACCTTTCAGCCGAGCTCGCGGAGCGGACGGGTGTTCGAGCGCTCGACGGGCTGCATCTGGGCGCAGCGGCGATAGCCGGAGCGGATGACGGTCTGCCGATCGTGACCTTCGATCGCCGACTGAAGGACGCTGCACAATCGCTCGGCTGGACGGTGCTCGGCGCGTGAACGCGATCGACCACGCGGTCGCGGTGATCCGCGCAGGCGGACTCGCCGTCATCCCGACCGACACCGTCTACGGCCTCGCGTGCACGCCCTATCGAGAGGAACCGGTGCGTGCGCTCGGCGAGCTCAAGGGTCGCGCACCCGACCAGCCGGTCGCCGTCGTCGCGGCGAGTGTCGACTGGCTTCTCGAGTGCGTCCCCGAGTTGCGCGGGAGAGCCGGGGTCGTGGCCCGGGCGCTGCTTCCCGGCCCGTACACGCTCGTCCTGCCGAACCCCGCACGTCGCTTCCCGTGGCTCACGGGCGCGCGACCCGACACGATCGGCGTTCGCGTTCCGGATCTCGGCGGCCCCGGTGCCGAGGTCCTCGGGCGCGTGGGAGCAGTGGCGGCAACCAGTGCGAACCTTCACGGCGGCGTCGACCCGTGTCGCGTCGAGGACGTGCCGCCGGAGATCCGCGCGGCGTCCGTGGTCGTGGACGGCGGCGAGCTTCCCGGTTTGCCCTCGACCGTGATCGATCTGACCGGTACCGAGCCGCACGTGGCACGTGAGAGTGCCGTGGCCGCGGCCGATGCTTTGGCCCGCGTCGCGGAGGTGCTCGGCCAGTAGCATCCCCACGATGGCCGTCGCGCCGATGACGTTCGAGGAGCTTCGTACCGCAGGCCTCGCCGACGTCGATCCGGACATCGCCGACCTCCTCGAGCGCGAGCTCGAGCGCCAGCGCGGGCAC
>JAHEXT010000014.1 GCA_023251945.1 Actinomycetes bacterium
GACGCTCCTCGGCGAGCGGAGGACGCAGGGGCCGGCGATGCGGGCCAGTCGCTCGAGCTCGGCCTCGGGCTCCGGGTCGTACGAGATGCAGGCGAGCCCCTGCTCGGAGACGGCGAGGAGGAGCTCGCCGACCGGCGACTCGACGACGTCGAAGCCGACGTCGACGAGGCCGAGCGCGACGGCTGCCTCGCGGAAGCGGCTGTCGACATCGGGGGAGATGGTCATGGTGTGATCCTCCTGCGCAGCCGGCGCACGCCCGTGGAGGCGGCCTGTCTGGCCGCGTCCTCGCTCGAGCCGAGCGCGTCTGCAATCTGTTCGTAGGAAAGGTCGTAGCCGTACCGGAGCACGACGGCGGCCCGCTCCTTCGGCGGCAAGCCGTCGGTCAGAGCTGCGAGCTCTTCGTACGCCGGCCGGCTGTCCTCGGCGGCCGCCTCCGCGAGCTCCGGGCCCGTGGGTCTCGCACGTCGGAGCGTGTCGATCACGACGTTCCTCGCGATCGTCAGCACCCACGCCCGCAGATGCTCGCCGTACTCGAGGCGGCGGTAGGCCTGGAGAGCCCGGAGAAAGGTCTCCTGGAAGGCGTCCTCGGCGCGCTCTCGTCCGAGGCGGCGGCGAAGGAGCCGCATCACCTCGATCCGGTGCTCTGCGTAGAAGAGCTCGAAGGGTGGGATCGCCACGACGTGCATCATCACCTGCAAACGCGCGGGCACGCGCATCTGTGAGCATGCGGCTGTGCGTACGGCTGTCGTGGGACACGTGGAGTGGATGGAGTTCGTGCCGGTGGAGCGCGTCCCGCGTGCAGGCGACATCGTCCACGCCACCGAATCCTGGGAGCAGGCCGCAGGCGGCGGCGTCGTCGCTGCGGTCCAGCTCGCGCAGCTCGCGGACTCGGTGCTCTTCTTCACCGCACTCGGTGCGGACGCGCTCGGCCGGCGCGCGAAGGCCGAGCTCGAGGAACGAGGGATCGAGATTCATGCGTCATTCGTGGACGCCCCCCAGCGCAAAGGGTTCACCTACGTCGACGAGACCGGAGAACGGACGATCACGACGATCGGGCCGAAGCTCGGTCCGCGCGGCCACGACGACTCGCTTCCCTGGCATGAGCTTGCGCGGTGCGACGCCGTCTACTTCTGCGCCGGGGACGTGGATGCTCTCCTGCACGCGCGACGCAGTCGGGTGCTGGTCGCGACGGCCCGCGAGGTTGCCACGCTCCGGCGAGGGGCGGTCGAGCTCGACGCGGTGGTCGGAAGCGGGAAAGACGACGCGGAGCTCTTCCGTCCCGGCGACCTCGAGCCGGAGCCGCGTTTGATCGTGTCCACGTCGGGTGCGCTCGGCGGCTGGGCGCAGCCGGGGGGCCCGTTCTCGGGCGCCCCAGTTCGAGGTACCGTTGTCGACGCGTACGGCGCGGGAGACTGCTTCGCGGCGGGGCTCGCATTCGCACTCGCCGCCGAGCTCGACGTGCCGCAAGTGCTCGACTTTGCCGCACGCTGCGGCGCAGGCGCGCTGGCCGGCCCGGGCGTCCACGCCGAGGCCTTTCCCCTGCCGTAGGCATCTGGGACGAGCGGCCCCCGCCGGATGGGGCGGAGGGGTTGCGCAGTGGGTAATAGTGGAGTAAAGTGGGGCCCCGTGGGAGAGCCGTCCCGCCCGCATCCATGTTCTACGGCGAGTACGAGCATACGGTCGACGAGAAGAACCGGCTCACGCTGCCGGCCCGGTTCCGGAACGCGCTGGCCGGAGGCGTCGTCCTCGCGCGGGGAATCGAGCGGAACATCGACGTCTACCCGCGTGAGAGCTGGGACGCGAACGTCGCCCGGATCGCGGATCTCGACTCGCTCACGCGGGAGGCCCGCGAGATGAAGCGGTACGTCTTCGCGGGCGCGGCGGTCGCCGAGCTCGACCGGCAGGGGCGGGTGCTCGTGCCTCCACACCTCGCCGAACATGCGGGACTCGGCAAGGACGTCCTTGTTGCCGGGGTGCACGACCACATCGAGATCTGGGACCGGGCCCTGTGGGCCGACCATCTGAGCGCCATCGAAGGGAGCGCGGGAGATGTTGCCGAACGTCTTGCGGACAAACGCGGCTGATCACATCCCGGTCCTCGCGGAGGAGGTGCGCGAGCTCCTCGCCGTGCAACCGGGCGAAACGGTCGTCGACGCGACCTTCGGCGCAGGAGGGCACTCGCGCGTCCTGGTCGCCGATCTCGCGGGCCAGGGGAAGCTCATCGCGATCGACCGCGATCCGACCGTGCGCCCGTACTTCGACCGGGTCAAGGCATCGTCGCGCGGCGTCCAGGCGCGCTTTCTGCGAGGCGACTACGCGGTCGTCCTCACGCAGCTCGCCGCGAACGGGGTGAAGGCGGACGCCGTGCTCCTCGACCTCGGCCTGAGCTCGATGCAGGTCGACCGGCCCGAGCGCGGCTTCTCGTACGCGACCGACGCTCCGCTCGATATGCGCATGGACCCCTCCGAGGATCTCACCGCCGCCGACGTCGTCAATACGTGGGAGGAACGCGAGCTCGAGACGATCTTCCGCCGGTACGGAGAGGAACGGTACGCGCGGCAGATCGCGCGTGGGATCGCCCGGCGTCGGGTCGAGACCCCGATCACGCGAACAAGCCAGCTCGTCGACGTCGTCCGGGCGTCGATCCCCGCCCCCGGACGGTTCGGCGACGGGCATCCGGCGAAGCGGGTCTTCCAGGCGCTCCGGATCGAGGTCAACCACGAGCTCGCGTCGCTCGAGACGGGGCTTCCTGCGGCGTTCGAGATGCTCCGGCCGGCAGGCCGGCTCGCCGTGATCAGCTTCCAGTCCCTCGAGGACCGCATCGCGAAACACTTCCTACGCGAGCGTGCGCGCGGCTGTACGTGTCCACCCGAGCTTCCGGTATGCGTCTGCGGACACGAGCCCGAAGTGCGCATCCTCACGCCGAAGCCGCTGCGGCCGTCCGCGCGGGAGATCGACTCGAACCCGCGGGCAGCCTCGGCCCGCCTGCGGGCGGCGGCAAAGGTCTAGGGAGCAGTGTCCACCGTCGCCCAGGGGGCGCAGGTCGGCCGGGCGCGGCCTCGCGCCGGGTCGCGATCGCGTCTCTTCGCAGGAGGCGTGCTCTGGATCGTCCTCTTCGCCTCGCTCCTGGCGGGCGTCGTCGCCGTGAACGTCAGCGTCCTGCGGCTCAATCTCGAGCTCGACCGTGCCGGGCAGGAGCGCTCCGAGCTCAAGGCAGACGTGGCGAGGCTCCGCTCCGAGCTCTCGCGCGCGGCCGCGACCTCCCACATCGAACAGACGGCGCGGACCGAGCTCGGACTCGTTCAGGCCGATCCCGAGACGACGGTCTACGTCCGGCTGCCGAAATGAGACCGGGCGCGACCAACCGGCGCATCGGCTTCCTCGCAGGCGTCTTCCTCCTTCTCCTCGGGGCGGCGTTCGTGCGGGCGTTCTGGCTCCAGGCCGTGAATGGGGCGGCGTACGCGCGCATGGCGGTCCGCCAGCACCGTGAGACGGTTGTCGTACCCGCGGCGAGAGGGACGATCTTCGACCGGAACGGCGAGCCACTCGCGATCGGAGAGCAGGCGACGACCGTATACGCGAATCCGCGCCAGGTCGATCGTCCGCGCGATCTCACGCTCGCGGCCGTCAAAGAGCTAGGCGTGGAGCCCGGCGCCGTCTACTCCCTGCTCACGGATCGCTCGCGGGGATTCGTCTACATCGCGCGGAAAGCCGACCCCGATAAGGCGTCGAAGCTCATCGAGCTCGGCTTCCCCGGAGTCGGCTTCTTCCCGGAGGAGCTCCGGACGTACCCGCAAGGGCGGGTGGCGGCCCAGATCCTCGGCTTCGCGGGGACGGACAACAAGGGGCTCGAGGGCCTCGAGCGGTCGCTCGAGACCGTGCTGGCGGGTCGTCCGGGACGCCGGACCGTCGTCAAGGATCCACTCGGGCGCGCGCTCGACGTGGTCTCGACGAAGCCAGAGACGGCCGGCCTGAACGTACGGCTCACGATCGACCATCAGATCCAGGCGAATGCGGAGGACGTCCTCGAAGACACGGTTCGCAGCTTCGGCGCGCGGGCGGCGACGGCGATCGTCATGGACCCCTACACGGGCGCCGTCCTCGCCATGGCCGTCGCGCCGGGCTTCAACGCCAACCGGTTCGCCACGACGCGTGCCGACCGACGGCGTAACCGTGCCGTGACCGACACGTACGAGCCCGGGTCGACGTTCAAGCTCGTCACGATCGCCGCGGCGCTCGAGGAGGGGATGGTCACACCCCGGACCTCGTTCCGGCTTCGACCGACAATCCGCGTCGCCGACCGCGTGATCCACGAAGCGCATTCCCGGGGGACGGAGCGGATGTCCGTGCGCCAGATCGTCGAGTACTCCTCGAACATCGGGACGATCACGATCGCGGAGAGGCTCGGGGAGGGCCGGCTCGCCGACTGGATCGACCGCTTCGGCTTCGGGAACCCGACCGGCATCGACTTTCCGGGTGAGTCGCCCGGGTTCGCTCTCCCGCTCGGCCAGTGGTCGGGTTCGACCATCGGCACCGTGCCTATCGGGCACGGGATCGCCGTGACGCCGATCCAGATGGCTCGGGGGTATGCCGCGATCGCGAACGGGGGGATTCTCGTGACGCCGCACCTGATCGAGCGGGTCGACGGCCAGCCCGTGGAGGTGAAGCGCGGCAGGCGAGTCGTGTCCCGCGCGGTGTCGAAGCAGATGCTCTCGATGCTCCGAGGCGTCGTGCTCGAGGGAACCGGAACCGAGGCCGCGATTCCCGGATACACGGTCGCCGGAAAGACGGGGACCGCGGCCAAGATCGAGCCCAACGGCCGCTACTCGACGTCGCGCTACGTCGCCACCTTCGTCGGGCTCGTTCCGGCCACGAAGCCGCGGCTCGTGATCATGGTCATGGTGGACGAGCCACGTGGCTCGATCTACGGGGGGGTCGTCGCCGCACCTGCGTTCAAGCAGATCGCGAGATTCAACCTCCAGCAGCTCGAGGTTCCGCCGGACGCCCCTCGGACGGCCGAGACCGGCCGCTGATCACCGAGCCCTCGTAGGGTTCGTCTACCTTTTCGGCGGTGGAGCTGGAGGCCCTAATCCGGGCGCTCGCCCCGAGCGAGGTGACGGGAGCCCGGTCGGTCGAGATCGGCGACCTCGCGTACGACACGCGGCACGTGACAGGGGGAGCTCTCTTCTTCTGCGTTCCGGGTCAGCGCGTGGACGGGCACGACCTCGCCTGGGAGGCGATCGAGCGCGGTGCGGCCGCGCTCGTCGTCGAGCGTCCGCTCGACGTGCGGGTCCCCCAGGTCGTCGTTCCCGATTCCCGAGCTGCGATGGCCGTTGCCGCCGACGTGTTCTTCGGCGAGCCCACGAAAGAGCTCGAGCTCGCCGGCGTCACCGGGACGAACGGCAAGACGACCACTGCCTTCCTCCTGCATTCGATGCTCGATGTGGCTGGACTGAGGCCGGGGCTGGTCGGCACGGTCGAGTGGATGGTCGGCGGTAAGCAGCGGGGAGCTCCCTTCACGACGCCGGAGGCCATCGATCTCCAGCGTCTCTTGCGAGAGATGATCGATGCGGGGGACCGGAGCGCCTCCGTCGAGGCCTCGTCCCACGGAGCCGCACTGCGGCGGCTCGACCGGGTCCGCTTCGACGCCCTCGTCTTCACGAACCTGAGCCAGGACCACCTCGACCTGCACGGGACGATGGAGGAGTACTTCCAGGCGAAGCGGCGCCTCTTCGCCGGCGCGCAGCCGCCACCTGCGGCCGTCAACGTGGGGGACGAATGGGGGCAGCGTCTCGCCGGCGACCTCGCAGCCTCGCACCGCGCGCCGCTTGTCACGTTCGGGCTCGCCGAAGGCGCAGAGATCCGGCCCGAACGTCTCGAGTCGACCGCGCAGGGTAGCTCGTTCCGGGCGGCGGGGATCGACGTCGAGACGCCGCTCAGGGGGCTGTTCAACGTCGAGAACGTCCTCGGAGCTGTCGTCGCGGGTCTGCTCCTCGACCTCGACGAAGAGGCGATCGCGGAGGGAATCGGCCGCGTCGCAGAGGTCCCGGGCCGCTTCCAGGCAATCGACGAGGGTCAACCGTTCACGGTTCTCGTCGACTTCGCGCACACGCCCGATTCGCTCGAGACCGTGCTGACGTCGGCGCGAGAGCTGGGGGACGGCCGGGTGATCGTCGTGTTCGGCGCGGGGGGCGACCGCGACCGTGGCAAGCGCCTGCTGATGGGGAAGGTCGCGTCCGAGCGGGCCGACCTCGCGATCGTGACCTCGGACAACCCCCGCTCCGAGGATCCGCTCGCGATCATCCAGGACATCCTCCAGGGTGCGGGCGTCGAGGTCGAGATCGACCCCGACAGGCGCACCGCGATCCGCCGAGCGATCTGGCTCGCGGAGCCGGGCGACGTCGTCGTCATAGCCGGAAAGGGGCACGAGCAGGGGCAGGAGATCGCGGGCGTCGTGGAGCCCTTCGACGATCGCGACGTCGCCCGGGAAGCGCTGGCGCTCCTCGCGCCGACGCGCGAGGAGCGTTAGGGAGCCGCGATGATCCCGGTTCGTTGGGACGAGCTCGAGGCACTTGCGCTCGGACGGCTCGAGGGGGGCAGGGAATGGGCGGTCGTGACCGGGATCAGGGCCGACTCACGGGAGGTTGGCCCCGGAGACCTCTTCGTGGCGCTCAACACCGGCGTTCGCTTCGTCGACGATGCGCGCGCGCGAGGGGCAGCGACACTCGTTCCCGCAGGCCAGGAGGCCGCGCTCGCGGCACTTGCCTCGCTCGTCCGGTCGAAGAGCGATGCCCGCGTCGTCGCGGTCGTGGGGTCGACCGGAAAGACCTCGACGAAGGACATCCTCGGCGCGCTCTGCGCCCCGCACGCGGCGACGATCTGGTCCGAGCGGAGCCTGAACAACGAGATCGGTCTTCCGCTGACGGTCTGCCGGCTCGAGCCGGAGACGGAGATCCTCGTCGTCGAGATGGGTATGCGCGGGGTGGGCCAGATCGGCGAGCTCTGTGCCATCGCTCGGCCCGGGCTCGTCGTCGTCTCTCACATCGGACCGGAGCATCTCGAGCTGCTGGGCACGGTCGAACGGGTCGCCGAGGCGAATGCGGAGGCGATCGCCGCGCTGCGGGCGGGCGGCGCGGCCGTAGTGCCCGCCCGGTGCCCGGAGCTCGAGCCCTACCTGGGGCGCGCCGACATCGAGATTCGACGCTTCGATCCGGACGATGTCGACTTCGTCGACGGGCACGGCCGGTTTCGGGTCGACGGAGAGCTCGTCGAGCTCAAGCTTCCATTCACCCAGCGCCACCACGCCGTCAACACGCTCGCCGCGCTCCATGCGTACGCGGCGCTTGGGCTCCCGCTTCGGCACGCCTCGGCCGGTGCCTCCAGGATCAGGCTTTCGCCCTGGCGCGGCGAGGAGCACGGGCTTCCCGGCGGCGGGTTCGTCGTGAACGACGCCTACAACGCGAACCCGGACTCGATGCGATCCGCGCTCGTCCATCTCGCCGAGCGCGCGGGCGAGCGCAGGCGCGTGGCGATCCTGGGCGAGATGGCCGAGCTCGGGGAGGACTCGGAGGAGTACCACCGCGCGATCGGCGAGTTGGCCGCGAAGCTCGAGATCGAGGTGCTCGGCGTGGGAGAGCCCGCCTGGGGGTACCGCCCCGCGGTGTGGGCGCCGGGTGTCGAGGAGGCGGTGGATGCCGCCCGTGCGTTCCTGCGCCCGGGCGACGCGGTGCTGGTCAAGGCCTCGCGTGCGGTCGGGCTCGAAGGCATCGCCGCCGAGATCTCGAACTTCGCCGAGGCATGGTCCCAGTCCTGATCGCCGGCCTGCTCGCGATGGTCGCCGCCGTCGTGATCGGGCCGAAGTTCATCGAGACGCTGCGCCACAGGAACCTCGGGCAGCAGATCCGGGCAGAGGGGCCGGCGGCGCACGTCGTGAAGCAGGGCACCCCCACGATGGGCGGCCTCCTGATCGTGGCGACGGCGGTGGTCCCCTTCCTCGTGCTGTCGCAGTACACCGCCGAGGCGCTGACGGTGCTCACCGTCACGCTCGGCTGCGCCGCCATCGGCTTTGCGGACGACTACCTCAAGCTCCGCCGCCGGAGGTCGCTCGGGCTGCCGGGGCGCTGGAAGATGATCCTCCTCGCCGCGGTCACCCTCGTGGCCGCCGTGATCCTGCAGCAGACGGCTGCGTTCGAGACGTCGATCTACGTCCCCGTTGCGGGCTGGGACCTCGACCTCGGGTTCCTGTTCTACCCCTTTCTCTTCGTCGTCATCGCCGGCACGGTCAACGGGGCCAACCTCACCGACGGAATCGACGGGCTCGCCGCCGGCACGGCCACGATCATGCTCCTGACGTTCCTCGCGATCGCGGGGATCTCGTGGATCCGCTCGGGCGCCCCGGGCAATCGGAGCGACGTCTACCTGGACATCGCCACTCTTGCCGCGGCGCTGATCGGAGGGACGATCGGGTTCCTCTGGTACAACGCCTTCCCCGCCGAGGTCTTCATGGGCGATACCGGTTCGATGGCGCTCGGTGGGGCGATCGCCGGCTTCGCCATCGTCACCGGGACCGAGATCCTCCTGCTCCTGATCGGCGGCATCTTCGTGATCGAGGTGCTGTCGCTGATCATCCAGGTGGTCAGCTTCAAGCGCACCGGGAAGCGGGTGTTCCTGATGGCCCCGATCCACCACCACTTCGAGATGAAGGCGTGGTCGGAGACGAAGGTGATGGTCCGCTTCTGGATCGTCTGCGCGATCCTCTGCGCGTCCGGCTTCGCGCTCTTCTACCGCGACTTCCTGAAGTTCGTCGAGCATTGACTGCCGGCGCCGAGCTCGAGGGCAGGCACGTGCTGGTGGTCGGGCTCGCACGGTCGGGCCGGGCCGCGGCGGAGGTCCTCGTCACGCGGAACGCGGCCGTCGTCGGCTACGACCGGGACGACGCGCTCGACGCGGGGAGGCTCCGCGAGATCGGCGTCGAAGTTCACCTCGGACGCGAGGAGGAGACACTGCTACAGGGGATCGATCTCGTCGTGAAGAGCCCGGGCGTCCCCGGGGAGACGCCACTCGTTGCGGGCGCACGAGCGCGCGGGATCCCCGTCTGGAGCGAGATCGAGCTCGGGTCGCGGCTCCTCTCGGGGCCGCTTCTCGGCGTGACTGGCACGAACGGGAAGACGACCACGAGCGAGCTCCTCGGCGCAGTCTTCCGCACGGCCGGGCGCTCCGTCGAGGTTGCGGGCAACGTGGGCCGTCCGCTGACATCCGTCGTCGAGGCGGCGACGCCGGAGACGTGGGTCGTCTGTGAGCTCTCCTCCTTCCAGCTCGAGGACGTCGAGACGCTCCGCCCCCGTGTCGCCGTCCTGCTCAACCTCGAGCCAGACCACCTCGACCGCCACGGGACCTTCGAGGCGTACGTGGACCTGAAGCTCCGGATCTTCGAGCGCCAGGGTGCGGGCGACACCGCGGTCGTCCCCCGCGGACTCGGCCCGGTGCCTGGGGAGGGGCGCAGGGTCGAGTTCCGCTTCGACGACCCGCTTCCGGCCGAGCCGCGGATTCCCGGGCCGCACAACCGCGAGAACGCAGCCGCGGCGACGGCGGCGGCGCGGGCAGCGGGGATCGCCGACGACGCGATCGCGGAAGGGCTGCGGACGTTCCCCGGCGTCCCGCACCGGATCGAGCTCGTGCGCGAGCTCGGAGGAGTCCGCTACGTGAACGATTCGAAGGCCACGAACGTGGCCGCCGCGCGGCGCGCGCTCGCCTCTTTCCCGGAGTCCCGGCTGCACGTCATCCTCGGCGGGCGCGGGAAGGCGGAGCCGTACGGCCCGCTCGCCGCCGCGTTCAAGACCGGCGACCGCGCGTACCTGGTCGGGGAGGCAGCCGATGAGATCGCCGAGGCGCTCGACGAGGCAGGCGTGCCGTACCTACGCGCGACAGAGTTGAGCGAAGCCCTCGGGGCAGCTGCGTCGAGAGCTGCCCCATCTGACGTCGTCCTCCTCTCGCCTGCCTGCGCGAGCTTCGACCAGTTCGACGATTTCGAGGCGCGTGGGGATGCCTTTCGCTGTCTCGTCGAGGTGCTGCGATGAAGGGAGACGGGCGTCTCGACCAGAAGGTACTGGCGCTCGTCACGCTCGGCCTCGTCGCGTTCGGGCTCGTGATGGTGTACAGCGCCACCTCCGCGTCCGCGGCCCTGGGCGACGGCGACCCGATGAGCTTTCTCAAGCGGCAGGCGATCTACGCGCTCATCGGCGTCGTCGTGATGGCTGCGGCTGCCCGCTTCGACTACCACCGCCTGCGCTACGTCGCGCCGGGACTGCTCGTCGCCGCCCTCGGGCTGTGCGCGGCCGTCCTCTTCGTCGCCCCTGCGGTCAACGGCGCGCACCGCTGGTTCCTGCTCGGGCCCGCGAGCTTCCAGTCCTCCGAGCTCGCGAAGCTCGCGCTGTGCCTCTTCGCAGCGGTCTACCTCGCACGGCGCGCCCCACCGCGTACGTTCGGCGAGCTCATGCGCCCGCTCGGCTTTCTGACGGCGGTGTTCTGCGGGCTCATCCTCCTCGAGCCCGACCTGGGCACGACGATCTCGCTCTGCCTGATGATGCTCGCCGTCCTCCTCGTCGCCGGCGTTCCCGTCCGGCTCCTGGCGGCGGCCTCGGTCCTTGCTGCCGCCGTCGGTCTGATCGCCGTCTGGGTGGAGCCCTACCGCCGGGCGCGGGTGTTCAGCTTCGTCGATCCCTGGAGCGACGCCCAGGGATCGGGCTTCCAGATCGTGCAGGCGCTGATCGGGATCGGCTCCGGCGGGATCACCGGGGAAGGCCTCGGCGAGGGGGTGCAGAAGGTGCTCTACCTCCCCGAGGCCCATACGGACATGATCTTCGCCGTCGTGGGGGAGGAGCTCGGCCTCGTCGGCTCGATTCTCGTCATCGGGGCATTCGCCGCCTTCGCTCTTGCCGGGTTTCGCATCGCGCTCCGATGTCGCGATCCGTTCGGAAAGCTGCTTGCGGCCGGCCTGACCGCCCTCGTCTGCGGACAGGCCGCGATCAACCTCGCTGCGGTTCTCGGGATCGCGCCGCTCACCGGGATTCCGCTGCCCTTCGTCTCCTACGGCGGCTCGAGTCTCGTCGTGCTCCTCGCGGGGGTGGGCATTCTCCTTAACATCGCCGTCAATGGAGAAGTCGTCCGGGCTCGCGTGCCTGATCGCGGCGGGCGGAACCGCCGGTCACGTCCGGCCCGCGCTCGCGGTCGCGGAGGCGCTGCGCGAGCGGGGCGTGACGGTGACGTTCGCCGGGTCGCCCGATCGCGCCGAGTCGCAGCTGGTTCCTGAGGCGGGCTTCGAGCTCGACACGTTCGACGTGTCAGGCCTGCCACGGCGCCTTGGCGTCGAGCAGGTGCGGGCGTTCGCCCGCGCGGTGCGGGCGCCGTTCACCTGCGTGCGGATCCTCTCGAAACGGCGTCCCGACGTCGTCCTGGGTGGGGGAGGTTATGTCTCCGGGCCGATGGTGCTTGCGGCTCGCCTGCGGGGGATTCCTGCGGCCCTGACCGAGGCGGACGCGCACCTCGGGCTCGCTAACCGGCTGGCCGCGCCGCTCTCGCGCAGGGTCTTCCTCGCGTACGAGATCCCCGGCCGGGACGGGTCGAGGTACCGCGTCGTCGGGCGGCCGATTCCGCGATCGCATCTCGGCGCGAGCCGCGAGGCGGGACGGGCTCGGTTCGGTCTGCCGCAGGAGGGGGCGGTGCTTGCGGTGTTCGGGGGTCTGGCCGGGGCGAAGGCGCTGAACGAGCTCGCCGTCACCGCCTACGGCGAGCGCGGCCCCGCCGTCCTGCACATCGCGGGCGAGCGTGACATCGAGGCGCTTCGCCCCCTTGTGAAACGGCCCGACTACGTGCTGCTCGCGACGACCGACCACTTCGGCGAGGCGCTCGCCGTCGCCGACCTCGCGATCTCCCGTGCGGGCGGCACGGTGTGGGAGCTGGCCGCCGCCGGGACACCCGCGATCCTTGTTCCCTACCCCTACGCGACGTCGGACCACCAGGCGCTCAACGCACGCCACTTCGAAGACGGCGGCGGCGCGATCCTCGTTCGCGAGAACGATCTCGCACGTGTGCCCGCACTCGCTGACGAGCTGCTCGCGGATCCGTCCCGGCTCCGGCGGATGAGCGACGCGATGCGGACACTCGCCAGGCCCGCGGCCGCCGACGAGATCGCGGACGAGCTCGTGCGGCTGGCCGAGGGGCGAGCGTGAGCACCGAGCACGGCACGCCGCTTGCGGGGCGTCGCTTCTACTTCGTGGGCATCGGCGGGGCGGGGTTCTCCGCGTACGCGAACATCTCGCGCGCCTGGGGTGCCGAGGTGCGCGGCTGGGACGTGCGGGAGACGATCTTCATGGAGACCCTCTCCGGGATCGAGGTCGACGTCGGTGGAGACCCGGCCCCTTCGGCGGGGTTCGAGGTCGTGGTCTCGACGGCGCACCTGGGGCGAGTCGAAGGACGCGCACGCGCCGAGTTCCTCGCGGAGCTCGTCGGGCTCCGCCCGGCCATCGTCGTGGGGGGAGCCCACGGGAAGACGACGACGGCGGCCATGATCGCGTTCGTCCTGCGCGAGCTCGGCCACGACCCGGGCTGGATCGTCGGCGGCGTCGTCCCGCAGCTCGGCGGGAATGCCGGGACAGGGACGGGCTGGCTCGTCGTCGAGGGCGACGAGTCGGACCGCTCGATCGCGCTTCTCCGGCCCGAGATCGCCGTTGTCTTGAACCTCGAGCTCGACCACCATGCGGCCTTCGCCTCCGGCGCCGAGCTGGCCGCGTTCTTCGAGGAGTGGCTGGCCGCTGCGCCAGAGGTGGTTCGGGGCTGGGAGCTCGAGCCGGTCGAGCTCGAGCTCGCGGTGCCGGGGGCGCACAACCGGCGGAATGCGGCGGCCGCGCTCGCCGCCTTGGAGCTCGCCGGAGTCGAGAGGGCAGAGGCCGAGCGCGCGATCGCAGGCTTCGCCGGTGTCGGGCGGCGGTTCGAGCTCGTCGGAGACCAGGGAGGCGTTCGCGTCTACGACGACTACGGCCACAATCCGACCGAGATCGCCGCGACGCTGCGGACCGCTCGCGAACGGACGAACGGACGCCTAGTCGCCGTCTACCAGCCGCACGTCTACGAGCGGACGAGACACCTCGCGCTCGAGCTCGGCGAGGCGCTCGGCCTCGCGGACCTCGCGGTGGTCACGGACGTGGTCGGTGGGCGCGACGCGGCGCGGCCCGGAGTCACCGGCAAGCTCGTCCTCGACAACGTGCCCGCTGGAGTCCGTCGCGGCTGGGCGCCCACGCTCGACGCGGCAGTCGACGTTACGCTCTCCTGGCTGCGGCCCGGCGACGTGGTCGTGACGCTCGGCGTGGGGGAGCCCTGGAAGGTCGCGCGCTCGATCGTCGCGAACCTGGCCTCATGAGGATCGAGAATGGCGTCCCGCTGGCGCGGCTGACGACGATCGGAACGGGGGGCCCGGCTCTAGCGCTTGCCCGAGTCACGACTCTCGACGAGCTCGAGGAGGCACTCCGGTTCGCGGCCGGCGAGGGACTCGAGGTGGTCGTCATCGGCCTCGGGTCGAATCTGCTCGCCGCCGACGAGGGGGTCGAAGTGTTCGTTCTTCGGCTCGAGAGCGACCTTGCCGGCGTAGAGATCCGGGACCGGCTCCTCGCGGCCGGGGGAGGGGCGACAAACGCCGTCTGCCTCCACCGAGCGCGGTCGGCAGGGTTGGGCGGGCTCGAGTTCGCGTGCGCGATCCCGGGTACCGCGGGCGGCGGCGTGCGCATGAACGCGGGTGCCTACGGGCGTGACTGGTCGGACATCCTTGCCCGTGCGCTCATCGCTTCACCTGCCGGAACCGACTGGCTCACGCCAGCGGAGCTCGGTCTCTCGTACCGCCACTCGGAGCTCGGGCCCGGAGCCGTAGTCGCGCGAGTGGAGTACCGGCTCGAGTCGAGCTCGCCGAGCCGGGTCAAAGCGACCGTCGCGGAGCTCGTGTCACGTCGCAAGGCGACCCAGCCGACGAACAAGCGCACGTTCGGGAGCGTCTTCAAGAATCCGCCGGGAGATATCGGAGCCGGCCGGATGCTCGAGCTCTGCGGGCTCAAAGGTCACCGGATCGGCGGGGCACTGATCTCCCCGAAGCATGCGAACTTCATCGAGAATGCCGACGGCGCGACGAGCGCGGACTGTGTCGCGCTCATGGTCGAGGCCCGCCGCCGGGCGCGTGAGCAGTTCGGCGTCGAGCTCGAGCGCGAGGTCGTCCTCATAGGCGATCTCGCGCTGCCGGCGGGTACGTAGGAGCGGCGAGGCGCACGGCGAATCTCGCCGCATGGCCGGCGGGGGACGAATCGAGCGGGAGTCGCGCCGGCGGGCGCGCGCGGTAAGCGTCGTCGTCCCGTTTCCGCGTCGCGAGGCCGGCGGTCGCCTCGACCTCGCACGATTCGTCCCCTCCGGCCGTTCGCTGCTCGTGAGCTTCGCTCTGGTCGTCGCGGTGGTCGGTGCGTACTGGGGTGCGCGCGCGACGTCGGTGTTCGCGGTTCAGCGCGTCGACGTCCAGGGAGCACCCGCGGAGGTTTCGCGCGAGGTCGAGGCCGCGACCGAAGACACCGTGGGTGTGAGCTTGCTCGCGATCGACGCCCGAGCGATCGAAGACACGGTTCGGGCGCTTCCGTCCGTCGCCGGAGTGTCGGTCGATCGCGCGTTTCCGCATACGCTCGTCGTGAAGGTGGCGGCCGAGCGAGCCGTTGCTGTTGCTCGACGAGGCCACACGTCGTGGCTCGTGACCGCGTCTGGCAGGGTGATCCGAGAGATCGAGACCGGGACCCGGCGCGGATATCCGCGACTCTGGCTGACCCGCGACGTCTCGGTTCGAGTGGGCGGCACGCTTCCCTCCTCGTCCGCAGCGGGAACCCGGGTGCTCGGCGCAGTTCGCGACGTGCGTCTTCCACGGCCAGTCAGGGCCGTACGCTGGGCCGGAGGAGAGCTGACGCTCGTCCTTCGTCGAGGCCCCGAGATACGGCTGGGAGCGACGTCCGACCTCCTTCTGAAACTCTCGGTCGCTGCGCGGATCTTCTCGCTCCTCGACGCCGGCACGGTCTACGTCGACGTAAGCGTTCCGGAGCGTCCCGTCTCGAGTACATATCTCAACTCTTAGGTAGAGGTTGAGTGTTTGTCGAGCAGAGAGCTATTGACACAACCAGGGAGGAGCCGTACCCTCGGAGGCGAAAGCGTGCGGGATAATCGCACGTTCAACGCGAGCTTCAGCTTCAGGTGGGTTGAGACATGAACAATCAGCTGGGTAGCTACCTCGCCGTCATCAAGGTCGTCGGCATCGGCGGCGGCGGGACGAACGCAGTGAGTCGCATGGTCGACGCCGGCGTCTCGGGCGTCGAGTTCGTCGCGGTCAACACGGATGCGCAGGCGTTGCTGATGACGGACGCCGACGTGAAGATCCACATCGGTGCGAAGGCGACCCGCGGCCTCGGTGCCGGCGCGGATCCGCGCGTCGGGGTGGAAGCGGCGCTCGAGAGCCGCGACGAGCTCAAGGAGGCCCTCAAGGGGGCGGACATGATCTTCGTCACCGCCGGCGAAGGAGGAGGCACCGGCACCGGAGGTGCGCCGATCGTCGCGGAGATCGGCCGCGAGCTCGAGGCGCTCACCGTCGGCGTCGTGACACGCCCGTTCGCCTTCGAGGGTCGATTGCGGGCCGATCAGGCAGAACAGGGCATCCAGACGCTGCGAGAGAACGTCGACACGCTGATCGTGATCGAGAACGACCGTCTCCTCCAGGTCGTCGAGCGCTCGACTCCGGTCACGGACGCGTTCCGCATGGTCGACGACATCCTTCGCCAGGGAGTGCAGGGGATCACCGACCTGATCACCGTCCCCGGCCTGATCAACCTCGACTTCGCCGACGTGCGGACGATCATGAGCGACGCCGGATCGGCGCTCATGGGGATCGGAGTCGGGCATGGTGAGACCCGTGCGGTCGACGCCGCGCGGGCGGCGATCTCGTCCCCGCTCCTCGAGACGACACTCGACGGCGCCACGGGGATCCTGCTCAGCATCACCGGTGGGCCCGACCTCGGGCTGGCAGAGGTGGACGAGGCGGCGCAGGTCGTGACGAGCGCGGCCGATGCGAATGCGAACGTCATCTTCGGCGCAGTCATCGACGAGGCCATGGGCGAGGACGTCCGTGTCATTGCCATTGCGACGGGGTTCGGCGGACGTCCGCGCCGCCGGCGCGTGGAGGCTGCCGTCGGCGCATCGGCGAGACCGGCCTTCCAGGCCCCGAGCGTCACCGACGTCGACATCGACATCCCCAGCTTCCTGAAAGAGGACTAGCCCCGCGAAAGAGGCGTCGCCTCGCGGCGCGAGCGAGTGGTTAGAGTCGCGGGTGTGGTAGCCACGCTCAAGCGCACGCCCATTTACGCGCGCCATGTCGAGCTCGGGGCGCGGATGGTGCCGTTCGCAGGCTGGGAGATGCCCGTTCAATACGAAGGAGTCATCTCCGAGCACCGTGCGGTCCGCACCGACTGCGGGGCCTTCGACGTCTCGCACATGGGCGAGCTCCACGTCGACGGGCCGACCGCGCCGGCGTTCCTGCAGGAGATGCTCTCGAACGACGTCGACCGGATCGGTGACGGCGAGGCGCAGTACACGCTGCTCACGAACGAGCAGGGCGGGATCGTCGACGACCTCATCCTCTACCGGTTCGCGCCCGGCCAGTACCTGCTCGTCGTCAACGCCTCGAACCGGGCCGCGGTCTACGACTGGCTGAAGGAACGAGAGCCGCGCGGCTGCGAGGTGCGTCACACGTCGGACGACTATGGCCTCGTGGCCGTCCAGGGCCCGCGCTCGCTCGAGCGCCTCGGTCTCCCGGACGAGCCCGCGTTCACCCACGCGATGGGAGAGTTCGACGGGATCGAGGTGATGATCGGCCGGACGGGTTACACCGGCGAAAAGGGTGTCGAGCTCTGTTGTGCCGTGGAGGATGCGGCCGACCTCTGGGACGCCGTGCTGGCCCGCGGCGCCGCCCCGTGCGGCCTCGGCGCCCGCGACACGCTCCGGCTCGAGGTCTGCTTCCCGCTGCATGGGTCGGACATCACGCCCGAGACCGATGCGATCTCGGCAGGGCTCGGCTGGGCGTGCGCGCTCGCGAAGGAGTTCACGGGTGTCGACACGCTTCGTCGCATACGCGAGGAAGGCCCCGCCCGCCGCCTCGTCGCGTTCGTGATGGAGGAGAAAGCGATCCCGCGGCAAGGGATGTCGATCGAGGGCGGAGGCGAAGTGACGTCCGGCACCCATTCGCCGATGCTCGACCGGGGCATCGGCATGGGCTACGTCCCGGCCGGCCAGGCCGCTTCGAAGTCCGAGCTAGTGATCGACGTCCGCGGCAAGCCGAGGCGCGGACGCGTCGTCGAGAAGCCGATCTACCGAAAGGAGACCTGAGCCCGTGCCCGCGGCCGAGAGCTACCCCGACGATCTCAAGTACCACGCCGAGCACGACTGGGCCCGGATCGAGAGCGACGAGGCGACGCTCGGGATCACCTGGTTCGCGCAGGACGGGCTCGGGGAGCTCGTCCACTTCGAGCCGCCCGCAGTGGGCGCGGCCGTCGCGAAGGACGAGCCGTACGGCGAGGTGGAGTCGGTCAAGGCGGTCTCCGATCTCGTGTCGCCTCTCTCGGGCGAGGTGCTCGAGGTGAACGAGAAGACCGTCGACGAGCCGGAGACCGTCAACGCGGATCCGTACGGCGAGGGCTGGCTGATCCACATCCGCATGTCGGACCCGTCCGAGGCCGACTCGCTCATGGACGCAGCCGCGTACCGCGAGCATGTCGCGGAGCAGTGAGCGCCGGCTACCTCTCGCTGACGGACGCCGACCGCGAGGAGATGCTGGCGGCGATCGGGGTCTCGTCGGTCGACGAGCTCTACGAGCAGGTCCCCGAGGGCGTCCGCTTCACGCGCGAGCTCGACGTGCCGCCGGCCCTCCCGGAGGCTGCTCTCGTCCGGCACCTCGAGGAGCTCGCGGCGCGCAATGTCCATGGCGGCGTCGAGCTCTCCTTCCTCGGGGCGGGCATCTACGACCACTACGTTCCGGCCGTCGTCGACGTGCTGCTCTCGAGAGGCGAGTTCCTGACCGCCTATACGCCGTACCAGCCGGAGATGAGCCAGGGCGTGTTGCAGGCGATCTTCGAGTACCAGACGGCGATCTGCGAGCTGACCGGAATGGACGTGTCGAACGCCTCGGGGTATGACGGCTGCACGGTCGCCGCGGACGCCTGCTTCGTGGCGAAGCACGCGAGCGACCGGTCGAAGGTCGTGCTCGCGGAGACGCTGAACCCGCAGGTGCGCCAAGTGGTCAAGACGTACGCGCGCGGATTCGGCCTGGAGGTCGTCGAGGTCGCTCACGACGGAGGCACGACCGACCCGGATCGTCTGGCGGCCGCGGCGAATGACGCCGCGGCAGTGATCTTTCAGCAGCCGAACTTCCTCGGGTGCCTGGAGCCCGCTCCCGAGCTGGCGAGGGCTGCGGCGGAGGCCGGCGCGCGCCCGGTCGTGCATGTCGACCTCGTCTCGCTCGGGCTCCTCGAGGCTCCGGGTGCGTATGGCTGCGCCATGGCGATCGGGGAGGGCCAGAGCGTCGGGTGCCCTCCGCTGTACGGAGGACCGCACTACGGGTTCTTCGCCGCGAAGGACGAGTTCGTCCGGCGCATGCCGGGGCGTATCGTCGGCGAGACGGTGGACACGGGCGGCGAGCGCGGGTTCGTGCTCACCCTGCAGACGCGCGAGCAGCACATCCGCCGCGAGAAGGCGACCTCCAACATCACTACCAACCAAACGCTGCTCGCGCTCGCCGGCCTCGTCACGCTGGCGTGGCTCGGCCCCCAGGGGCTGCGCGAGGTCGGCGAGACGTGCACCGCGCTTGCCGGCTACGCGAAGGAGCAGCTCGGCCTGCCGCTCGCCTTCGACCGGCCGACGTTCAAAGAGTTCGCAGTGCGGCTCCCTCTTCCCGCCCGCGACGTGATTCGGGAGGCGCGCGCGCGTGGCGTCCATCCGGGATACCCCGTCGGCCGCGACTACCCGGGGATGGACGACGTCCTGCTCGTCGCTCTCACCGAGAAGCGCACTCCGGCCGACATCGACCGGCTGGCCGAGGTCCTGCACGAGGTCTGCGGCTGATGGATCTCATCTTCGAGAAGAGCCGCCCGGGACGCCGCGCAGGACGCGTTCCCGACTACGGACTGCCCGTGCCGGAGGTGCCGGCGGAGCTCCGCCGCGCGACGCCGCCGCGCCTCCCCGAGGTCGCGGAGTCGGAGATCGTCCGCCACTTCACCGCGCTCGCCGATCGCACCTTCGGCATCGACACGGGCTTCTACCCGCTCGGCAGCTGCACGATGAAGCACAACCCGCGCGTCGACGAGCGCGTCGCGCGGCTGCCTGGCTTCCGCGACCTGCATCCTCTGCAGGAGGACGACGGGGCGCAGGGCGCGCTCGAGATCGAATGGCGCCTGCAGCAGATCCTCGCCGAGATCGCCGGACTGCCGGCGGTGACACTCCAGCCGGCCGCAGGCTCCCAGGGTGAGCTCACGGGTCTGATGCTCGTCCGCGCCTACTTCGACGACCGCGGCGAAGGCGACCGGCGGGACACGGTCGTGACCGCCGACACGGCGCACGGGACGAACCCGGCCTCGGTGACCATGGCGGGCTACAAGCTGGAGAAGGTCGAGACCGATGCGCGCGGCAACCTCGACCTGGCGGACTTGCGGGCGAAGGTGGACGGTCGCACCGCCGCGCTGATGCTCACCAACCCGTCGACGCTCGGCCTCTTCGACGAGGGCATCGAGGAGGTGGCGCGGATCTTCCACGACGCGGGCGCTCTCCTCTACTACGACGGAGCGAACCTGAACGCGGTCGTCGGCCGGTCGCGGCCGGGCGACATGGGGTTCGACATCGTCCACTTCAACCTGCATAAGACCTTCTCGCAGCCGCACGGAGGCGGAGGGCCCGGCGCCGGGCCGGTGGCAGTCCGCGCCGACATCGAGCCGTTCCTCCCTTCCCCGCAGGTCGTGCGGGACGGCGGCCGCTTCCGGCTCGACCACGAGCGGCCCAAGTCGATCGGCCGCGTGCGCGGCTACTCGGGGCCGTTCGGCGTCTTCGTCCGCTCCTACGCGTTCATCCTGGCGTACGGCCCGGCGCTGCGCGAGATGTCAGATGCGGCCGTGCTCAACGCGAACTACGTGCTCGCGCGGCTCAAGGACGTCTACGAACTCCCCTACGACCGCCTGTGCATGCACGAGTTCGTGCTCTCCGCGCGGAACCTCAAGCGGGACTACGGGATCACGGCGCTGGACGTGGCGAAGCGCCTGATGGACTACGGGATCCACCCGCCGACGATCTACTTCCCGCTCGTCGTCCCCGAGGCGCTGATGATCGAGCCGACCGAGACGGAGCCGAAGGAGCGGCTCGACGCTTTCGTCGATGCGATGCGGCGGATCGCCGAGGAGGCTGCCGAGTCGCCCGAGCTCCTGCGCGAAGCGCCCCACCGGCGGCCCGTCCGGCGGCTCGACGAGGTCCGCGCCGCCAAGCAGCTCGTCGTGCGGTACCTCTTCGACGATTCGGTTGGCGCAGCACCGGAATCCGCTCGCGCAGATTCCAGTGCGCGTGCGAATCCCTGAAGCCGGCCGCTTCGCGGCCGGAGCGTGCCGGTCGCTTCAGCCTCGAGTGGGCTGCGCGGGCTCCCACAGCTCGATCCGGTTCCCCTCCGGATCGACGCACCAGCCGAAGCGCCCGTACTCGTGCTCCTCGACCTCGTCGTCGACTGGTACCCCCGACGAGCGTAGCTGCGCGAGCAAGGCGTCCAGGTCGCCCACGGTGAAGTTGACCATCGACTGTTTCTCCGCAGGCCAGTAGCCGGTGTCCGCCGGGAACGGCACCCAGTGCGTATCGCGGCTCTCCGGGAAGATGACGAAACCCTCGGTGAGCGGGACGCCGAGCTGCTCGCGGTACCAGGCAACGAGCGCCTCCGGGTCGCGCGCGCGAAAGAACACACCACCGATCCCGGTCACGCGCTCCATCACCGCGTCGCTGCGAGCTGCCCGCAGGCGGCCTCGATGTCGCGGCCTCGCGTGAGCCGTACGGTTGCGGGGATCCGCGCCCGGTCGAGGACCGCCTTGAAACGGGCGATCGCCTCGCGCGAGGACGCTTCGAACACGCCCGTCGGGTTGTACGGGATGAGGTTGACCTTGAAGGCCCTCGGGTCGAGGACGGCCGCGAGCTCGCGCGCCCGCGCCGGCGAGTCGTTGACGCCCGCCAGCAGCACGTACTCGACAAACACCTTGCGGCGGCGAAGCGCGACGTAGCGACGGCACTCGGCGAGCACGTCCTCGAGCGGGTAGCGGTCGTTCACCGGCATGAGCTCGGACCGCAAGCCGGGGTCCGCCGCGTGGAGCGAGAATGCCAGCCGGATCGGCTCGCCGACCTCGTCAACGAAGCGGCGCAGGCCCGGCATCCACCCGACGGTCGAGAGGGTCGTGCGCCGGTACGTTATCCCGAGGTCGGGCAGGCGGCGTACGGACGCGATCACGCTCTCGTAGTTCAGGAGCGGTTCTCCCATACCCATGTAGACCGCGTGGTTCACCGGCTCGAGGCGGCGGAAGTGGAGAACCTGGTCGAGCATCTCCGACGCCGTGAGGTTGCGCCCGAACCGCATCTGGCCTGTCGCACAGAACGTGCACGTGAGAGGGCAGCCCGACTGCGCGGAGAGGCAGACCGAGCGGCGGCCGTCGCGGTAGCGCATGAGCACGGCCTCGACCGGATGGCCGTCGTGCGTGCGGAAGAGCGTCTTGGCCGTCCTGTCGCGGGCCTCGCGCTGGGTGACGACCTCGAGCGTCGAGAACGGCACTTCGTCTGCGAGCGCCCAGCGGAGAGATTTCGGCAGCGTCGTCATCTCCTCGTAGGAGGCGACGCCGCGCGCCGTCCACTCCCAGACCTGACGGCGGCGATACGCCGGCTCGCCGTGCTCGGCGAGAACGCGATCGAGGAGCGCGAGATCCATGGCTGGACGGTAGCGTGAAGCCCGCGTGTGATCGACCTTCGCTCGGACACCGTCACCCAACCGACTCCGGAGATGCGCCGTGCGATCGCCGACGCCGCCGTCGGCGACGAGCAGAAGCGCGAGGACCCGACGGTGATCGAGCTCGAGCGCCGAGTCGCGGAGCTCCTCGGGCACGAGGACGCCGTCTTCGTCCCGACGGCGACGATGGCGAACCAGATCGCGCTCAAGCTCCTCTCGCGTCCCGGCGACGTCCTGATCGCCGAACGCCACTCGCACGTCGTCGTCTACGAGTACGGCGGGCCCGCGGTGCACGCCGGGCTCATGGTCCTCGGGCTTCCCGGTAACGGCGGCCGGATCACCGCCGAGCAGCTCCGCTCGGCGGTCCCCCAGCGGACGAAGGCGGCCGACCAGGCGCCGACCGTCGTGTCGCTCGAAAACACCCACAACAACGCGGGTGGGCGGGTCTGGCCGATCGACCTGCTCGCCCACACCGTGGCGACCGCGCGCGAGCTCGGGCTGTCGGTGCACCTCGACGGAGCCCGGCTCCTGAACGCGGCTGTCGCGCTCGGCTGCAAGCCGTCGGCCATGTCGGCCGGCGCGGACACCGTGACGCTCTGCCTCTCGAAGGGCCTCGGCTGTCCGCTCGGCGCCCTGCTCGCGGGCTCGTCGCCGCTCGTCGAGCGTGCCCGCCGCGAGAAGCACCTCTTCGGCGGCGCGATGCGCCAGGCAGGGGTCGTGGCCGCGGCCGGCGTCTACGCACTCGACCACCACGTCGAGCGGCTGGCTGACGACCACGCCCGGGCGCGCCGGCTGGCGGAGGAGCTGCACGCGTCGGGAATCCCCGTGGAGCTCGACCAGGTGGAGACCAACTTCGTCCAGCTCGACGTCGCACCGCTCGGGCTCGAGCGCGCCGACGCCCTGGCCCGGCTCCGTGAGGCGGGTGTGGGGCTCTCGGCGACGATCCATCCGACCGTGATCCGTGCGGTGACGCACTTAGGAATCTCTGATGAGGACGTCGAACGGGCGGTCGAGCTGATCCCGCGCGCCCTTCTCGCGCCCGTCAAGGCATAGACGTCTACCGGTCCCCGGCAGCGTAGAAGGCCACGACGACGCCGAGGTAGCCGACGAGCAGCAGCACTCCGCGAGGCCGGCTCGAGCGCCCGCCGAAGAGGATGAGCGCGGCGTAGCCGGTCGATGCGCCGAGCGCGGCGATCTCCACCGGACGGAAACTGAGCGCGAGCGGCTCGATCAGCCACGACAGGAGCGCGACAGCCGGGATGAGAAAGACGGCGACCTGTGCCGCCGAGGAGAGCGCGATCTCGGCCGCGAGCGCGATCTTGCCACGGTAGGCGACGACGATCGCACCTCCGTGCTCGGCGGCGTTGCCGACGATCGCCACGATCACGGCCGCCACGAAGAACTCGCTCAAGCCGGCCTGCTCGGAAAACACCTCCAGGGACCCGACGAGGATCTCGGCCACGAGCGCGGTGACGACGGTTGCGAGGCCGAGCGCGACGAGCGAGGCGCGCAGCGACCAGGCCGCGATCACCTCGTCAGCGGAGACGTGCATGGCGTGATGGCGGCGCAGCGAGTACCAGGTGACCCCGACGTAGACGAGGAGCAGGACGATTGCGACCGGAACGGTGAAGACGGTGAGAGCGTGCCGGTTCGGATCGCCTTCCCATCCGGGCACCGACGGGATGAGGAAGAGAAGCGTCGCGAAACCGACCAACCCCAGCGAGAGGAAGCTCGAATGGCGGTCCAGCGGCCCGCGTCCGCCGGCGAAGAGCGCCGCCCCGAGGACAAGCAGGAGGTTCGAGACGACACTTCCGGTGAGCGAGCCTCGGACGACCTCGGTCAGACCCTTGTTGACCGCGATCAGCGCGATGATGAGCTCCGGCGCGTTGCCGAACGTGGCGTTGATGAACCCTCCGATGCCCGGCCCCGTGTGCTCCGCTGCATGTTCGGTCGCCTCTCCTATCAGCCACGCGAGTGGGATAAGCGCGAGTGCGGAGAGGACGAACTCGGTCGTCTCCGAGAGGTCGGTCAGGTAGTGGAGGCCGATCGTGATCGGTGCGAGAGCGAGCGTCCCGAAGAGGATTTTCCGGACCACGGCGCGCGGGGAACCCTATCCGGGCTCCCCTCGACCGTCGCCACTGCCTGAAAACCGCCGATTTGTCAAGTCTTGCGGCGAGTGGCCCTGGAGGCACACAATCGGTTCGTGCACGAGGCTGCGGTGGAGATCGGGATCCCGCTCCGAGCTCAGGACGAGGTCGAGTGCCGCCACTGCGCCGTCCACTGCGAGAAGGTCGTGCACCCAGGAGCCTGCATCCGTATGGGCTGCCCGTTCGTGTACGCATACGAGGCCTGGGGGCGCACGTACATGGGTTGCCTGCAGAAGGTGTTCGACGTCGAGATCGACCTCTCTCTGCTCGAGGCCGCGGAGACGGAGCTCGGCGGTTTCGGCGCAGTTCGCGCGCGCCGGTCGCCGTTGCCGATGTGCGAGGTCGAGGTCGTCCCGTGCTACCGCAGCCGGGAGGACGAGCTCGGATGCCGCAACCCCGAGTTCCACGAGCTCCCACGCGAGCGTGCGAGCTTCCGCGTCTTCGCCCGCGTCAGCGATGTGAGCTAGCTCTGCGCAAACCGGAATCCGCTTGCGCGGATTCCGGTGCGCGAAGATCCTGAAGGCGGCCGCTTCGCGGCCGCAGCGCCCGCTTTCACATCGAGCTAGCTCTGCGCAAGACCGGAATTCGCTCGCGCGGATTCCGGTCGCGCGAAGATCCTGAAGGCGTCCGCTTTCACATCGAGCTAGCTGAGGACGCGGCGGCGCCTGCCGCGGCGGTACAGGCGACGAAGCGTCTGGAGGTCTTCGGTATCCGGCCCCTTGTCCTCCCAGGTCTCGACGACTGCGGGAAGCGACTGGAAGGCAGCGTGCCCGAGGAA
>JAHEXT010000015.1 GCA_023251945.1 Actinomycetes bacterium
GCCGTCTCGACGGGCTCGAGCTCCGCCGTCGGCACTGTGTTGACCCAGACGAGCTACGGAGCGAGCTGGTTCGCGCGCGAGCTCCTGATCGGCGCGCTGCTCGCCGTCGCTCTGATGCTCCGACGTCGCCGACCGGGTCTTGCGCTGACGACCGTCACGATCCTTGCGTCGCTAGCTCTTTGCGTCACCCTCGCCCTCAACAGCCACTCTGCGTCGGCACGCGGGCACGTCAGCGTGGCCACTGCTGCTCTTACCCTGCACTTCTTCTCGGCCGCTCTCTGGGGCGGGGGTGTCTGCGCGCTCGCTCTCGTGCTGATCGGGCGCCGGCACGAGGCAACCGGGGCTGGATCGACCCAGCTCCTGCTGCGCAGCTTCAGCGGTGTCGCCGTTCTCAGCGTGGCGATGCTCGCGATCACGGGCCTCTACACCGCCGGTGTCGACGTCGCCTCACCGGACGCGCTGATCACGACGTTCTACGGCCGTGTCCTACTTGTGAAGACTGGGCTCTTCCTGGTCCTCGGGCTGATCGGCTTCAGGAACTCGCTGCTCGTCCACGTCGGGAGCGGGCGCAGCAGATGGCTCCGGCGCGGCATTCGTCTCGAAGCCATGGCCGTCGTCGCGGTGCTTCTGCCTGCGGCCCTACTGACCTCGACTGCGCCCGCACGAGGGCCGCGCTTCGCGCCGGTACAGAGTGCAGCACCAGGTTCTGCGCGGGACGCGATCCGCTCCGTGAGCGCCGGCGACCTGCTCGTGTCCCTCACGGTAAAGCCGAACCAGCCGGGGACCAACTTCGTCACGGCCGGGGTCTTCGACACGCGCCGCCCGGCTCCGGCTCCGGTTCGCGCGGTCGACTTCCGGATCGCACGTTCCGGCGGGAGCGCATGGCGTAGGGGGGCGATGATCCGCGGGCGCACCTGGCAGATCGCGGGGGACGAGCTCGGCCGCTCCGGGGTGTGGACCATCGGTCTCCGGATCCGGCGTCCCGGCCTTCCCGACCAGGTCCTGAAGATCCCGTGGACGCTACCCAGGCTCGTGCCGCAGGCGCCGTCGACGCGCACAGTCCTCTCGCGGCAGCCGCTAGCACCGCTCCTCACGCCATTTGCGGCTGCAGGAGCGATCGCATTCGTGCTCGTGGCGCTCCTGCTTCCACTCCGGCCGCTTTGGGGACCGCGTCTACCCCAGCGAACGCAGCGACGGCGCCCTCGGGCCGTTTAGGGTCGCGCTCAGGTGGCCGTTTTAGGGTCGAGCTCAGGAGGGAGCCAGATCGACGGGTCTGAGCCCCTCCTGGGCACCTGGGTTCGTGGGCGACGGGTCGGATGTCGGGTCGGGGTCGGGCGCGGAGTCGGTCTCGCCGCTGCTCTCCCCCGTGGTCGTGCCGACCTCGGGCGTCGGGGTGGCTGGGGTGACGGTGCCGAGCTCCGGCTCGGGCTGCGCTCCAGGCAGGTCGGACGGTGGGGTTGATGCCGGCGGCGGCGTCGGGGCGGCTCGCTGTGGCGAGGCGCGTGTGGCTCCGGAGTCGCGCCTCGACGTGGCCGACCGATTCCGGGCGCTGGCCGGATCGGTCAGCTCGTCGGCGCCGATGTCGAACGTCGAGATGCCACTCGGGGATCTCGGCAAACGAACGTCGATCGGGCGCGGGTCGCCGTCGATGTCGACCGTCGGTGCGGAGACGGACAACGACGGGATCGGTACGACGGTTCCCCCGAAGGCGGTCGCCGGAAGGCCCGCGGCGCCGCCGCCGAGCGCCTTCGGGGAACAGGCCCCGCCGTCTGTCGGGTAGAAGCTCGGGCCCGGGCCCCTCGGATCGCAGAGGTGGTAGTCGCCCGGCACGCCGTCGGAACCTGGCGGCTGCGCCTCCTCTGCGAGCGGGTTCAGGATGCCGACGGCGGCGTGGCCCGTCTTCGCGTTGAACCCGACGTCGAGCTGCGTAGCGAACGCGCGCGTGAACGGGTCCTCGCCGCCTCCGAGGCGACCGAAGACCTGGTTCGTCGCGTTCGCGGCTGGAACCCCGGAGTCGTACGGTGCGCTCAGCGTCGAATACCACGGTTTGAATCGGAGATCCGGCCGTCCGAGCACCTCGAAGTCCCGGAACTCGACGAAGTCGAGCGGATCGACTCCCTCCGCGGCGGGTAAGAGGCCGGGATCGAACGTGTACGACCCGTTCTCGTGGAAGAGGTTGTTGAGCAGCAGCGGGTTCGAGAAGACGGCCGAACCCGCGGGCAGGAGCCGCCGGAGCCAGTCGGAGTGGGGCTCGCTGGCGAGGCCGCCTGCGCGCGGCGGCCCACCGAGACAACCCTCGCAGCTCGCGCTGCTTGCGTTCCGGGCGATCGTGTTGTTCACGATCCAGACGTTCGGGGAGTCGCGGAGGGCGATCGCGCCGCCGGCGCCGGCCGCGACGTTGTTCGTCAGCTGGTTGTTGACGACGGTGATCCGGTCGGTCGTCGCAACGGCGTTCGTGTCTCCGGTCACCCGCACCGCCTCGTTGACCTCTATCGCGCCGCCGCCGCCTCCCGACTGATTGCTCGAGAAGACGTTCCGCTCGACCGTGACCTGGCCGGCACCGTTGGGGTCCACTGCGCGGAGGGGCTGCTGACCTGCGATTAGCAGCCCGCCGCCCCCGCCGGCGGCGCTGTTGAAGGAGATCAGGTTCTCGGCGATGCGGCCGCCGGGACTTCGCCCGTAGTGGGAAACGGCTCCGCCGCGCTCGGCCGAGAAGTTCGAGCACAGGTTGTTGTGGTCGACGAGGTAGTCGTCGGCGCCGTTGTAGATCGCGATGCCGCCAGCCCAGCGCGTGCCTCCGTTGCCGAGGATCCGGTTGTAGGCGATGCGCACGTTCGGGTTGTTGTTGTCAGAGTCGCCGTTCGGCCCTCGGTAGGGCTGCCCGAGGATGATCCCGCCTCCGGTCGAGCCGTGGTTACCGGCGACGAAGTTGTTCGTCAGCCAGAGGTCGCGCCCGTGGCCGTTGACGAAGATGCCCCCGCCGCCGCCGGTGCCGAATACGGCGTCGGTCCGCGCAGCTTCGATTCCGAAGCCGTCGATGGTCCCTCGGTTGAAGTCGGGGTCGTCGACCCCGTAGGTGCTGGTGTCACCGACGACTGTGATCCCGGCGCCGGCGCGCGTCTTGACCTCGAATCCTTGCAGCGGACCGCCCGGATAGTGGTCGCTCGGGCGAGCGTCGACCCTGTTTTGCCAGTTGCTCTGGATCTCCGGGTCGGAGTTGAAGAACGAAGCGTCGATGACGGTACCCGGACTGCTGGAGCGCACATCGTCGGCGGACGCATCGGGGACGATCGTCGGACCGTTGATCCCGCCCGGGCCGAATCCCTGCAGCTTGGCCCGGACGTAGAGCACCGGATTCTCCCTGTAGATCGCGGGCTTGACGATGAGAAGACGGCCGGGCGCGTTCTCGGCGAAAGCGCGATCGATGGCGTACTGGATGGTCCGGTACGGCGCGCCGAGCGACCCACTCGACGTCGCGTCGGTCCCGCTGCTCCCGTCGACGTATCGCCTAGCCGGGTTGTATCCGCCCGACTCGACGTAGTGCAGCGTGATACCGGTGGGTGCCGTGAGCGCCCTCGCAGGGTCGGACGCCGACGGGGGGGCCGCGATCAGCATTTGGTAGGGGGCTCCGGGGAGCGGTGCCTTTCCGATCACTCGCGGGAATCGAAATGTGATCTGCTCGTCGGACCAGTTCGGGCTCCCGGAACCCCCATAGTAGGAGTCGTTGTCGAGCACGTAACGCGTGCCGTTCGGATGGATGAGGGTGACGTAGCCAGGCTGGCCGGGGAAGAGTGGGTTCGCCCTGGCGGTCCCGAAGCCGAGACCGCGAATCGTCACGTCGCGGAGCTCCGAGGTCCCCGGCAAGCGGCGCCTGATTACCAGGCCGCTGTCGCCGTCGGCCGGATCTGCGTCGCCGTTGATCGGCTCCACCGCGAAGAACTCGGGGCCTGCGTAGCCAGAGCACGCCACGCCGGAGATCGGGTCGAGCGGCGTATCGAGGAAGGTCGTCTTACCGGGCATCACCTCAAACGGGAGTCGATCCGTAACGTAGTTCGGGCTGAAGCTCGGACTCGTAGTCAGGACGTACAGCGCCTTCCCGTTGCTGGCGCGTGCCCAGGGCTTGTCGACGGACAGAGATGCATTGCTTGCAACATCGGTGACGACCCTGACCTCGTTTCCGATCCTGATGCGGTCGCCGGCGGCGACCTCCGTACTTAAGTGCGTTCCCGTGCCTCTGACGACTGCCCCGGACGCGTTGACCGTTCCTGTCGCGATCCTCTCGCCGTGGGGGTCGTTGATGACGAAGACGTACGTAGCTGGACACGTGCCCACCGGCGTTTGGCAAGGGGCGGATTGCGCCGACGGCAGGACCGCCTCGTAGAACCCGTACTCGTCGGTGTAGACGGTCTCCAGCAGGCGGGACGAGTAGTCCCGGATCCCGACGGGGATGTCGGGAATCCCGCGCGGCTTGCCGTACCGCGGTGAGTCCGGGTCCGTCTCGACTCTCAGCCGGTCGGTGACAAGACCGGAAACCCGGCCGGGGATCGGTGTGTCCGTGAAGAGGAAGAAGTCGGACTGAGGGTTCGACTGCCCCAGGCTCAGCGTGACCTCACGGTGCGTGCAGAGCGGCCGCTCCTGGCCGTCGAAAGGACTCCGCGGGTCCTGCACCATGCGGTCGGGGCCGACGCACGGGAACGGGGTGACGTCTGGGACAACGGACTCGCCCTGGTCGGTGTTGACGTCCTCCTCCTTGACGATCTTGTATGGGAACTCCGGCGTGCTCGGGTTCTCGGCGGCCGCGACCTCCACCACATAGTCGCCGGGGGCGAGAGCGATACGGCGCGAGCACCCGATGTGATTCCTGTCCGCGTCGGCAGAGGCGTCGTTCCAACCGCCGCGCGCCGGGTTGCACATGTCGGTGAAGGAAAAGGCGCCGTCGAAGGTGCTGTCTTTCGTCTCGTTGGCAGTGACGCCGAGCTCGAGGCAGTTGGGGGCGACCCTCAGCCCGAAGTGCGTCTCCGGAGCGGGGTAGACCGGGTTTCCGGCGGAGTCGCGCACGTCACAGCCACCGTTCTGCCCTTGGTTGCCTGCGTTCGGGTGCTCGAAGACGTCGGTGCCTGCGCCATTCGCATACCGGTTGACGAGAACGTCGTCGCTTCCGGGCCCGGGGCCCCCGTCCCACCGCTGGTTCGCCCCCGTCCAGTAGAGATTGACCGGGACGCCGGCGATCCCCGGCTCGTACGGCTCCGCGGCGGCGAAGCGTGGGTCGCTCTCCCTACGCGTCGTCGCGTAGTAGACAACACCCCTGATCTGGCCTGTCTCGTCCGGGGCGTAGTTGTACTTGCCCCAGTCCACCGTCGAGCGATGGCCCTCGGTGGTCAGCTGCGCAGTGTGTATACCGCCGCCGAGCGTGCTCCTCAGCACGACACACCCGGCGAGTGGGTTGTACTGCGAGTGCGACCAGTCGGGGTCTCTCCTGCTCGTAGCCTCGCTGTAGAGACAAGGGCCGGAGTTCCCGACGTTGCCGGACCCAACCTCGCCGATCACGAACTTGTCGAGGCTCGAGAGCTCGGTCGCGTACTCGTAGCGGCCACTGGAGTCGGTCAGCGTGACTTGCTTCGTGCTTCCATCGCGGAAGCGGATGCCCAGAGCCTCGTTGGGGACTCCGCGCTCACAGGTGCTCTGGGTGCCCGGATTGACGCAGTCCCGGACCCCGTTTCGCGCCGCACCTGGGCCGAGTTGCATTCCGTTCTCGGCGACGCCGCTGTCGTCGAAGACCCGCCCCGAGAGCCAGCCGAACCAGCGGAAGACGCCGATGTTGCCCTCACCGTCATCGCCTGCCACGTCCACGACGCCACCTGTGCCCTGCGCGCCCGGCGGTACCGAGACGTCGATCGTGCGGAAGACGCGCGCCAGCTGCTCGTCCCAGATGAACATCGTGTAGTTCCCCGGCTGAACGCCCTGAATGTCGATCACACCGCCCGGGCAGTCGGCGCTCGAGGCCAGGCGCCCGGCATAGACCTGCTGGCCTGTGCCGACCTCGCTCAGGGCCGCCCAACCGCCGACGATCGCCTCGTGCTTGTTGAGGACGGGGCTGTCGAAGGGCGGGAAGGCGACCCAGTGCGCAGCGCAGGCCCGAATTCGCCCCGTCGGGCCGGCTGGAAGCGCCTTCGGTTGAACGAAGCCTAACCAGTACGACGTCGGCTCGGCGAGCTGTGCCATCGCTCGGTTGAGGATCGGGGCCGTTCCGGTGCCGTTCTCCGTCACGACGCCTGCGATGGTCGGGCCACCCTCGATCGTGGTGGTCTGGATCGCGTCGTGCCACGGGTCGGACGAGCTCTCGGGCGCGTGAACGGAGATCTCGTACCTTCCCGGCGCCAGATCGGGGATGACGACGGTGCCGTCCTGTCCTGTCAGACACTTGCCCCCTGTGCCTGGCGTCAGCTCCCCCCTGCCGTCGTACTCGCTGCAGATCGGATCGCTGTGGAAGTTCTGCGTGACGACGTCGCCACCGACGTCGCGGAGGACCACGAGGAAGTTCTCGAGGCCGCCCTGGTCGGCTCCTGCGGTGGCCGCCTCGGGGACGTCCGGGGCCCCATTCGTCGGGTTGGCGTCCGGAAAGACGTGGACGACGAGTTTCCCGAGCGGAAGCGGGAACGGGATCTCGTCGACCCACTTGACGACGTTGCCGTTCAGGTCCGCGTCGCGTGGCTCGTACCCCGGGCCCGGTTTGTCGACCAGATCGACCTGTGCGCCCCAGACCTTGTGCGAGATCGAGCTCACGCGCCGCTTGCGGCTCTCCCCGACGTTCGCCTGGATCGTTACGAGCCACCGACAGTGCATCGGGAGGCGGAGCAGCGTGGTCTTGCCGGTGGCAACGCCCTCCATCAGAACTGGGCTCGAGCTCGCCATCGGCTGGACGCCCGGATGGTTCGCCGGATCCGGATCGGCGGGATCGCCGGAGTTGTCCAGCGAGACGAGGTAGCGGAAGCTGTCGATTACATGGTTGTTGTTCTCCGGCCCGGGAGCCTGCTCGGGGATGCCGGAGGGCCCTGGGTAGGGCGGACGGTATGTCCCGACGTTGATCCTGACCGGAAAAGTCTCCGCATCCGGCTCGAGGCAGCCCTCGGCCGCGCGTGCGGAGGATGCGCTTCCTGATGCCAGGGGGGACGACGCCCACGGCGTTACGAGGGCGGTGCAGATTCCGATCGTGACGAGCAGGAGAGCACCGGCGCCGCCGAGCGCATGGGAACGCCTGGGCGCCCCATTTCTCGCCGCGCAGGCTGTGCGCGAGCCGTCCGTTCGGAGGACCGTCGATGGAGGGCTCCCCATCCTCTCCCTCTCCATTTGGGTACCCGCTGTTAATGCGGCACGATGGAGCGATTCTCGGCGCGGATTCGCGTGGCACGCCTCTTGTGACAGAGCTGTAACGGAACTCTCATGGCTCCGACAGAACTCGGCTGCTACGGCTTCGGCGTTCGCCGACGGCGCGGTCGCGCGGTGCGTTCCGGGACGAGGCTGAGCACGTCGCCCGGAGACGACGAGAACGCTGCCAGTGGCAGCTCGACGAACAGGGTGCTACCGCGCGCCGGAGCGGTTGCGACTTCGACTCTCCCGTTCAGCCTTTCAACGAGCTCGCGGCAGATGTAGAGCCCTAGGCCGACCCCGTCCGCCCCGACGGCACGAGCACCCTCGCCGCGGAAGAACTTCTCGAAGACCTGCTCCCGTTCCTCGGGAGAGATTCCGATTCCCTCGTCTTCGACGGACAGTCTGACGCTTGTCTCGTCGGCCTCGAGTTGGACCCTGATCGAGCCCCCGTCAGGGGAGTACGTAATCGCGTTGTCCACGAGACACGTGACGATCCGGCGAATGGTCGCCGCATCGCCGGCGGCGTACACCTTGTCTTGCGCGAATTCGAGGCTCCAGGCCGACGGAAGGGAGCCCCGGATGCTCTCGACAGCCCCGCGGACGACCTCGACGACGTCGCATGTGTCTGCAACATGCTCGACCTGCTGGGGGTGCAGCTTGCTTGTGAGAACGACACTGTCGACGACACGCGCAAGGCGCTCCTCTTCCTCGGCGAGAGCACTCAGCAGCTGCGTGCCGAGGATCTCAGGGTCCAGCAAGGCGATGCCGTTCGTCACGCCTGCGATCCGGGGAAGAGCGGGCACCTCGTGTCCCTTCCCGAAGAAGAGACGCACGTTGTCGAGGGCGAGCGCGGCCTGGGAGGCGAATGCGTCCGCAAGCAGTACGTCACCCTCGTCGAACAGCCGCCTTGCCTTCTGCGCGACCAGCGTGATTGCTCCGAAGATGTGTCCACGAGCGGCGAGCGGCGTCACGATCGCCGCTCGAAAACCCGCGGCTTCGATGAGCTCCGTGAGGACCTCCTCCTGCCCCGCAGGCACGGAGAGCGCAGCGCCCAGGTCGAAGTGGAACTCGGCGACTCCGGTGCGCACGACCTGAGCGATGCCGAGTTCCGCCGCCGGGTCGATGCGAAGGCGCTTCCGGAGAGCGTTCACGCGGGATGCGAGGGGAGGGTCGGTGTGGGCGATGCCTACGGGTTCGATGGTGCCTTTCGGCAGGACCACGTCGATGCAACACCAGTCGGCGAGCTGCGGCACCGCCATCTCCGCGAGCTTGGCCACGCTCCCGCGGAAGTCATGAGCCGAGACAAGGTGCACTTCGGACTCGGCGAGGAAGCGGCAAGCGGCCTCCACGCGTGCCCGCTCGACGGCGGGTACCAGCAGAGTCCCGGCCCCCTGAAGAAAGTCGGCCATGTCCTCGGGTGAAACAGGAGGGCGGCTGCTCCAGCCGACCTCGAGGACGCCGTACGGCCGGGCACCGCGGCCAAAAAGCGGCACGCTCACCGCAGTCGCGACGCCGAGGTTCCGTTGTGTACGGGACGGCCGGAAGCGGGTCTCCCGGCCGAGGTTAGGAGCGATCACCGGAATGTTCGCGTCGAGCGTGAAGCTCGCCTGTGAATCGGTGGGCTCTCGGGCCTTGACGCGATTAAGCACCCTTCGCTCGCCGCCGAAGGCCGCGCGGGAGAGGAGGGTGACCTCATCCGGGAGGAGCTCGAAGACCTGGGCGTGTACGGCACCCAGCGACTCCGCGATGCTGACGACTGCCCGCTCGAGCAACCGCTGGACATCGCGCTCGGAGAGCGCAAGCAGCGCGAGGCGCGCGATTCCGTGCTCGAGCATGA
Organism: Actinomycetes bacterium; assembly: GCA_023251945.1. Lineage (GTDB taxonomy): Bacteria > Actinomycetota > Thermoleophilia > Gaiellales > Gaiellaceae > GMQP-bins7. The sequence continues at coordinate 9,206 of JAHEXT010000015.1, forward strand.
GGTGGGCGGCCCGCTTGCGGGTGGCGTCATTGGGAGGCATGTGTCCTCACGCGATCTGGCGCTCGGTGGGATGCCGCGCATCTTGCGAGGGTGAGGACCACATCTTCACGGTAGATGGAGGGAAGCCGGCTCGGCGAGAACGAATCGGGTCATGCTCATCGCGACTCGATCAAGAGTTGGCGGGGCCGGTGAGGTGTAACGCCATGGGAACCGACGGGATGACGTGAGTCGGCACGGCTCGGATTCTGGGGGGGTGGGCACGGCGGCAACGTCTCTGTGACAGAGGCGTCACGTCTCTGTCATCGATTGCTCAGATTCCCGGTCACCCCGGCGGCCCAGGCCGGGGGCCGTCCGGGCCGCCCCTCGCGTCGCGCCGAGTGATTTCTATTTGAGGGTTAGGTCGGCGTGCATGCCACCTGCATGGTGGCCTTCGATGTTGCAGAGCAGGACGTAGTGTCCCTTCTTCAGCGGCAGCGCGATGGTGACGCGATGACCAGGCTCGACGTCCTCGAGCTCGACCTGGAACCCCGGCTCGACGACCTTCTCCGGCTCCTCCGCGCGCGGCTTGAGCGCTGCGGCTTTGATCGGCGTCCGAAGAACGATGAACTCGTGATCGATCTTGCCCATGTTCCGCACGACGAACGCCACCTCGCCTGCCTTGGCGGAACGCGCACTCGCTGTGAGTGAGAACTTGCTCGGCTTGCCTAGTGTGACCTGAATCTCGCTGTCGGCGGAGCTACGAGCGCTCCCTGCCCAGGCGGAGCTGACCGCGATCGCTGTAACGGAGCAAATCGCGATTACTGCAGCAACGAAGGACCGTGGGCGTCGAGATCGCTGCATCTACCCTCCCTCCCTGTTAACTGAGCGCCCCCGTGGCCCAGTCGATCGTGGTGCCGGGCGGCAAGCCCGTGCGGGGGAGTGTGAGCGCGGCGACCCCTACCGGGCGCCGTGATGACGGAACTGTCAGCAACTGTAATCCGGGGTGAGGGCGGCGCCGCTCCGCGAGACCCAATGGGGCAGTGTGATTCGAACTCACGGGGCGCTTGCACGGACCGGCCGGGCGCATCTGCGATCCGCTCGGGTTCACGGGCCCGCCGGCCGATACGTGCCGTATCCGCCTCAGGCTCCTCACGACTCTCGCGCCGGGCGCCGCCGCCGGCGCGGCGGTCGTCACGCTCGCCTTTGCGAGCGGCGGCTACCACCCGGCCGACCACGGTCTCCTGACGCTCGCCTTCGCTCTCATCGCCCTGACGGCGGTGCTGGCCGCGGAGAAGGTGTCGCTGGACCGGCGATCGGTTGCGCTCGTCGGCGGGCTCACCGGGTTGACGCTCTGGGCACTCGCGTCGGTCGCCTGGGCGCCCGCGGCGGCCTGGCCCGTGCTCGACGCAGAGCGGGGGCTGCTCTACGCCGTCGCCGCGGCGGCACTCGTTCTCGTCGTGACGCGGGAGCGGGTCACGTCCCTGCTCGGAGGGGTCGTTGCGGGTGTTACGGCGGTCTCCCTGTACGCGCTCGCGACGCGGCTCTTTCCCGGGCACGTCGGCGGCCCGTACGACCCCTCGAGCGGATACCAGCTGGCCGAGCCGATCGGGTACTGGAACGCGCTCGGCCTGCTCCTTGCCCTCGGCGTGTTGCTCGGGGCCGGATTCGCGCTGCGGGCGGAATCGATGCTGCGGGTGCCCGCAGGGGCCGCGCTCGTTCCGCTCGGGGTCGCCCTCTACTTCACGTTCAGCCGCGGTGCGGTCGTCGCCTTGCTCATCGGGATCGGCGTTCTGCTCGCACTCGAACGGCGGGCGGCGGTGAGTCTCGCTCTCCTCACGCTCGCCCCCGCGGCGGGCATCCTGCTTGCTTCGCGATCCAGCGCTCTCACTCGAGCGGGCGAGACGCTCGAGGCGGCTCAGGCGCAGGGGCAGCGCCTCGCCTGGGAGATCGCGGTTCTGAGCTGCGCGGGCGCCGCCGTAGCTTGGGCGCTCCCGCGCGTCGCCGGGCACCGGCGCATCTCTCCCGCGGGCGGCAGGCGCGTCGTCGCTGCCGCGGCGATTGCCGCCGCTGCGCTCGCACTCGGTGCCGTGGTGCGCGAGGGTGGGCCGGTCGCGATCGCCGACCGTGCTCTCGAGGCGTTCGGGCGGGACCCGCCCCCGACCTCGGGCGAGCTCGACCGGCGGCTGCTCTCGGTCTCGGGCCACGGGCGTGCGGATTACTGGCGGGTCGCCGCGCGGATGGTGGAGCGCGAGCCCCTGCTCGGGGAAGGGGCCGGAGGCTTCGAGCGGCGCTGGACGGAGGAGCGGCCGGTCGCACAGAACGCCCGCGACGCCCACAGCCTGTACCTGGAGACCCTGGCCGAGCTCGGACCGGTCGGGCTCGCTCTCCTGCTCGTCGCGCTCGGTGCGCCCCTGACCGGGCTCGGTCGGGCTCGTCACGCCGCGCTAGGGCCGGCGGCCGCCGCGGCCTATGCGGCTTTCCTCGTCCACTCCGCGCTCGACTGGGACTGGGAGCTGCCGGTTCTCGTGCTCACTGCGCTGGCGTGTGCTGTAGCCCTCGTCACCGAGGCACGCACCGCCGCACCCGTCCCCCTGACGGTGTTCCGTCGTGGGGCGGGGGTGGCCGCGGTCGCGTGCGCAATCGCGGTCGCGCTCGTCGCGCATGTCGGCAACCGGGCAATTGCCGAGAGTGCCGAGGCGCTAGAGCGCGGAGACACCGGCGGCGCTGCGGCGGCCGCCCGCCGTGCCCGCACGTGGGCGCCGTGGTCGCACGAGCCGTGGCAGCTCCTCGGCGAGGCGCAACTCGCGGACCGCGACGACGCCGAAGCGCGACGCAGCTTGGGCGAGGCGATCAGACGTGCCCCGGAGGAGTGGAGGCTCTGGTTCGACCTCGCAATCGTCTCGAAAGGGCCGGCGGCGCGGCGCGCGATCACCCGTGCGAGGGAATTGAACCCCCTCAGCCCTGAGATTCAGGACCTGGGGAGCCGATAGGAAGGTACGAGCCAGGTGCGACCGCAGCGCTTGGGCTCGTCGCAATGCCGTCAGGAGAAGGGAGCGCAGGGTGAGGGGTGACCACCGCAGGTACAGGCTGATTGCAGCCGCAGTCTCGTCCGCCGTCGCGCTCGTCGTGTTTGCAGCGCTCGGCGGCGCCGGTCTGGCACAGACCGCCATCGCATTGGCGCAGTACCAGTACGGCAACCCGTCGCAGTACCAGTACGGGAAGAAGATCACGATCTGCCACAAGGGCAAGAACACGATCACCGTGTCCGTCAACGCGTGGCCGGCACACCTGCGCCACGGAGACACGGAGGGCCCGTGTGCTGCCACCAAGCAGACCGGCGCGAAGGTCAAGAAGGTGAAGAAGAACAAGGGCCAGCAGGCGACCGAGAGCACCGCGCCCGCGTCGGGAGACAAGACGAAGAAGACGAAGAAGACCAAGAGCACGACCTCGAGCAGCTCGGCGAAGACAAAGCCTGGGTCGGGCAAGCCCAAGAAGGGGAACGAGCAGCAGGCGGCGCCGAGCGGAACGTCCGATCAGACGGGTAGCGCGACGCCCGGGAAGTCGCCGAAGCCGAAGAAGACGAAACAGTCCGGGAAGTCGAAGAAGATCGAACCGCCCTCGCCGCCCGCGTCGGCGGGCAACGGCGCCTCGCCGCCTGGCAACGGAAACGGCAACGGCAAGGGGAACGGAAAGGGCAACGGTAACGGGAAGGGGAACGGCAAGAAGTAGACGGACCGACGACGCAGCACTGGAAAGTTGGTGCGAAGACGCCTACTTGTCGCCGGGCGAAGCGCCAGCAGCCAAGGACTGAAGCGGGGGCCAACCCCGCTTCAGTCCGCTCAAGTGCGCTTAGCTCGTTACCGAAGTTGGTCGAAGTCAGCCCGCGAGGGGAACCGCAGCCGTGTAGATGTCCAGCTTGCTCAGAGCCCCGTTGGGATTGTTGCCGGTGCTGTTGGAGTTGTCCGCCCACGCCGGATGGGCGACGCCGCCGAAGAACGAGAGCCCGGTGTAGTCCCCGTAGTCGACCCGGTTGCCGGAGTCATGTGAGTTCGACGTCCCGGCGCTGATCTGGAGGTTCGGCGTGAAGGACGCGCCCCCGTTCGTGCTGAACGCGCCCCAGAACTGCGCGTCGTCGTTGGGGATGCCGTCGGTGTCACCCGCCCCGCCGGTGCCGAGATCCGCCCTGGAGTCGTGCCAGACGACCGCGAGGTTCCCCGTCGTCGGATCGAGCGAGATCTTCGGCAGGAACTGGCTGTTGGTCGTGGCGTCGTCGTTGACGCGCACCCCCGCACTCCAGGTCGCGCCGCCGTCGTCGGAGTGGCGGACGTAGATATCGAGGTCGTCGCTCTCGTTCTTTCGCTCGCGCGAGTAGACGAGATACGTGCGGCCGTTGTGGGAGCCCCCGGTGCGGTCCCAGGTCAGACCCGGCTCGGCATCGACCGAGCGATCGGACTGAGGCGCGATGAAATCGAACCCGCCCACATGGGTGTGCGTGACCAAGATTCGGTCGCCGAACCCTGCCGACCCGAGACCGTCCGGGTCGACGCTGACAAACAGCTTGCCGCCCCCCTGCCCGGACTCGGTGAGCGTGCATACATTCATGACCTGCCCTGCCGGGCCGATTGCGACGTCGCCGTAGGTGCAATTGTTGGTCCCGGGCAAGACCTCGTTCGCGGAGAACGCTCCCACCCCGCCGAAGCCGGTCACGGGGGCGCCGGTGGCGAACATCGGCCCGCCCACGTTGAAGACGAGCCACACCTCGCCCCTGGCGGCGGTGATCGTCGGCTGGTCGACGAAGCGGAACAAGCCCTTCTCGCTGCCCCCTCTCTTGAAGCCGGGCGGCTTCGCGATGTTCGCGATGAGCGAGAACGAGAGCCCACCGTCGGTGCTCAGCGCGACCGGGACGATGGTCTCCTCCACGTCGTACAGATAGGTCAGGAAGAGGTTTCCGAACTCGTCGAAGGACAGGCTCGGGTCGCAACATGCGTCGCCGAGTGAGTCGTTGTCGCCGATGATGCGCCGGGCCCACGTCTGGCCGCCGTCGAACGAGACAGCGGCGAACATCCCAGGCCCCGGGTCGCCGGTGTTGGACACGATTACGACGTTCTTAGGGTTCGTCGGGTTGACCGCGACCGTCTCTTCGGCCTCGTTGCCAGCACGCTGGCTCACGTCTACGTTCGTCGGCGTAACGGCACCTGCACTCGCCACGAACACGGGCAGCGCGACGACCACGGCGACGAGAAGCGCGCGCTGCATATCGTCCTCCTCCCCTCGAAGAGTCGGACCCGATGCTACACCGGCTGCGGCAAGCGAGAGGTCGGCCGTACGAGTCCCCAGCTCCATCGAGACGACGTGAGCGGCCGCGCACGCCTTGGCAAGGTCCTCACGGAGGCGCAAGACTTCTCGTAGTGACGACCACGGACGCCGGGCTCGATCGACTCTCGAATTGCCCTAACTGCGGGGAAGCGAACCCGGCGCGGTCTCGGTTCTGCAGCAGCTGCGGGATGCGGCTCGAGGACGCGAGCGGGCCCCGCGAGGAGCGAAAGCTCATCTCTGTCCTATTCGTCGATCTCGTCGACTTCACCGCACGGTCGGATCGGGCCGATCCCGAAGACGTGCGCGACGCTCTTCAGCTCTACCACGCCGAGGCCAAGCGGCAAATCGAGCACCACGGCGGAGTGGTCGAGAAGTTCATCGGCGACGCTGTGATGGCCGTCTTCGGCGCGCCCGTTGCGCACGGCGACGACGCCGAGCGCGCGGTGAGGGCCGGCCTGCGCGTCCTCGAGGGACTCGATGAGCTGAATCGAGAGCATGGGCTCGAGCTGGCGGCGCGAGCAGCCGTGAACACCGGGGAAGCCGTGGTCTCGGTCGACATGGCGCGAGGCGACACCTTGGCCATGGGCGACGTCGTCAACACCGCCTCACGACTTCAATCCGCTGCGCCAACTGGCGGCCTGATCGTCGGAGCCGAGACCCATCGCGCTACGCGGCACGCGATTCGCTATCAGAAGTCCGAGGCGGTTTCCGCCAAAGGAAAGGCAGGGGCAGTGGCGGCGTGGCTGGCTGTGGAGCCGCTGCGGGCGCCGGCGGAACGGGGGCTCGCCCCGAGCGCACTCGTCGGGCGGTCGCACGAGCTGGAGCTCATGCGGACCGTCTGGACCAGATGCCTGACCGAACTCCGGCCTCACTTGGTCACCGTCGTCGGCCCGCCCGGCATCGGGAAGTCTCGGCTGTGTCACGAGCTCTCCGCACTCGTCAGCAACGACGGCGGCCGCATCCTCCGAGGCCGGTGCCTCCCGTACGAGGAGCAGGCCGGCTACCAGGCTTTCTCGCGTCTCGTCCATGCCGCGAGCGATATCCTCGAGTCGGATTCACCGCCCGTCGCGCGCGAGAAGCTGAAGCTGGCGATCGCGCGGCTCATGCCCGAGGCCGAGGCGCCCGAGACGTTGCGTTATCTCGCGCTCCTCCTCGGTCTTGCGCCCGACGACGACGTCCCTCGGGCGGAGCTGTTGTTCTTTGCAGCGCGACGGTTCATCGAGTGCATCGGGCTTATCCAAGCGACGGTCTTCGTCTTCGAGGACATCCATTGGGCCCAGAGCAGTGAGATTGCTCTGCTCGAGTACCTGGCGCAGCACCTGCGCGACTCCCCGGTGATTCTCGTAGCGACTGCACGCCCGGAGCTGCTCGATGCACGGCCGACCTGGGGAAGCGGCCTCGCAGCCCAAACCACGATCCCCCTCGATCCCTTGCAGCCACACGAAGCCGAGGGCCTCGCCGCGCAAGTCGCCGAGGCGGTGGGGGCGCGAGACCTCGACGTCGCGCGGATCGTCGATGTCGCCGGGGGCAACCCGCTCTTCCTCGAGGAGCTCGCCGCGTCGGTTGTCGAGCTCGGTGAGAGCGACGACCTGCCGGTCACGGTCCGCGAAGCGATCGCCGCCCGCATGGACGCCGTGCCCAGAGACGCGCGCAGCGCCCTCCTGTCGGCCAGTGTCATCGGGAAGACGTTCTGGCGCGGCCTCTTGGAGGCGATCGGGGACATCGAGAACGTCGACGAGGCGGTCGCCCTACTCGAGGCGCGTGACCTCGTCCGGCGCGACCCCTCGAGTCAGCTGTCGGGCGACGTTCAGTTCACGTTCAAGCACATGCTCATCCGCGAGGTCGCGTACGGCACTCTGCCGCGGGCCGTACGGCGCGAGCGGCACGCGGCGGTGGCGCGCCACGTGGAGAAGACGTTCGCGAGCGCGGGCGAGACGCTGCCGGCGATCCTTGCCTATCACTGGCGCGAGGCAGGCGAGCCTGCGCGTGCGATTCCGTACCTCCTCGCTGCGGCCGACGCGGCCCGACGGAGTTGGGCGCAGGGCGCAGTCGTCGACCTGTATTCGAAGGCGCTCGAGCTCGCAGACGACGACGTCCTACGGCGTCGCATCCGGCTGGAGCGAGGGGTCGCCCTGGTCGAGCTCGCGGACTACCCTCGCGCGGCCGAAGAGCTCGCGGAACTGGTGCCCGAGCTCGAAGGCCAGGACCGGCTCGACGCGCTGATCGCGCTCGGACACGCGACGGTATGGACGGAGCGCGACGCCGAGACGCTCGCAACGGTGGAGCAGGCCGCTCCCCTGGCGAAGGAGCTCGGTGACGAGACAGCGGTACCTGCGGTGCTCGCCATGGAGAGCCAGGGCCTTGCAATGCGAGGTGGCAAGGGCGATCTCGATCTGGCGCTCGAGCTCGGAGATCGGGCGCTCGAGCTCTGGGTGCCGGGGACGAGATCGCTCGACCTCCGACACCACCTGCACCTCCATGCCGACCTGACGTACTGGGTTGGTGAGTACGAGCGCTCGGTGGAGCTCTCGAGGCAAACGCGTGCTCTGGCAAAGGACGTCCACAGCGCCGAGTCGCTGCTGCGCGGCGGCGGCTTCGAGGCGGTGGCGCTCGCCGGCCTCGGCCGGCATGAAGAGGCGATCGCGATCTGGGACGAGCTGTTCGGGATCGCCCGCGAGCTCGGCCAGAGCACCCAGGTCCTGCTCAACTACTCCGCGCTCGCCTATCGCGAGCTGTACGACCTCGACGAGGCGCGCACCCGCAGTGAGGAGGCGCTCGACTTGTCGGCCGCGGAGACGTTCGGCATGCCCAGGCAGTTCGCCGGCTCCGACCTCCTCTTCACTCAGCTCCTCGCCGGAGATGTCGGAGGCGCGCAAGCGGTCTGGCCGTCGTTGTGGAAGGGGGCGGAGAAGGCGACGGGCTGGACCACCTGGCTGATCGCCGGACGGCTGGTTTGTGCACGAGCCGAGATCGCCCTCCACGCGGAGAGTCCCGAGTCTGCCGTCGAATGGGCTGGACGCGCGATCGAGATCGCGTGCCGGACGAGGCGGCGGAAATACGAGGCGCACTCGCTCACGCTGCTCGGCCGGGCGCTTGCGCGCCTCAACCGGCGGGAGGAGGCATTGGAGACGCTGCGGTCCGCGGTCGACATCGCGGACGGCCTCATCGGGCCGCCGGCCCGCTGGCACGCTCGCGCGGCGCTCGCGGAGGTGTCGTACGCGCTCGGCGACGACGAGACCGCCGCGGTGGCGTACGCCGAATCCGCAAATCTCGTCGAGTCGTTTGCCGACACGCTGGCGGCTGAGCGAGCGGCGCGACTCGTCGCAGCACCGCCGATCGAGGAGATCCTTTCGCTCGCGGGACGCAGACCTGCCGCCTGAGTTCGGTCGTACGCTTCGTCGCTGTTGGCGATGCGACGGTCGATGTCGTGTGCTCGACGCTTGCCCCGGCCGAGTGCGCGCGTCCATGCGAAGGTGTCGCTACGCACAGGGGGATCGGCTCGGAGCGGCGGGGGTGGGATTCGAACCCACGAGGCGCTTGCACGCCCAACGGTTTTCAAGACCGCCCCGTTCGACCGCTCCGGCACCCCGCCGAGGGTCATTGTGACCGACGGCTACGACCGAATCTCGGCAGGCGCGCCGTAGCTCTGCAGGACATCCGGCACGCCGCCCTGGAAGTTCTCGATCACGGCGAGCGCCATGCGATCGACGACCGCGGTTCCGTTCAGCGTGTGAACGGGCTCGGGCCCGTGGTCGCTTCGGTAGCGCGTTCCCAGCCGGCGAGCCTGGAAGTCGGTGGTGTTGGAGATCGACGCGGTCTCCCGGTAGCGGCCGTACGACGGGAACCAGAGCTCGACGTCGTACGTCTTCGCCGAGGCCTTCGACATGTCCCCGGTGGGGAGGACGACGATCCGGTAGGGAACGCCGAGCTCCGCGACGATCTCCTCGGTGTTCGCGAGCAGGCGCTCGTGCTCGTCCCACGAGTCCTCCGGACGCGTGAACGCGAACTGCTCGACCTTGTTGAACTGGTGGACGCGGAACATCCCGCGCGTGTCCTTGCCCGCGGCGCCCGCCTCGCTGCGGAAGCAGGGTGAGAAGCCGACGTAGCGGAGCGGGAGCTCGTCCGCGCCGAGGATCTCTCCCAGGTGCAGACCGCCGAGCGGGATCTCGGCCGTACCGGCGAGATAGAGGCCTTCACTCTCGATCTGGTACACGTTCGGGTCGTCCGCCGGCAGCCAGCCGGTGCCGACGAGCGCCTCCTCGCGAACGAGCACCGGTGGCAGCACGGGGACGAATCCCTTGGCGACGAGACGGTCCAGCGCGAGCCGATAGAGGGCAAGCGCGAGGAGGGCCGCGTCTCCGACCCAGTAGCCGAAGCGCGATCCGGAGATGCGCGCCGCGCGCTCCATGTCGAAGCGGCCGATCTCGGTGTGCTCCTTGGCCTCCTCCAACGCGGGAGGCTCGCCAACCCGTCGCACTTCGAGGACGTCGTCCTCGGTTTCGCCGTCGGGCACGGAGTCGTCCGGCGGATTCGGCACGAGCAGGGCCAGCCGGTCGCGCTCTGCTTCCGCTTGCGCGAGGTCGCTCTCGAGCTCTCTCAACTCCTCCTTCACCCGCTGCAGCTCCTCGAGCTCGGCGGGCAACGGCTTGCCCTTGAGCTTCGTCCGCGTGCGGAGCTCGTCAACCTGCGGAATGAGGGAGCGCCAGCGCTCGTCGGCCTCGAGCAGCGCGTCGAACGCGTCCGCCGCGCCCTTCCGGGCCAGCGCGGCGCGCCAGCGGTCGGCGTCGGCTCGGGCCGCCTTGAGATCGATCACGGGATGGAGTCTAGAAAGGCTTGCGAGCTACTTGCCCGCAACAGATGAGACGTACGCGGCGACGTCTGCGATCTGCTGCTCCGTGAGCGTGCCCTGGAACGGCGGCATGGCTCCCCGGCCGTTCGTGACGCGGTCGACTACGAGCTCCTCGCTCGGCTTCGAGTCGTCGAGGTTCGGACCGACGCTGCCCGTCGACCCGGCGTCTGCCAGCGTGTGGCAGGCGGTGCAGCCCGCGGAACCGGTGAAGACCGCCTTGCCCGCGACCGGGTCGCCCTGGAGACCGCCGGGCTCGGTCGTCTCGGTCCCGGTCGTCTCGGTCCCTGTCGTCTCCGTCCCGGTGGTCTCGGTGGTCGTGGTCTCGGTCGTCTCCGTCGCCGTCGTCTCGGTCTCGAGGGTCCCGGTCACCGTCTCCGGCGTCGGCGTCGCCTCCTCCTCACCCCCGCAGCCTGCGGCGGCGAACCCGACGGCAGCGACGAGAACGACGAGCGCGAGGGCGGTCCGACGCATTCCGGCGATCCTATACACGAGAGGCAGACGAGACGACGAGGAACCTGCCAAGGGCCGCAAAGGGCGGGAGGGCCGCCTGGGCGACCCTCCCGGTCAGAGCAAGCCACCTCAGGCAGACGCGAGCTTTCTCTTCAGGCCTTTGAGCTTGAACGCGAGGAACAGCTCCGTAATGCCTCGCGACAGCGCGACGATGCCGACGTAGATCACGAGCAGGATCGCCTTCTGCTCGAAGTTCCCCGCGACCCAGAAGGCGAGGAGGATCTCGGCGATCCCGACGACGAGCTGCAGCCACCAGAGGTCGAACTGACCCTTGGTGACGAAGGCGACCGTGAGGTCGAAGATGCCCTTGATCAGCAGAAAGAAGCCGACGAGGGCGGCGAGCGTCTTGAACGTGTCGTACGGATGGACGAGCGCGTAGATCCCGGCGATGACGAAGAGCACGCCGAGAAGTCCGTGCACGATCTTCCAGCCGGTCGTCGTCACGCCGATCTGGAAGAACTCGTTGACTCCGGCGACGATCGCCACGACGCCGAAGAGGTACGAGATCGCCGCGACGGTCGTGTAGTCCCACTGGAACACGAGGAGGGCGAAGACGAGCCAGGCGATACCCGTCAGCAGGAACAGCCACCACTTGTCGGCGGCCTCCTCGACGACCTCGCGTTCCTCGAACATCATGTCCATCGTCTGCATTGGAGCTCCCCGGTCGATTGCTACGGGCCGCGCGGGGATTCGTCGACAGCCGCCGGATTCCTGCTCGTGGCTTACGATCCCTGCCGATGCTCGTCGAGCGGAGCATGCATCCGTCCTGGCTCTCGAACGCCTACCTCTTGGCGGACGAGCCGGGCGGGACGGCCGTGTTCGTCGACAGCGGCGCGCCGCTGGACTTGCTCATCGCCGCGGTCGAGCGCGAGCAGCTGGCGCCGACTCACCTCCTCGTGACGCATGGGCACGCCGACCACGTCGCGGGGAACGACGAGCTCGTTCGCCGCTTCGGGGTCGAAGTCACGACCGGGCCGGTGGAGACGGGCGGGTTGCGCATCGAATCGCTCGCGACGCCGGGGCATTCGGACGACGGCGTCTCGTTCCTCGTCGGCTCGGAGCTCTGCTTCACGGGCGACACGCTCTTCCGCGACTCGGTCGGCGGAGGGCCGGCGAACGAGATGCGCCGCTCGGTGATGGAGGTGCTGATGGCGCTGCCTCATGAAGTGCGCGTCCTTCCCGGACACACGGACGAGACGACGATCGGCCGTGAGTGGGAGGAGAACCCGTTCGTCCGCTTCTGGCGCGGGCTCGAGCGCGAGGACGGGCGGCGGTGCCGCGTACACGGTGAAGACGCAACAGTCGTCGTCTGGTCGCCCGACTACGACGGGAAGGGAAAGGCGCTCGTCCGGTTCGTGGACGGTGACGAGGCGATCGTCGGCGCCTCCCGTATCGAGTTCTGACGCTCGCGCAGGGCCGGAGCCGGATCACGAGCGGCAGAGCCGGTTCGGGATGCCGAACTGGCTCCACGGCTCGGCCGCGCTCCCGCGCTCGCTGCCTCCTTACCGGACGACGAGCACGTTAGACGGCGCGTGGTGGAGCACCTTGGTGCTCACCGAGCCGAGCAGCCAGCGCTTCCCTGACCCGAGACCGCGCGTGCCCATGATGATGAGCTCGACGCCTTCCTTCTCTGCCTCGTCCAGGATCATCGTCGCGGCATCGCCTCGCCGCTCTACCACCTTGGCAGCGACGCCTCGCTCCGCGAGCATCGTCTTCGCCTCGCGTAGCTCGCGCCGTCGCTCTTCGTGCTCCTCGGGCACGAGCATCGCTGCGGCGCGACCGAACTGAGGCAGCTCTTCCGCGACGCTGACGACGGTCACCGTGCCGCCGTTGCGACTGAGCTTCGCCGCCTCCTGGAGAGCGCGCATCGCGCTCTCCGATCCGTCGTACGCAACCAGGATCTTGTTCATCGTCATCCTCCTTTAGGGCAATACGCCCGAAGCGCTGTGAGGCGTCGCGAACGTCAGCGCCTGCCGCTCGCGCCGTAGACCGAGCCAGGTGCCTGCACTGACAGCCGCGAGCACGAGTTGGATGGCGGGCATCAGGCTGTCGAGGTCGACACCCTCGTCGAAACCGTCGCCCGGGATCAGCCACGGGTGGGCCGACCCGTTCGCCAGGTGGAACGCGACATTCATGAGAATGCCGCCGGCGGCGGCGAGCATCGTGACCGCCAGGACAGCTGTCCGACCGCCAGCGCCGATCCGCTCCCAGGCGCGAAGCCAGGTCAGGGCGGCGGCGATCAGGGCGATCCCTACCGCGAGCTCGGAGAGCTCGATCAGGTAGCCGAAGCCCGTCGCGTTGGGGATCACGACGTCGTCGAGGAAGTCGCGATACCAGCCGCCGATGCCTTCGGACTTCTCGGTCAGCTCATCGGCGAGCCCGGAGGGAAAGCCTCCGCGGACGAGCTTCGTCAGCCCGGACATGAACCACTCGAAGCCGATGATGACTTGGACGGCGAGAAGGCCGATGAGTGGCAGCCGTGCGTTCATCTTGCGCACCTCCTTTCCTTACAGCGGCATCGTCGCCCGGGCGCGCGAAGCGGCTGCGAAGAAGTTCCGAAGATCTCGTGAAGACGGCGACCTTCACGACCTCTTCGGCTCGGCGGCACCAGTGGCGCGCAAGCCTCCCTAGCGGCCGCGAAGCGGCCGCCTTCAGAGATCTTCGCGCGACCGGAATCTGCGCGAGCGGATTCCGGTCTTGCGCAAGCTACTAGGGTGCGGCGGCTGCGGTTGACTCGCTGTGCAGGTAGGCGACCAGGTCGGCCATCTGGTCGTCCTGGAAGGTCGGGACGGGGAGCCCCTCCTCCTTGAAGTGCACGAGCATCGCCGGCAGGTGGTTCCAGATCTGCCCCGACATGTCCGCCACCTCGCGCGCAGAGAGGTGACCGCTCATATAGTCGAGCGGCGGCGCGTCGGTGCCCCCCTTGCCTGCATAGGAGTGGCAGTCGGCGCAGCCCTTCGACTCGAAGAGCGCGGCCCCCCGGACCGGATCTCCGAACTCATGTGCCGGAAGTCCCGCTCCGCTGTGCCCCGTGGGTGCGGTAGCGGCGATGGTCGCGGACTCCGCCGATCCGCGGCCGACGAGGAAACCCGCTACGGCCCCGACGAACGCGAGGCCGAGCATGAGGAAAACAATGAGGACTTCGGCAACCTCGGGCGCCATCTTCTTCGCCACGCCCGCAACCTTACTCGTCGGCTCGGACTCGCTCAACGACCGCCGGCCGGTGCCGGGAGCGTCACGACGAAGCGGGCGCCGGCACCGAGGCCGTTGCTCTCGGCGTGGATCGTGCCACCGTGGGCCTCGACGAGCGCGCGTGCGATCGCGAGACCGATACCGCTGCCGCCACGGTCGCGCGTCCGGCCGCTGTCCACGCGATAAAAGCGCTCGAAAACGCGGGCGACGTGCTCGGGCGCGATCCCCTCGCCGGTGTCACCGACGCTGAGCCGGACCTCGTCGTCGAGGCGCTCGACCTGCACCTCCACGTGCCCGCCCGGCGGTGTGTGGCGTAGCGCATTGTCGAGTAGGTTCGTGAACACCTCTCCGATCCGGTCCGGATCGACGACGAGCTTCGGGAGGCGCTCGGCAACCGATGTCTCGAGGACGACACCTTTGGCCGTGTACGCCGGACCGGCCGCCTTGACGGCAGCTGCGACGACCGAGGAGGCGGTGACCGACTCCAGGTGAAGGTCGAGCTGGCGCTCCTCGGCGCGGGAGACCTTCTGGAGGTCCGCAACCAGCCGGCCCAGCCGGCTCGTCTCGCCTTCCAGCACTGACCATGTCTCCGCGGAAGCCGGGACGACGCCGTCGCGGACGCCTTCCACGTAGCCCTCGATCGTCGCCAGCGGGGTTCGCAGCTCGTGCGCGAGGTCGCTGAGGAGCTGTCGCCGCCGCAGCTCGGCCGACTCGAGCGAGGCGGCCATGTCGTTGAAGGCTGATGCGAGGACGCTCAGCTCGTCCGAGCCCTTCACCGGCACCCGCTCGCCGTAGCTGCCGTGTGCGATTCGCTCGGCTGCGTCTGCCAGCCTGCCGATCGGACGAACGATCCGCACGGAGAGAAACCAGCTGACGGCGGCAGCGGTGATCGACGCGGCCGCGATGGCGATTCCCAAGGCGAGCAGCACGGCGTCGTCGAAGGCTTGGTCGAGGTGACGGGCGACATCCTCGGGGACGACGCCGAGGGCGTCGCGCACGTGCCCGCGGAAGAGGCCGGGTGCGATCGCGAGCGCGACGAGGGCGAGCGTCGTCGCCCCGGCGACGATGACAAGGAGTTGGGCGAGGAACAGCTTTCCCGCCAAGCTCCGTCGTAGCCGGCGGATCACGTGCCGGTGCCCATCCTGTAGCCGACGCCGCGCACGGTGCGGATGTAGCGCGGATTGCGGCCATCGTCCCCGAGCTTGCGACGCAGATTGGCGATGTGCACGTCGACGACGTGCTCGTCGCCGAACCAGGTCGGCCCCCAAACTCGCTCGAGCAGCTGGCCGCGCGCGAAGGCGATGTGTGGGCTCTCGGAGAGCGTGTCGAGAAGCTCGAACTCGAGGGGCGTCAGCTCGATGATCTCCGCGCCCATGCGTACTTCGCGCCCAAGCGGATCGATGACGAGATCGCCGAAGCGCCGGGGCGCAGTTGCCGGAGGCGCTCCTCGGCGCGGCCGGCGAAGGAG
>JAHEXT010000062.1 GCA_023251945.1 Actinomycetes bacterium
ATCTCTTCCATCGCCATCGTCAGGTAATTCTTGGAGCGGGACTCGATCAGGGGCGGCGGGGCCTCCTCGAAGCCCAATCCCTCACCGAGCTGGTGGTGGTAGTTGTTGATCTGGCGCGCCCGCTTGGCCGCCACGATCACGAGCGCGTAGCGCGAGTCGACCACTTCGAGGAGCTCGTCAATACGTGGGTGGATCATGGCCGGCTCATGGTACCTGCGAGAGCGAGCTCACATTCGACGATCGCCGCCACGGCGGCCGTCGCGCGGTCGACGTCGTCGTTGCGCACCATGTAGCGGAACCGGTGCGCCTGCTCGAGCTGCGAGCGGGCGAGTGCGATCCGCTCGCCGATCTCCCCGGTGCTCTCGGTCGCCCGCTCCCGCAACCGCCGCTCGAGCTCCGGCACGTCCGCGGCGATGAAGATGGTCACGCTGCCCTCGACGTCGCGCTGCACGGCAAGCGCTCCCTCGAGCTCGAGCTCGAGGACGCACACCCGCCCCTCGGCCGAGATCCGCTCCATCTCCGAGCGGAGCGTCCCGTAGCGCTGACCCGAGACGTACGGCACGTGCTCGAGGAACTCGTCAGCCTCCGCTCGCCGCGAGAACTCCTCGTCGGTGAGAAACCAGTACTCGCGCCCGTCGACCTCTCCGCGGCGCTGGGAACGCGTCGTCGCGGAAACCGCGACCTCCAGTGCGGGGACGAGGTCGAGGAGTCCATTGATGAGCGTGCCCTTGCCGGCACCGGAGGGGCCGGTAACGACGAACACCGGCTTCAGGGCCAACCTCTACGAACGGTGGTTGAAAAGGTCGACGAGCTCCGTGCGCTGCCGCTCGGAGAGGCCACCGACCGTCTTGGACTGGCTGATGCGGCATTGGTTGAGGAGCCGCGCCGCCTTCACGCGCCCGAACTTCGGGACGGCCATCAGCATGTCGAAGACCTTCGCCGTGGAGACGAACCCCGGCGGGTCGAGAAGGATCGCCTCGATGTGCTCCCGTCCCGCTTTCAGGTCCCGCTTCAGCTGTGCGCGACGGACTCGCACGTCGTTCGCCCGCTGGAGCGCCTCCATCCGCTGGTCGAGGGAGCGGGCAGGCGCCTGGGCGTGCGTCTTCGACGTGACCATGAGCCGGTCGAGTCTACCAAGCCTGGTCTCCGGGTCAAGCAGGAACATTTTGGCCTTTTTGCAGGGCTTTTTGCGTTGTCTACTCTGCCGACGCCGGGCGGGACATGGTCGAACCGTGCGCCGCGCCCCTCAGCCCGGCCGCGAATCCCTGCCCGCGCCGTCTGACCTCGGCCTCCAGCTCGGCACGTACCCGGGCCGGCGCTTCGGGGTCGGAGAAGAGGAGCGTGCCGAGAGCGACGGCGCTGGCGCCGGCTGACACGAGGTCGAGAGCGTCGCGTCCACACGTAACACCGCCCATCCCCACGATCGGAAGATCCACCGCCGCGGCACACGCGTACACACAGGCGAGAGCGATCGGCCGGAGGGCGGGCCCGGAGTAGCCGCCGGGCCCGTTCGCGATTTGCGGACGAAGCGTGTCCGCGTCGAGCTGGAGGCCGCGAATCGTGTTCACGAGCGAGAGGCCGTCCGCCCCGGCGTCGGCCACTGCACGGGCGCTCTCCGCGACATCGGAAGTCGCGGGCGACAGCTTCGCGTAGAGCACCTTGCTCGTCGCCCCTCGCGCGGCCGCGACGAGCTCGGCGGACGTCTCCGGCGCCTCCTCGACGTTCGGGCAGGACAGATTCAGTTCGACAGTTGCGACGTCGTCGCAACTGTCGAGGGCTGAGCAGACCTGTGCGAAATCGCCAGCGCTGAACCCCCCGACGGACACCCAGATCGGTACCTCGAGGCTCGCGAGCTTCGGCAGGTGATGCTCGAGAAAGCCGTCGACACCGGGGTTCTGGAGGCCGATCGAGTTGAGCATTCCGTGCTCCGTCTCCGCGATCCGCGGTGGAGGATTCCCCTCTCTCGGGAGCGGCGTTACGGTCTTCGTCACGAAGGCGTCGAGACTCCGGGCGACCTCGGGCGCGACCAGCGCGTCGAGACAGCCACTCGCGTTCAGAATCGGGACGGTCATGCAGCCTCCCGCAACACGGGCCCGGCGATGCAGAGGCGCTCGTAGTGCCCGTCGACCTCGACGACGCACCCGTAACAGGCTCCGTAGCCACACGCCATGGGCGCTTCCCACGCGAGCTGCGTACGCGGCACGAGCGCACGAATCGCTTCGAGCATCGGCTCCGGGCCGCACGCGAGGACGTCGCCCGGATCCTCGGGGAGAAGCTCGGTCACGAGGCGCGGCTCCACGACGACCTCGGCGTCGGTGAGGAGCACCGCGGCCTCCGCATGGCGCTCGCTCCGGAAGCCGAGGATCGCCGGGGGCGACCCGAGCGCGTCGGAGAGATACGGCATGGGTGCGATCCCGATTCCGCCCGCGACGAGGAGCGGCCGCTCGACGTCGAGGTCGAAGCCGTTCCCGAGGGGCCCGAGCACGTGGATCGCGTCACGCTCCTCGAGCGCGCAGAGCGCTCGTGTGCCGGGGCCGACCGGCTCGATGAGGAACGCAAGCTCACCCGGCGGCGCCTGGCAGAGGCTCATTGGCCGCGGGAGAACCCTTCCAGGTGCCTCGAGCATGAAGAACTGGCCTGGGATCCCGGGATCAAGGCTCCCTCGCTCGAGCCGGAGCAAGGTGTACGGCCCGACTGTCTCGGACTCGCCGACTTGTAGCCGCTCGCGCCTTGCACGGCCGAGTACCAGACCGCTACCCGGCATTCAGACCTCGGACCCGATTCGTTCCTGGAGCGAGAGTGCTGCCTCCGCGCGGGCGTTCGCGATCGCGTGGACGGCGGCGGCCGCGCCGGAGATCGTGGTCACACACGGGACGCGCGCGACGAGTGCGGCCTCCCGAATCAGGTAGCCGTCGGCGCGGGCGCCGCTTCCCTGGGGCGTGTTCACGACGATGTCGCAGCGTCCGCGCCGGACGAGATCGACGACCGTCGGCTCGCCGATGCCCGAGTCCGTGACCTTCGCGACCTCCTCCACCTCGAGCCCGGCCGCGGCGAGCGTTCGCGCGGTGCCTTCGGTCGCCACGATTCGGAACCCGAGACCCGCCAGCGCCGCCGCAACCGCGACGGCCGCGGGCTTGTCCTCGTTCCGCACGGAGAGGAAGGCCGTCCCGGAGGTCGGCAACGGTCGCCCCGCTGCCCGCTCCGCCTTCGCGAGCGCGGTCGGCAGGTCTGCGGCGCTCGCCATGACCTCACCCGTCGACCGCATCTCCGGTCCGAGGACGGGGTCCGCCCCCGGGAACCGCGCAAACGGCAACACAGCCGCCTTGACGCTCACCTGTGCAGGCCGCGGCGTCGGAAGCGCGAGGTCCTGCAGGGTCTGCCCGGCGGCGAGTCGGCACGCGGCATCCACGAGGTTGATCCCGATCGCCTTGCTGGCAAAGGGCACCGTGCGTGACGCTCGGGGGTTCACCTCGAGGACGTACACGATGCCTTCCGCGATCGCGAGTTGGACGTTCAGGAGCCCGACGACGCCGAGCGCGGGCCCGAGCCGCTTGACCACGTGCTCGACCTCGAGCGCAGCCGCAAGCGTGAGCGAGGGCGCGGGAAGAACGCACGCCGAGTCGCCGGAGTGAACTCCCGCCTCCTCCACGTGCTGCATGACCGCCCCGATGTACAGCTCCTCACCGTCGCAGAGCGCGTCCACGTCGAGCTCGATCGCGTGCTCCACGAAGCGATCGAGGAGCACGGACTCCTGCGCAAGTCCGGAATCCGCTGACGCGCGGATTCCGGACGCGCGAGAACCAGCGGGGCCGTGCACTGCAGCCATGGCCTCCTCGAGCTCCGCGTCCTCGTAACAGATCCGCATCGCGCGACCGCCGAGCACGTACGAGGGACGGACGAGCACGGGATAGCCGATCTCGTCTGCGGCGGCAAGCGCCTCCTCCGCGCCGGCCACGGTGGCCCAGGGTGGGCAGCGGATGCCGAGGTCGCGTGCGAGCGACCCGAACCTCTCCCGGTCCTCGGCGAGATCGATCGCCGCGTGCGGAGTGCCGAGAATCCGGTAACCAGCCTCCTCGATCGAGCGCGCGAGCCTGAGCGGCGTCTGGCCCCCGAACTGCGTCACGACGCCGACGGGCTGCTCGCGGTCGCAGACTGCGAGCACCTCCTCCGGCGAGAGCGGCTCGAAGTACAGCCGGTCGGAGGTGTCGTAGTCGGTGGAGACGGTCTCCGGGTTGCAGTTGACCATGACCGCCTCGTAGCCGAGTCCACGGAACGTCTGCGCCGCATGCACGCAGCAGTAGTCGAACTCGATCCCCTGACCGATCCGGTTCGGCCCCGAGCCGATGATCACGACGCGTGGCTTGCCGTCGCGCGGGAGGGCTTCGTCCTCCTCACCCCAGGTCGAGTAGAAGTAGCTCGAGCCCGCCTCGACCTCGCCCGCGCAGGAGTCGACGCGGCGGTACGCCGGCCGGATTCCCAGCTCGTGGCGCAGGCGACGGATCTCCTCCCCGGTGAGGTCCATGGTCGCGCCGATCGAGTCGTCGCCCCAGCCCGCGCGCTTGGCCCGCAGGAGATCACCCGACACGAGCTCCTTTCTCGCCCGGGCTATCTCGGCTCGGAACCACGGGTGAAGTCCAGCCGGAAGATCGGCGTCCTCCAGGCTCTCCCATGGAGTGGGAGAGCCTGGATCGAGCTCCCGGGAGCCGTAGGCCTTGAGGAACGCCTCCGTGAACGTACGCCCGATTCCCATCGCCTCGCCGACCGACTTCATCTGCGTCCCGAGCGTCCGGTCGGCACCGGGAAACTTCTCGAAGGCGAAGCGCGGGAACTTGACCACGACGTAGTCGAGCGTCGGCTCGAAGCTCGCGGGAGTCGTCTTCGTGAGGTCGTTCGGGATCTCGTCGAGCGTGTAGCCGACGGCAAGCTTGGCCGCCACCTTCGCGATCGGGTACCCGGTCGCCTTGGACGCGAGCGCGGAGGAGCGCGACACGCGCGGGTTCATCTCGATGACGCGCAGCTCGCCGGACTCGCGCCTGCGTGCGAACTGGATGTTCGACCCTCCCGTCTCGACACCGACGGCCCGGATGACAGCCGCGGCGGCATCGCGGAGCTCCTGGTAGGCCTCGTCCGAGAGCGTCATCTGAGGGGCGACCGTGACCGAGTCCCCGGTGTGGATCCCCATTGGGTCGAGGTTCTCGATCGAGCACACGACGACGACGTTGTCCACGCGATCCCGGATCACCTCGAGCTCGAACTCGTCCCAGCCCCGCACCGACTCCTCGACGAGCACCTGCCCGATCGGCGACTCCGAGAGGCCTCGTTCGACCTGGCGCCGCAGTGAGTCTGAATCTTCGGCGAAGCCTCCTCCGTGGCCGCCGAGGGTAAAAGCGGGCCGGACGACCGCCGGCAGGGAGACGTCCGCAAGCTGGTCGAGCGAGGTCACGATCCGCGAAGCCGGCACCTTGAGACCGCAGCGCCGCACGGCTTCGCGGAACTCCTCCCGGTCTTCTGCGCGCCGGATCACCTCCACCGGCGCTCCGATCAACTCGACATCGAGCTCTTCCAGGACTCCGCCCTCCGCGAGCGCCACGGCCAGGTTGAGCGCGGTCTGGCCGCCGAGCGTCGGCAGAAGGGCGTCCGGCCGCTCGCGTTCCAAGACCGAGGCGACCCCTTCGAGGTCGAGCGGCTCGATGTACGTGCGGTCGGCGAAGCCCGGGTCGGTCATGATCGTCGCCGGGTTCGAGTTGACGACGATCGTCCGATACTCGTCCTCACGCAGTACCTTGAGCGCCTGGCAGCCCGCGTAGTCGAACTCGCACGCCTGACCGATCACGATCGGGCCGGAGCCGATGACGCACACGGAGGATATGTCGCGGCGGGCCGGCATCAGCGCTTCGCGAGCTCCCCGACCCAGCTCTCCAGGATCGGCCACGCGTCGTGCGGGCCCGGGCCCGCTTCGGGGTGGAACTGCACCGAACGCGCGTGCAGCTCCGAGAAGTCGAACCCCTCCACGGTTCCGTCGTAGAGCGAGACGTGGGTCGCCTCCCCGGCGTCCGAGGGCTCCACCGCGAAACCGTGGTTCTGGCTCGTGACGAGCACGCGCCCCGTGCGTCGGTCGAGCACGGGATGGTTCGCTCCGCGGTGGCCGAACGGCAGCTTGAACGTACCGTGCCCGGTCGCAAGCCCGAGAAGTTGGTGGCCGAGGCAGATCCCGAGGATCGGCGCGCGTCCGAGGAGCTCGCGAACCGTTTCGACCTCGGCGTGGAGCGGCTCGGGATCGCCGGGCCCGTTCGAGAGGACGACCCCGTCGAACGAGGCAAGCTCGTCGGGCTGCGCCGTGTGCGGGAAGACGGTCACCGCCGCGCCCGCCAGGGCGAGGCGGCGCAGGATCGACCGCTTCGTCCCGTAGTCCACGACGGCGACCCGGGTCGGACCCGACTCGCTGAAGACGTATGGCTCGGGGGTCGAGACGTCGGCGACGAGTGCCTGCCCTTCCATCAGCGGCTGTCCCTGCACGGCCGCGAGAGCGTCCTCCACCGAGAGCTCGGTCTCGTCGGCGACGGCGACGGCGCGCATCGCCCCCGCATCCCGGAGTCGAAGGACGAGCGCACGGGTGTCGATCTCCTCGAGCCCCACGATCCCGCGCGCAGTGAGCCATTCCGCCCACTCCCGGCCCCCGAGCTGCCGCATCACCGCGGCCTTCGCGTGCGGACGCTCGGACTCGCCGCGCTCGTCGGCGACTCCGTAGTTGCCAACCATCGGCGCCGTGAAGCAGACGAGTTGCTCCGCGTAGCTCGGGTCGGTCACCGTCTCCTGATAGCCCGTCATCGCAGTCGTGAAGACGGCCTCCCCGAATGCGGCTCCGTCGCCGCCCACGGAGCGCCCGCGGAACACCGTCCCGTCCTCGAGGAGGAGATAGCCCGAGGTCACAGCGCAAAGACCTCCCGTCCGTCCGCGATCGTCCGTACCACGCGTCCGTGAAGCGTCTCGCCGAGAAGCCACGAGTTCGCGGAGAGCGAGCGGAAGCCGTCCTCGGTCACCGGCCACTCGGCATCCAGGTCGAGGACGACGACATTCGCCCGGGCACCGACCTCGATCCGGGGCTCCGCCAGACCGAACGCGCGGGCGGGGCCGGCCGACATGCG
>JAHEXT010000016.1 GCA_023251945.1 Actinomycetes bacterium
CGCGGCTCGATCTTCCCGCGCTCGCCGTCGCGACGCTCGAGCTCTTTCGCGCGAGGCCCGACCTGATGAAGGGCATGAAGCTTCCCCAGCCGCCCGAGTCGGCACTCCTCACCGGGGAGAGCGGGATCCTTCTCGTCGCCTGCGGCTCGCGCCGAGCGCCGCGCTCGCCGACGATCTCTACGCGAGGGTGCGCGCGAATGTCGAGAACGAGGCCGAAGAGGTGATGTGGGGAACACCGGGAACGCTGATCGCCGCACAGCGGATGCTCGAGTGGACGAGCGACGAGCGGTGGCGCGCGGCCTGGCACGAGAGCGCAGAAGCGCTCCTTGCACGACGCGAAGGCGACGGCTTATGGGTGCAACGTCTGTACGGTCAGGTGCTGCGCAGCCTGACGCCGCCGCACGGGCTGGTCGGCAACGTCCAGGCGCTTCTGCCGCTCCTCGACGGCGAGCGACGCCGCACGCTCGTACGTGACACGGCTCGACTGCTCGAGCGGACGGCGTTCGTCGAAGACCGCCTTGCGAACTGGCCTCCCCGCGAACGCCTGGAACTCCCTGGGCCGGACGGCCAGATCCGGGTCCAGTGGTGCGCGGGCGCACCCGGAATCGTCATCGCCGCGGCCGACTACCTCGACGAGGAGCTCCTTCTCGCCGGTGCAGAGCTCACCTGGCGTGCGGGTCCGCCGAACCTCGAGAAGGGCCCGTCCATCTGCCACGGCACGGCCGGAAACGGCTACGCGTTCCTCAAGGTCTTCGCACGCACAGGCGACGAGCGCTGGCTGGAGCGGGCTCGGCGCTTCGCCGTCCACGCGCTCGGCCAGGCCCGACGCTTGCGCGCCGAGCGCGGCCGCGGCCGCTACTCGCTCTGGACGGGCGATCTCGGCGTCGCGCTCTTCGCCGCAGACTGCCTCGATGTGCGAAGCGCATATCCGATTCTCGACTCTGTCTAGACTCAGCGGCCGTGACGCCGTCCCGTGACGAGCTGCTCGATGACCTTTTCGAGCTGATCGCGATCCCGTCGGTCAGCGCCGACTCCGACCATGCAGGGGACGTACGCGCGGCAGGGGAGTGGGTTCGAGACAGGATCCTGAGCGGTGGGGGAGATGCGGAGCTCGTCGAGACGGAGCGACACCCGCTCGTGATCGGGGAGCTGCAAGCCTCCGAGCGGCCGGAGTCGTCCCCGACGGTGCTCTGCTACGCCCACTTCGACGTGCAGCCGCCCGACCCGCTGGAGCTCTGGGAGTCGCCGCCCTTCGAGCTGACGCGCCGCGACGGCAACCTGTACGCGCGCGGCGTCGCCGACGACAAGGGGAACCTGTTCCTCCTGCTCGAGGCAGCGGCGCAGCTCGCAGCGGTAGGCCAACTGCCGGTCAACGTCCGCCTGGCATTCGACGGTGAGGAGGAGGTCGGGGGCGATTCGATCGTACGATGGCTTGAGCAGGACGAGCGTGGGGCGGACGCGGCTCTGATCCTCGACGGCGCTATGGTCAGGCGCGACCAGCCGGTGTTCTACGTCGGGGTCCGGGGGATGCTCTACTTCCACCTGCGGCTTCGTACCGGGACGACGGACATGCACTCCGGCATGTTCGGAGGAGCGGCTCTCAACGCCGCCCACGCGCTCATCGCGGCGCTCGCCGGAGTCCTCCCGCGCGCCGACGGACGTCTCCCGGATCCGCTCCGCGCTGGCGTCACCCCGCCGTCCGAAGCGGAGCTCGCTGCCTGGGCTCAGCTTCCGCCCGGTGCCGACCAGCTCGCGCACTACGGGGCGGCTTCCATCGGGGCGGGTGCTGCCGAGGAGTTCTACCTCCACACGTTCGCCGACACGTCGCTGGACGTGAACGGGTTCGCGAGCGGCTCGCCGGACCTCGTGAAAACGGTCCTCCCGGTCGAGGCGCGTGCCAACGTGTCGATCCGCCTCGCCCCAGGCCAGGACCCGGACGAGATCCGGCAGATGTTCGAGCGCCTGGTTCGCGACGCCGTGCCCGAGGGAGCCGAGCTCGAGATCGTCCTCAACGGCAGCGGCAGCCGTCCCGCCGTGACGCCGACCGGGTCGCCGGCGATCCGCCTTGCGGCCGACGCGTTCGAGCAGGTCGTCGGTGCGCGTCCTTTGCTCGTTCGATCCGGCGGCACGCTTCCGATCTATGCGGGGCTCGTGGCGCGAGGGCTGCCCACTCTCGCGACGGGCTTCGGCGTCGAGAGCGAGGCCAACGTCCACGCGCCGAACGAGAACGTGCCCGAGGAGGCGCTGGAGCTGGGCGTCGCGACGATGCGCGAGGTCTTTCGTCGCCTCGGAGAGCTTGGCTAGCGCACGCTTTGCGAGCCCGCTCGCGGAGGAGCTCGCGGGCGACGTGCTCGATCGGTTCCTGCGCTACGTCCAGATCGACACGCAGGCCGCCTATCGCGTTGCGCAGCGGCCGAGCACGGAGAAGCAGCTCGACCTCTCGCGGCTGCTGATCGAGGAGCTTCGGGCGCTCGGCCTCGAGGATGCGAGGCTGACCGAGGGCTCGGCCGTCTTCGCGAGCCTGCCCGCAACCGGTGACGGCCCGGTGGTCGGCCTCATCGCGCACGTCGATACGACGCCTGACGTCGTGGGCGCGGGGGTCTCTCCGATCGTGCACTCGGCCTGGGACGGCAGCCCGATCGAGCTTCCCGGGGACCCGCGGCAGGTGCTGGACCCGGAACAGCTTCCCGCGCTTGCGGACCGAGTGGGACACGACATCGTGACGAGCGACGGCACGACGCTCCTCGGCGCCGACGACAAGGCAGGGGTCTCCGAGATCATGGCGGCAGTCGCGTACCTCGCCCGCCATCCTGAACGGCTGCGGGCGGCTATCCGCGTCGCCTTCACGGTCGACGAGGAGGTGGGCCGCGGTGCGGAAGACTTCGACCTCGACGACTTCGGCGCCGACGTCGCGTACACGCTGGACGGCTCCGGCCTCGGAGAGCTCGAGATCGAGACCTTCTCCGCCAAGTCCGTGCGAGTGACGATCCACGGTTCCTCGGTCCATCCCGGCACGGCGAAGGCAAAGCTCGTGAACGCCGTCAAGCTCGCATCGGAGCTCGTGGAGTCGTTGCCCAAGGACCGGCTCTCCCCGGAGACGACCGAGGCGCGTGAGGGATACGTGCACCCGCATCGGATCTCCGGCAACGCGGAGGAGGCGATCGTCGACTTCATTGCCCGCGACCACGACGACGACCTCCTGGACGAGCACGTGGAGCTCCTCCACGACCTCGCCGAACAGGTCGCGGCGAGGGAGCCCCGCGCGAAGGTCGACATCGAGGTGCGCGACTCGTACCGCAACATGCGCCCTTACATCGAGCAGAATCCGCGGGTCGTCGAGGCCGCGCTGGAGGCGATCCGGCGCGTGGGTGTGGAGCCGAAGCTCGCGATCACGCGCGGCGGAACGGACGGGGCGGTCCTGTCTTCGCAAGGGCTACCGACTCCGAACCTCTTCACCGGCGGGCAGGAGTACCACTCGGTGCGCGAGTGGGCCAGCGTGCAGGACATGGCCGCCGCGGCGGCGACGATCGTCGAGCTCGCCGGCGTGTGGGCCGAGCCGGAGTAAGTCGCGTCGGTCAATCGGTCAGAGCGGTGCGCGGTAGATACCGCCTTTCGAGCAACCCCGATCAGTAGTTCCTCCGATGCGGGCCGCTCTCGGATGGATGGAGGCTGTGCGCATACATAAGGAGGCTGGCCCGATGAAAGCGCTCATGGTGCTTCTCGGCGTGACCGCGTCAGTGGTGGCGGTGTGGGCTCTCGCCTTCTTTGCGGACCGCCGAGTTGAAGCTTCTCCCCCCGTAGCGACGACGCCGCCGCAGCACCTGACGCTCACGGTGCTGAACGACAGTGATCAAATGGCTGGACCAAAGCTGCTCCTGCGACCGGGTCGAGTCGTCCTGACGATCGTCAACTACGCCCGCCACGCGCATACGTTCAGCGCGCCCGGACTGGGCGTGGAGCAGGTCGTCGTGCCCGGCTCGCCGATCCATCCGAGCAAGACGGTCGTCCGGTTCACGGCGCGGCACGGATGGTTTCCGTGGTTCTGCCGTTTCCCCTGCGACATGGGCGGCACCCTCTACGTCAGCTCGAACCCGCCGCGGCTGCACGGACCGCTATGGGCGAACGCGACCGCATAGTCTCGTAGACAGGCTCCCAGAAGCTTGTCGTCGGAGGCCGCCCAGGCTCGCCCGGGCGGTCTTCGTCGAGCGGGCCAGGCCCGGCGCCGCTCAGGAGGTTCGCGGGGGATACCCTGCGATCGTGCCCAGGCTCGTCGGGATCAACCATGTCGCGGTCGAGGTCGGCGACGTCGACGAGGCGCTCGTGTTCCTTGGGCGGATCTTCGACGACGTGCGTCTTCGGGGCCGCGGCGGCGGAATGGCGTTCGTGGATCTGGGGGACCAGTTCATCGCCCTCGAGTCCGGCCGCACGCAATCACCCGACCGGGGCCGCCACATCGGGCTCGTCGTGGACGACCGCGAGGAGACCGTGCGGCGGGCGCGTGATGCCGGCGCGCAGATGATCGGCGGCCACGACTTCCTCGACCCGTGGGGCAACCACTGGCAGGTCGTGGACTACCGCGACATCCAGTTCACAAAGACAGTGCGCATCCTCGAGGGGATGGGGTTTACGGAGCTCGAGAAGTCCGAGCGTGCGCTCGAGGAGCTCCGCGCGAAGGGCCTCGCCGATTAGGGCGAGGCATGCCTCGCCCCTACCGCCGGTTGCCGAGGCGGCCGCCTGGTGGGACGATCGGCGCCATGGGTCGGACAGTCGTCGTCACCGGCGCGTCGTCGGGAATCGGAGAGGCCTGTGCGCTGCGTCTTGCCGCGGCCGGCTGGCAAGTTTACGGCGGCGTTCGCACGCCGCAGGACGCGGAGGCTCTCGGGCGGCGGGGGATCGAGCCGCTGGAGCTCGACGTCACGAACGCCGCGCAGATCGCGGCCGCGGCCGAGCGCGCCGGACCCGCGCTGGACGGGCTCGTCGACAACGCGGGCATCGCCATCGCGGTCCCGCTCGAGCTCGTTCCGCTCGACGAGCTGCGCCGCCAGCTGGAGGTGAACGTCGTCGGGCAGATTGCGGTGGCGCAGGCGTTCCTGCCGGCTCTCCGGCGAGCGGGCGGGCGGATCGTCCTGATGGGCTCGATCGGAGGGCGCAGCGCCCTCCCGTTCCTCGGGCCGTACGCGGCTTCGAAACACGCACTCGAGGGGGTGGCCGACTCGCTCCGCGTTGAGCTCCGGCCCTGGGGGATCGCGGTCTCGATCGTCGAGCCGGCGAGCTTCAGGACGTCGATCTGGACGAAGGGCGCGGCGCGGGCGGACGAGCTCCGCGAGAAGTTCCCCAGGGAAGGCGACGAGCTCTATAAAGCCGCGATGGCCAATTTCCGGAAGGTTGCCCTCGCCCGTGGTCCCGGCGCCGATCCGGACGAGGTCGCGAAGGCCGTCGAGCACGCCCTCACGGCCCGGCGGCCGAAGGCGCGGTATCTCGTCGGCCGAGACGCCCATCTCCGCGCGTGGGTCGAGCGTCTGCCGACGCGCGTGCGCGATCGGCTGCTGGCCCGCGTGCTCACGGGCTGACGTGCGGTCAGGTCTGATGGACGCCGCAGCCGAGCCACTCGTGGCCGAAGCGGCGCATCTCGTGCACGATCGGGAGGAGCGCCTCGCCTTTCGGGGTCAGCGCGTACTCGACGCGCGGCGGCGACTCCGGGTAGCTGCGGCGGACGACGATCTCCTCTGACTCGAGCCAGCGGAGCCGTTCAGCGAGCGTGCGCGGGCTGATCCCCGCGCACGAGCGCTCGAGCTCCGTAAAGCGCCGCGGACCCTCGGAGAGGTCGTGGACGATGAGCACCGTCCACTTCGAGCCCACGATCTCGGCAGCGCCCGCGACCGAGCAGGTCGGCGCTTCGTGTACAGGGAGCATCGTGCGGGAGGCCACGGGCTCAGTTTACGGGCAGAAGCGGCGTCTTACGCGGGGCGGCGTGCGGTGTACAGGGTGGTGAGAAGAGGCCGTCGCACCCTGCCCCCGAACTCGAGCTGGGCGACGCGGCCGACGCTGTCGAGTATGGCCTCTCGGCGTTGGTCCTCGAGCCGCGCGATGGGAGAGAACGTCGCGTAGAGCGCTCGGATGCCTGCCGCGTCCCACTCGAAATTCCACGGGATCAGCTCGTGCCGGAAGGAGTCGAAGCCGGCGGCTGCGAGAGCTGCCGCGCGGGCGTCGACGTCGAGGCCGAAGCGCGGCCTTCCCTGACGACCCTCGCACGGACTCGTCGGCAGATCGCCGAGGATCGGATCGACGGCGTCGCGGAAGGGGTCGGGTCGGCTGTCGTCTCCGAAGAGCGTCCACCACATCGCCCATGATCCTCCTGGCCGCAGTGCCCCGAAGACCTTCGCCAGGCCGACCTCCTCCTCGACCCAGTGGAATGACGACGCGGCGACGCCCAGGTCGACCGATGTCGCCGGCAGCTCTGCGTCCTCCAGTGCGACGATCCGCACGTCGACCCTTCGACCGAATGCCTCGGAGAGGAAAGCGGCTAGCGACGGATCGGGCTCGATCGCGATGAACGAGCCGGCGCCCAGCTCCAGCAACCGGCGAGTCGCCTGACCTGTGCCTGCTCCGATCTCGACCACGGTCCTACCGGGGCCCAGTCCACACCGCTCGACGAGCACCTCGTAGACCCGCTCGGGATGCCCGGGACGCCCCGCGTCGTAGCCGTGCGGGTCTCCTCCGAACAGGCGGCGCCCTTCTTGCGGCTCGATGGCGCCGGACGCCGTCACGCGCTCGGGAGCACCTCGAATCCCGCGTCCGCGAAATCCCTGTCCACGGCGAGCGCCTGCGTCACACCGCGGAGACGCATGACTTCGAAGCTCGTGAAGTCGACAAGTGACGGGCGATTCGCTTCGGACGCGAGGAAGGCGCTGATCGCGGCGCGGTGGATCGACTCCTCGACCCACACGACCTCGACCGGCCCCAGGATGTCGAGGAGCAGGCGGCGAGCGAGCGTTGCGCCGAGCCGGCGGCGAACGAGCGTCGCGCTCTCGACCACGACATAGTTGTGCGTGAGCAGCGAATGGCCTCGCAGCTCTCGGAGCGCCTCGGCCAACTTGGCGTGATTTGGGTCGACGTCGTCAAGAACCCCGTACAGAGCGGAGCTGTCGACGAAGACGGTCAATCTTCCGCGTAGGCGTCAGCGAGGTAGTCGTCGTGGTATTCCGAGACGTTCGAGCCGTCGCCGTGACCGCTTCCGATGGCGGCGAGCGCGCGCTCCCACGCGTCGTCCATGCTCGTGCGTTGCGCCAGCTCGTTGTCGACCGCGCCGCGGACAAGCGCCGAGATCGACGTCCCGCCGGCGCGAGCCCTCCGGCGAAGCTCGGCCGCCTGTTCCTCCGTGAACTGGATCTGCATTCGGATCATGCCATCATAGTGGCGAAAGTGATGGCATAGAGTCAAGGAAGAGCGCCGAGTCAGTCCCACGGCGGGGGGTTGTGCACCCAGCGGCCGCCGACCATGGTCGAGACAACCTCGACCGTCTCGAGCTCCTCGGGCGGGCACTCGACTGGGTCGCGCGACAGGACGACGAGGTCGGCGAGGTAGCCCGGAAGGAGCTTTCCCCGCCTGCGCTCGTCGTACGCGAGCCACGCCGGAGCGACGGTGGTGGCGTGCAGCGCGTCCTCGACCGTCAGCGCCTCCTCCGTCCGCCACCCGGGCCGCTCGTCGATCGTGCGGAGGACCGCCGCGCGGATGCCGGCGAGCGGATCGAGCTCCTCGATCGGCGCGTCGGAGCCGTTGGCGAGGACAGCTCCGGACTCGCGCAGCGAGCGGTAGGCGTACGAGCCCTCGACTCGCTCGGCCCAGAAGCGGTCTGCGAGATCGCGGTCCGAGGGCGCATGGGAGAACTGGACCGAGCAGGCGACGCCCAGCCCGGCGAAGCGGGGGAGATCTTCCGGCGCGAGGCATTGAGCATGCTCGACGCGGTGCCGAAGCCCGAGCGGCTCCCATTCGGCGCGCGTCGCCTCGAAGGCATCGAGCGCCTCGCGGTTCGCCCGGTCGCCGATCGCGTGCACGCCCACCGGCCACCCTGCCCGCGCCGCCCGCCGAACGATCTCCGCGAGCTCTTCCCCGCTCGTGATCCGCACGCCGGAGCCGTCGAGCATCCACGCGGTCCGCGAGCCGAGCGTCCCGTCCATGAAGACCTTCAGGTAGCCGAGCCGCAGGAACTCGTCGCCGAATCCCGAGCGGAGCCCCAGCGCCTCGAGCTCGGGCAGCCTCTTCCATGGCAGCGACTGCCAGACGCGGAGCGTGAGCCCGTCCCGCTCGCGGAGACGCTGAAAGATCTCGGGAGCGCCGACCCAGCCGTCCTTGTCGTGGACTGCGGTCACGCCCCGGCTCGACGCAAGCTTGACCCCGGCGCGCGTGACCTCGAGCCACTCGTCCTCCGAGACCGATGGAAACCGCTCGCGGAATCGCCAGGCCGCCTCCTCCCGGAGGACTCCGGTCGGCTCGCCTCGCTCGTCGCGCTCAACGACGCCGCCCTCGACCTCGAGATCGCCGCCCGCCAGCGCCAGCGCCGCAGAGTTCAACCAGAGCGAATGGAGGTCCTTCGCCCAGAGCGCTGCGGGTGTGCTCCCCGTCACGTCGTCCAGCGCTTCCTTCGTCGGCTCGGCCTCCCAGTCGGCAGAACGCCAGCCCTGACCCCGGATCCATGCTCCCTGTCCGGGGTGTTGGCGCACCCGGTCGAGCGCTTCCACGAGCGACCTGACGCCGTCCAGGCTCAGGTCGCGCAGTCCCAGGGACCAGGTCGGGAAGTGGACGTGCGAGTCCGTGAATCCCGGAAGCGCGCAGCGGCCGCCGAGGTCGACGGCATCCGGTGTCGGGAGCGCCGTCTCGTGCGTCCCGACCCCACCGGCGATACGGTCGCCGGCGATCGCGAGCGCCCTCACGATCGGAAGCGACGCGTCCATCGTGCGGATGACGCCGTTTTCGATGATCATGCTCGGCGACTGTAACGACGAGGGAGAGGAGTCGAGATGATCGACCACGTCGCCTTCTACGTGAGCGACCTCGACCGGAGCCGCCGCTTCTACGAGCAAGCCCTCGCGCCGCTCGGCTACGGGCTCGCGTTCGAGATCGAGGGAATGGTCGCGTTTGGTCCAGGGCGGCCCAGGTTCGCAATCCGAGTCGGCGAGCACGTGGACCATGCCGCGCACGTGGCCTTCGAGGCCGAGGACCACGCGACGGTGGATGCCTTCTACGCGGCGGCGATGGCCGCCGGCGGCACCGACAACGGCCCGCCCGGCATTCGCGAGCACTACCACCCGACGTACTACGCCGCCTTCGTCCAAGACCCGGACGGCAACAACGCCGAAGCCGTCTGCTGGCAGCCTGGATAGCTCGTTCGCGAAGTGGGCGGTAGGCTCAGACCGTGCCCTGGGAGCCGCTCTCCGACGACCAGCTCGAGATCCGCGAGCTCGTCCGAACGCTCGCGCGCGACCGCATCGCACCGCGTGCAGCCGAGATCGACGCCTCGCACGAGTTCCCTTGGGACATCGTCGAGCTCTACCGCGAGCACGGCATCTTCGGGCTCTTCTTCGAGGAGCGCTACGGCGGCGCGGGAACCGGGACGCTCCTCTCCCTCGTCGCGATCGAGGAGGTCTCCAAGGTCTGCGCGACGAGCGGGCTGATCCTCGCCGTGCAGGAGCTCGGCTCGCTCGCGCTCAAGCTCGCCGGCGACGAGGAGCCGAAGGAGCGCTACCTCCCGAAGCTCGCCTCGGGCGAATGGCTCGCCGCGTACGCGCTGACCGAGGCGGGCTCCGGCTCTGACTCGGCGGCGATGCGGACGACCGCACGTCGTGACGACGGTGAGTACGTCCTCGACGGCTCGAAGCGGTTCATCACGAATGCGGCGGTCGCGAGCCTCTACACGGTCTTCGCGAAGACCGATCCCGAGGCCGGCCACGCGGGAATCTCGGCGTTCGTGGTCGAGGCGGACACCCCCGGGTTCGAGGTCGCGCGCCTGGAGCCGAAGATGGGGATCGCGGGCTCGACGACAGGCGAGCTCGTCTTCGACGGCTGCCGCGTGCCGGCGACCAACCTTCTCGGCAAGGAGGGCGAGGGCTTCAAGATCGCGATGCGCGTGCTCGACCGCTCACGGGCGGGAGTCGCCGCGCAGGGCCTCGGCATCGCGCAGGGCGCGACGGACTTCGCGCTCGAGTACGCACGCACGCGGGAGACGATGGGGAAGCCCATCGCCGAGCACCAGCTCGTCGCGGCCAAGCTCGCCGACATGGAGACAGCGTGCGAGGCGGCCCGTGGGCTCCTCTACCGCTTCGGGCGCATGGTCGACGAGGGCGCACCCGACGCGGAGCTGACGAAGGCCTCCGCGATGGCGAAGCTCTCCTGCACCGACACGGCGATGTGGGTGACGACGGAGGCGGTGCAGATCCTCGGCGGCTACGGCTACATCAAGGAGTACCCGGTCGAGCGCATGATGCGCGACGCGAAGATCACGCAGATCTACGAGGGCACCAACGAGATCCAGCGCCTCGTGATCGCGCGCGAAATGCTGAAAGAGTCGCGCGCGTTCCTGCTCGCCGGCGTGACGTAGTCGGTCTGCACCTTTGTCACGTGGGCTCGAGCGCGCGATAGTCCGCGCTGCACATGAATCTTCCCTCGGGCACGGTCACCTTCCTCTTCACCGACGTCGAGGGCTCGACCAAGCTCCTGCACGAGCTCGGCGCCGAGCGGTACGGCGAAGCTCTTGCCGAGCACAGGCGGGTCATCCGGAAGGCGTGCTCGGGATACGGTGGCGTCGAGGTCGACACCCAGGGCGACGCGTTCTTCCTCGCGTTCCCGACCGCCTCCGGTGCCCTCGCGGCGGCAGGAGAGGCGACCGAGGCGCTTGCGACCGGCCAGATCCGTGTGCGGATCGGCCTCCATACCGGCAGCCCGCTCCTCACCGACGAAGGGTACGTAGGACAGGACGTCCATCGTGCCGCCCGCATCGCCGCCGCCGGCCACGGCGGGCAGGTGCTCGTCTCGGCCTCGACCGTTGCCCTCCTCGGGACGGACGGGCTGCGTGACCTGGGCGAGCACCGCTTCAAGGACCTCTCCGCCCCCGAGCGCGTGTACCAGCTCGGAGAGCGCGACTTCCCTCCCCTCAAGTCCCTCTACCGCTCGAACCTGCCGATACCCGCTTCCTCCTTCCTCGGCCGGGAGCGTGAGCTCGCGGAGGTCGTCGAGCTCCTTCGCCAAGACACGCGTGTCCTGACCCTGACAGGACCCGGAGGGACGGGGAAGACGCGACTCGCCCTGCAGGCTGCAGCCGAATCCTCGGACTCGTTCCCGGACGGGATCTGGTGGGTCGCGCTCGCACCCCTTCGTGACCCGAGCCTGGCGCTCTCGGCCGTTGCGCAGGCGCTGGAGGTGCGGGAGGAGCCCGGACGAGAGCTCGCCGACCTCCTCGTCGAGCGTCTGGGCGGAAAGCGGGCGCTCATCCTCCTCGATAACGCCGAGCACCTGCTCCCCGCACTCGCGAGCGAGGTGTCCCCGCTCGTTCGCGAC
This sequence comes from Actinomycetes bacterium, assembly GCA_023251945.1. Taxonomy (GTDB): domain Bacteria; phylum Actinomycetota; class Thermoleophilia; order Gaiellales; family Gaiellaceae; genus GMQP-bins7. The sequence goes on from JAHEXT010000016.1 coordinate 11,551, forward strand.
ACGGGGATTCCCACGTGGCTCGTCACGAGCAGGGAGCGACTGCAGCTTCAGGGAGAGCACGTCTACGCGGTTCCCGCACTCGAGGGCGACACGGGGATCGCGCTCTTCCTCGAGCGTGCGGCCGCCGCCGGCTCCCCGCTCGAAGCAACCGAGGCGGTGCGCGAGCTCTGCCTACGCCTCGACAACCTCCCGCTCGCGCTCGAGCTCGCCGCGGCCCGCACCGTCCTCTTCTCGCCCGAGCAGCTCGTCGCGCGGCTCGCGCAGCGGCTCGACCTGCTCAAGGCCGGGCGAGATGTCGATCCGCGCCAGCAGACCCTGCGCGCGACGATCGAGTGGTCGTACGACCTTCTCTCCGACCCCGAGCAGGGTCTCTTCCGCTCGCTCTCGGTCTTCGCCGGAGGCTGCACCTACGAAGCCGCAGAAGAGGTCTGCGGCGCTGATCCTGACTTGCTCCAGTCTCTGCTCGACAAGAGCCTTGCCCGCCGGCGAACGGACGAGGCCGAGCAGCCGCGGTACTGGATGCTCGAGACGATTCGGGAATACGCGACCGAGCGGCTGGAGGAGGTGGGGGAGGTCGAGGAACTGCGGGATCGGCACCTGAGCTTCTTCCTCGAGTGGGCCGAGGAGGTGGAGCCCGAGCTGAAGCGCGCGAGCCAGCTCGAGTACCTCGAGCGACTCGAACGGGACCATGAGAACCTCCGCGCGGCCCTCGACCACGGTCTTCACAGCTCGGGCGATGTCGAATCGGCGGGACGTTTGGCGGCGGCGCTCTTCGAGCTCTGGGACATCCACTCCCACTACGCCGACGGGCGCCGGTGGTACGGCGCCGTGCTCGAGCGCCGCCAGGCGACATCGCCGCCGGTGACAGCCATGACCCTTTCGGCCGCAGGGACCCTTGCCGGCCGCCAAGGTGATCGCGGCGAGGCGATCCGGCTGCACCGTGAGGCCGCGGAGGTTTACGAGAGCATGGGGGACGACCGGGGAGCCGCACGGGCGTACTGCGGGCTCACGTTCGACCTCCTCAGCCTCGGGAAAGTGGCCGAGGCTGTGAAGGCTGGCGAGCGGTCGGTCTCTGCAGCGAGATCGGACGGCGACCCGTGGACGATAGCGTGCGCACTCGCGGCGCTGGCTGGGACGAAGGAAGACCAGGGAGACCAGCGCGAGGCGGAGACGCTTCTCGAGGAGTCCCTGCGGCTCTTCACCGAGGTCGGTGATGGGCGGAACCGCGCGATCGAGCTCCTGAATCTCGCCAGCATGGCCTGGCGGAGAGGGTCGCTGGAGCGCGCCGCGTCGCTCTTGGCCGATGCGGCGTCGTCGTCGCAGACCGTCGGTGATACGGGCATGGTGGCAGCGGCCTTGGCGGGTCAAGCCGAGATCGCGATTTGTCGAGGACGGTCCGATCAAGCTCGCCTGAGGCTGCAAGAGGCGATCTCGCTCGCCCAGGACCGCGGCCTCAGAACGGAGCTTTCGAGGTGTTTCTTCCTCGTCGCGTTCCTCACAGACGACGCAACGGCTGCGCGAATGGTGGGAGCGGCGGACGCGCTCCTCGAGGAAGGCGACGTGCCGCCGTCGGACGACTTCTGGCAGGAGTCCTTGCGCCTCCTTCGCCTTCGCATCGACAGGGGGAAGCTCGGGGGGGTCGTCGACGCGTGGCGGCGTCGCTCGCTGGACGAAGCCGTGACCGAGGCGCTCTCAGCGCTCGACGAGCTCGAACCAGATCACGACGAGGAGCCCGGATCGAGCGGGAAGTGACAGGCTACGAGTGAGCCAGCGCGCCGCTCGAGCGGCGGCTCGACGTCGGCGCAGATCTGCTGCGCGTACGGACAGCGCGTCCGGAACCGACAGCCGCTCGGGGGTGAGAGCGGGCTCGGGGGCTCGCCGATGACAGGCGCGTGCGTTCGAGGCGTTCCCGTCGTTCGCGCCAAGGGAACGGCGGACAGCAGCGCCGCGGTGTACGGATGCGCTGGGCGGCTGAACAGGTCGTCGGTGGTAGCGACCTCGACGATCTTGCCGAGGTACATCACCGCGATCCGGTCGCTGACGTGACGGACGACCGAGACGTCGTGCGAGATGAAGAGCAGCGCAAGCCCGAACTCGCGCCGGAGCTCGGCGATCAGGTTCAGGACCTGCGCCTGGATCGACACGTCGAGCGCGGACACGGGCTCGTCGGCGACGATCAGCCGCGGATTCGTGACGATCGCCCGGGCGACCCCGATCCGTTGGCGCTGACCGCCGGAGAACTGGTGCGGATACCGGTCGGCGTGGGCAGGATCGAGGCCGACGAGCCGCAGGACCTCCTCGACCCGGACGCGGCGTTCCGACCGTGTGCGGAGTCGGTGAATCCGCAGCGGGTCGCCGACGATCGAGCTGATCCGGCGGCGTGGGTTGAGGGACGAGTACGGGTCCTGGAAGACGATCTGGATCTCGCGGCGGAGCGGTCGCATCCGTCTCCGCGACCAGTGGGTGATGTCCTGCCCCCCGTACGAGATCGACCCGCTCGTCGGCTCGAGGAGCCTCGTCACGAGGCGCGCAACGGTCGACTTCCCGCACCCGGTCTCGCCCACGAGCCCGAGGGTCTCGTTTGCGGCGATGTCGAAGGAGACTCCGTCCACGGCGTGGACGACCGAGCCCTGCTGCCGCTGTGTCCCGCGGGCCGGGTAGTGCTTCACGAGGTCGCGCGCGGAGAGGACGGCGTTGCCTCCAGGAACGCCGTGGGCAGCGCTCATCGCCGTGGCTTGTCAGGGGTCAACGGTGAGGTCGGCGCCAGGACCGGGCAGGCGACACGGTGGTCCGGCCCGACCCGCAAGAGAGCAGGAACGAGCTCTGCGCACGACGGGCGGGCATAGGTGCAACGCGGGTGGAAGGCGCATCCCGGCGGGAGGTCGACCGCGCTGGGCGGCGAGCCCGGGATCGGCGTCAGCTGGGCCATTCGCGGACCGTCGACGTGAGGGATCGACTCGAGCAGCCCCAGCGTATAGGGGTGGATCGCGGCGCCGATGACCTCGTCCCGCGTTCCCTGCTCGACCACGCGTCCGGCGTACATGACGACGACCTCGTCCGCGTGCTCGGCGATGACGCCGAGGTCGTGGCTCACGACGAGCAGGGCCATGCCGGTCTCGCTCTGGAGGCGCGCGAGGAGCTCGAGGATCTGCGCCTGCACGGTGACGTCGAGCGCCGAGGTGGGCTCGTCGGCGATGAGCACGTCAGGGTCGAGCGCGAGCGCCATGGCGATCATGACCCGCTGTCGCATTCCGCCGGAGAGCTCGTGCGGATACGCGTCGACGCGTGCTTCGGGGCTCGGAATCCCGACGCCTCGGATGAGCTCGACAGCCCGGGCGCGCGCGGCCTTCTTGCTCACCCGCTCGTGTGCTCGGACAGCCTCGGCGATCTGCCATCCGATGCGGTACATGGGGTGCAGCGACGACAGCGGATCCTGGAAGACCATGCCCACGCGGCGTCCGCGGAGGTCGCGCAACTCCGACTCCGGCAACGTCACGAGATCGACTCCGTCGAGCAGTACCTCTCCTGCGATCTCGGTCTGCTCCGAGCGCGTGAGCCCGAGAATCGTCAGCGCGGTGACAGTCTTCCCGGATCCCGATTCGCCGACGAGTCCGAGGGTTCGGCCGCGGTCGAGCGAGAGCGAGACATCGTTGACGGCGCGGACGATGCCCTCGCGCGTTCGGAACGCGACCTCGAGATCGCGCAGTTCCAGCAGGGCCACGGGTCAGTACCGAACCCGGGGGTCGAGAACCGCGTAGAGGATGTCGGCGACCAGGACCGCGAAGATGATGAAGATCGCGCCGAAGAGCACCGTGCCCTGGATCGCGGGCAGGTCGGCGTTCTGGATCGCCTCGACGGCGTAGCGACCGACGCCCGGGATGTTGAAGACGGTCTCCACGAGGATGGTGCCACCAAGCAGAAATCCGAGGTCGAGCGCGGCGAGCGTGACGACGGGTGTCAATGCTGCTCGCAGGCCGTGCCGGACGACCACGCGGCGCTCGCTGAGTCCCTTGGCGCGCGCCGTGCGGACGTAGTCCAGGGCCATCACCTCGCGAAGGTTCTCGCCAATCATGCGCGCGTACAGTCCCGCGAACCCGAAGGCGAGGACGATCCAAGGCAGGATGAGCGACTCGAACCACGCCTTCGGGTTCTCGCTGAGCGGGACGTACGTTCCGGCGCCGCCGACGAGCGGAAATCTGCCGATGTCGCGTGCGAAGAGGAACAGCATGACGAGGCCGAGCCAGTACGTCGGTGCCGACAGGAAGAAGAGCGTCATCCCGGTAACGGCCCGGTCCGTGCGCGACCGCGGCCTGAGCGCCGTGAGGATGCCGACGGGCAGTGCGATCGCCAGCCAGAGGACGAACGCCCCCACGGCAACCGAGATGCTCGCGGGGAGACGCGCGAAGATCTCCTCGCGCACCGGCACGTTCTTGTAGTACGAGTAGCCGAGGTCGAATTCGGTCACGACGCTCTTCATGTAGATCCAGAACTGCTCGTAGAACGGTCGATCGAGACCGAATTTCTCGCGGATCTCGGCGACCAGCGCCGGAGTGGCCAGCCTGCCCGCGCGGAGCTGGGCCGGGTCGGCGGAGGGGAGCTCGTAGAAGACGAGGAAGGTCAGGAAGATGACCAGGACGATGAGCAGCGCGCTCCACGCGAGGCGGCGCACGACGTAGCGAAGGAGCGGCGAGTGGATTCTCGCCAGAAGGCGTCCTCCTCCGCCTGCGCGTTCCAGGGCGCGCTCGCCCGCTTCGATCTGCGGGTCGAGCGTGCCCTGGGTCGTAGTGGAGGACGTCCTGGCCTCCTACTTCAGTGAAGTGAACGCCAGGTCGAGCTGACCCTGGACGTCCTTCATCTTGGCGACGACCACCCTGTCCGAGACGAGATTGAGCGTGTTCGTCCACTGCAGCGGGATCGCGCCGGCCGTGAGCGTGATCATCCGGTCGATCTTTCCCCACGCCGTGTAGCGCGCCTGTGCGTTCTTGATCCGCTTGGCCTTCTCCATGGCCGCGTTGATCTTGGGATCGTTCAGCTGAGGCCAGTTGACATTGCCCGACTCCGGGATGAACTTGCCACTGAAGGTCACGTAGAGCAGCGTGACCGGGTCATGGAAGTCCGGAAGCCAGCCGACGCTCGGGCAGAGCTCGGGTTGGTTCTTCGGAGTGCCGCAGAACTTCGTGTACATCGCGTCCGTGGTGACCGCTTTGAGGTTCACCTTCATCCCGATCTTCGCCAGGCTCGCTGCGAGGACCTTGCCCTGGTTCACGGTGATCGGAGGGTTCGAGACGACGGCGGTCACGGCCGGGCCCGTGTACACGCCGTTGGCAAAGCCCGCCTTCTTGAGCTCAGCCTTGGCCTTCGCCACGCTGCCGCTGAAGTTCGGGCTCGGGAACGGGTTGAACTCGAGGCCGCCGCCGGCTTCGAATCCCTTGCCCGCGAAGTCCGGCCCGATGAAGTGCGTGGCGATCGGGCCGGTGATCGGGCCGCCGTACGCGAGTCGCATGGCGTTCCGGTCGAGCGCGAACGTGGCCGCCCGCCTGACGTTGAGGTTGTCGAACGGCGCCTTCTGCGTGTTCAGCCCCACGTAGGTGGTACCGAGAGGCCACCCGTACATGTTGTCCCTGAGCGACGGCGTCGTGGTCACCTGCTTGATGATCGCCGGCGGGGGGCCGAAGTCGGCGTTCTGGTCGGCTCCGCCGTTCAGGATCGTCCGGGAGGCAACGGAGCTGTCGGTGAACCCTTCCCGGACCTCCACCCCGTCGAGGTACGCAGGCCGGAAGTCCGTCTTCGCGCTCCAGTTCGGGTTCCGCACGAGCTTGATGAGCTTCCCAGGCGTGTAGCCGACGCCCTTGACGTTGCCGGACGAGTCGTTGGCGAGCATGTAGGGACCCGTCGCGACCTGGTGGAACCCGTACTCGGTCGTCGTCTTGTCGTCGTACTTGGCCGCGTACTCCTTGGGAACCGGAGCCGTGATCGGCATCACGAGCGCGTCGACGAACGCCCCACTCGGCTCCTTCAGCTTGAAGACGATCGTGTACTTGTCGGGCGTCTTGATGCCCGAGATCGGCTTCGGAGTCTTCGGCGGCGTGGCGGGCGAGCCGGCAATGACGCCGAAGTACGCGACTGCGTACGAGTTCGCCAGGCTGACGGAGAACGCCCGCTCGATCGCGTACTTCACGTCCGCCGCGACGACCTCTCTGTTCACCGGTGGGCTGAAACGGATGCCCCGTCGGATCTTGACGGTGATCGTCTTTCCGTCGCCGGACACCTTGGGTGCCCCCGCGGCGACGTCCGGGACGGCCGTCAGCACGTCCGCCGGAATCGTGTACAGGGCCCGGTGCACCGGCTTCAGGACCTGGAAGCTGAACGAGTAGTAGGCCTGCCCGGGGTCGACGTAGTCGACGTCGCCTGCTGAGAGGAGGATCAGCGTTCCGCCGCGCTTGTGCTGGGCGCCCGTACCGCTGCTCGCGACGAGGAGCGCCACGCCCACGATCGCGATGAGTGCGAGGACCGCGCCTCGCTGACCTGGAACTCGCATGTGTGTGTCTCCTTTCCTGTTCACGTTTCGTCAGATCCTGGACATGTGGGGATCGAGCGCGTCGCGAACGGCCTCGCCCAGGAGGTTGAACGCGAGCACCGTGAGGACGAGCGCGACGCCGGGGAAGAGGAAGTACCACCACGCCGAGTCGAAGAGCGGCGTGGCCTCGGCGATCATCTGCCCCCAGCTCGCCTGCGGCGGGTTGATCCCGACGCCGAGATACGAGAGCGCCGCCTCGAGCAGGATGTTCTGTGGGATGACGAGAGCGAGGTACACGAGGATCGGCGTCACGAGATTGGGAAGGATCTCGCGCCCGAGGATGGTCACGTCGCCCGCTCCGGTTGCGCGCGCCGCCTCGACGAACTCCTTCTCGCGCAGGGAGAGCACCTGTCCGCGCGCCAGGCGCGCAAAGTACGTCCAGCTGAAGAGCACGATGATTCCGATGACCGTGGTCATCCCGGGCTGGATGAGTCCGTTCACACACCCCTGGCCGAGCGAGCACGCGGACCCGACGCCGAGTGCCAGAAGCAGGAGCGGAAAGGCGAGGAAGACATCGACCGTGCGCGAGATCACGGTGTCGATGACGCCGCGGTAGTAGCCCGCGAGGACACCGAGCACCGTTCCGATGACCATGGCGATCCCCGTGCCGACGATGGCGACGAGCAAGGAGACCCGCGCGCCGTAGAGAACGCGCGCAAAGACGTCGGAGCCGACCGTGTCTACGCCGAAGAGGAAGTCCCACGAGGGTCCCGTCGGGGTCCCGAAGGCGGGGTCGAGGTGGTCTGTGTACTGGGCGTTCGGGGGATGCGCGATCAAGCGCGTGATCGGCCCCGCGAACACCGCGGCGAGCACCACGACGAGGAGGAAGACGAATGCGGCGAAGGCGATCCGGTCGGACCGAAGACGCTCCCAGAAGAGTGCGAGCGGGCTGTGACCGCCGACCGCAGCAGTCTCCATCTCGGCGCCCGTAGGCACTACCACCTCCCGCCTGCCTTCTCGGCATGTGGACGCATGGGCTTCGCGGCGCGAATGTACAGGCGACGTGACTCGTGACGCAACGTGCGGGTGGGGTGGACCCCTGCCGCGCGGCATGCGGAGACGCCGGTCCCGAGATGACCGGCGCCTCACCCGCGGCGCGTGTCCCGGCTCCGCCGGGGCACGGCCGGTGCCTTTCGACTAGTCCCGTCCGCAGCGGACGAGGCCGTTCAGGCAACCCTCCACGAGCTTCTTGAGCTCCGACGGCCGCCAGGCGTTGAAGAAGTCCGCGTGAGCGCTGTACTGACCGCCCGAGGCGAGCGAAAAGCCCTCTCCACCGAGCGTCCGGTAGCGGATGATGAGCTCGATCGCGGGCACCTCCACCGGATAGGACGAGGGGCACGCTCCGCGGATCGAGTACGCCATGTGGCTCTTGTGGTCGGCGCTGTCCGTTTGCCTCCCGTCCCAGCAGTTCGGGAAGCGGGCGTGCAGCCGCAGGAACGAGCCGCGCACGTCCGGGCACGTCGGCACCGTGCTCGACGGTTGGACGCCTCCCTCGATCCCGCAGTTCCAGAAGGTCACGCGGAGATCCTGGGGCGCGGTCGACTTCGCGTCACCGGCGATCATCCGCAGGTCGTTCGGGAACGTGCGGAGCGGCGCGAACGTGCCGCGGCGGTAGTAGATCGTGGCCCCCTGCGGCTCGACCGGGTTCGTTCCGTCGTACAGCGTCGGCACCCAGTAGGCGGCCGTGTCGGCTGCCCGTGCACACGTCGTGCTCGCGGAGACGAGCGAGCCGAACGTGGAGAACGCGTTCGTCGTCCGGTTCCCCACGAAGCTGTGGTTGTGCGACGCGCCCGGCTGCCCCGGGAACACGATCGGGTCATCGTCGGCGCGATGGCTGAAGCGGCAGTTCTCGATGAAGTTGACCCCGCGGAGATCCGCGCGAGAGATCCCCCCGCGCTCGTCCCCGTTTCGCAGCTTGTCGCCCGCGAATGCCGCGGGCCCGGCGATCGTCGCGGCGGCCAGCACCACCAGCCCGGCGACGATCACAGCGATTCCTCTCACCTCGCGAACCTCCCCTTGCGACGTATCTGCCTCGCGCGAAGTCAGACACCGAGCCGTGCGCTTTCGTTGAGCGATTTGTGAGCCGCGGGTAAGCATTCCGTACGGATGCGGACGCAAGTATTAGAGCCCTCAGGCATCTTCATAGGTGCCATATGGCGCAGAGGGAGGGATGAGATGAAACGGATACCGCTCGCCGTGCCGGCGGTGCTCGTCGGTGTGGTCGCGCTTGTCGTCATCGGCGGCGCGACGGCGAAGAAGCCGGCGCTGTCGGCGACGCCGGTCTTCAAGCTCGGTCTCAAGCCGAGCCAGGAGGTACCGCCGATCAAGGACCTCCGCGCGGACGCTGTCGGCAGTGTCACGTTCGACCTCGCACGCGACAGCGCGGGAACGATCACCGCAGGAGAGGTGATCTTCTACTTCAACTACAAGTTCCCGGGCTCGGTGAACATCACCGGCCTGCACATCCACCAGGGCGCGAAGGGGGCGAACGGCGGGATCGTCGTGGACTCGGGAGTCGGGGCATTCACCGACTCGGACGGCGAGGGCAACGTCACGACGGTCGTCGCCGGGACGCCCGCCACGCTGCAGGCGATCCTCGACAACCCGCGCGGCTACTACGTGAACCTGCACACGAGCGTGAACCCCGGCGGCGCGCTCCGCGAGCAGATGCACAACCCGAAAAAGCGCTAGCGCCCACTACCGCAGGGGCCGGGCGAGGCCGTTGATCACGGCCTCGCCCACCGCTGCGTGCCGTCCGTCGTCGTCACGCCCGAGGGCTAACTGCGACGACCGCTGCTTGAAACGGGGTCGCGCATGGAGTTGAATCGAGTCGGAAACCTCTCGAAGGAGGAGCGATGGCCACCTACGTCAGCCTCATCAGCTTTACCGACCAGGGCATCCGTACCTTCACGGACACGCTCGACCGCGCTGCGGCTGGAAAGCAGCTCGCGGGCAAGTTCGGGGGCAGCCTGAAGGAGATCTACTGGACGCTCGGGGCGTACGACATCGTCGCGATCTCCGAAGCGCCGGACGACGAGAGCGCGACGGCGTTCGCGCTCGCGCTCTCCTCGCAGGGCAACGTGCGGACGACCACGATGCGCGCGTTCGACGCGGGCGAGATGAAAGGCATCATCGCCAAGGCCGGCTAGGACCTTGCGCAAGACCGGAATCCGCTCGCGCGGATTCCGGTCGCGCGGAATCCCGAAGACGACCGCTTCGCGGCCGCGGCGCCCCGTCTCGACCTACGAGCCCGGTGGCGTCGCGGGCGGGTAGCGCCCGCGGACATCGTCGATATACGCGGCGAGGCGGTCAGCGACCGCCTCGCCGCGGATCTCGAGCACGTTCTCCGCGTTCCGCTCCCCCGAGCGGGAGAAGTTGAAGCTGCCGACGAACGAGGTGTCGTCTGCGACGACGACCTTCGCGTGCATGAAGTCGTGCACCGACGTCGGGGACCACGGCGTCGAGGTCTTCCCGCTGAACGGCGCCCCTTCGAGGATCCCTCGCAGGAGCGGGATCTTCCACTCGCTTACCCCGTTCGTCCGCCACTGGCCGAATACCTCGTCCACCTGCGTATCGTCGATCAGTCCGGCGACGGCGCACCGACGCTCGTTTACGACCTCCACGAGCGTGGCGAGGATCGGGCCGGATGTGAGCACCGGCGACGCGATTCGAACACGCTCGCGCGCCTTCCCGATGTGCTTCGCGACGCGGTGCGAGAGCGCCTCGCCGTGCTCGGGGCAGAACCAGGCGCGGACGCGGGCGCTACCCACGTCCTCGGGACGCGGGTCCACCTTCCCTGTGTGTTCGACCTCGCCACGTTCCCAGAGCTGCTCGAAGGCGAGCGTGTACGCGTACGCGATCTCCGGGGAGCGGATCGTGACGATGACGTTCTCCTGGCGCGTCCAGGAGTCGTCCGTCCAGTTCGTCGAGCCGGTCCAGACGGCGTCTCCGTCCCGGACGACGAACTTGTGGTGCATGAGGTCCGGGATGCCGGCCACCCCTCGCGTCGGTACCGGGAGGGCCTCGATCGCGTCGGGCACGGTCCCGGGCGGCGGGGGGACCGGGATCGGCCCGGGGTGGTCGACGTTGTAGAGGAACCGGACGGCGACCCCACGCTGCACGGCGGCGAGGAGGGAGGCGAGGACGAGTGCGCCCGCGTCGGTCTCGAAGCGGACGTCGTACATGGCGATGTCGAGCGACTGCTGGGCCGCTGCGAGGAAACCGGCAATTCCGCGCGCAACGTCCCCCGGGCGCTGGCCGCCGTCCGTGAGCGTCTGGAGCTCGATCGCCACGCGGCGCGGCCGGCCTAGCTCACGCGGGCTCGGCGGCCCGGAGCGAGGCCTTGTGGGCGCGCTTCGAAGCCTGGTAGGCGGCGAGCGCCTCGGGCGAATCGACCGCACCGAGGCAGGCGTGGTCGGGCACGAGCTCGGCGGCGACCTCGACGCCGAACCGGAGCGCGAGCACGGAGCCGAGCGCGGTGATCTTCATCTTCCCGAAGCCGGGGAGCGCTCCGATTCTCCGGCGGAGGTCGGCCGCGTCCTCCGCCTCCGTCCACACCCGTTCGGCGCGGCCTCCGTAATCGTCCGCGACGACCGCGCACAGCTCCTGCACGCGGCGGGCCATCGACCCGGGATAGCGGTGAATCGCCGGCCGCTCGCGGAACGCCTCCTCGAGCCGGGAGGGATCCATCGAGGCGATCGCTGCTGCGTCGAGTGCGCCGACGCGCTGCTTCAGCTTGTACGGGCCCGCGAAGGCGGTCTGTACAGGGACCTGCTGGTCGAGCGCGAAGCCGATGAGGAGCGCGAGCGGCTCGCGCGCCAGCAACTCGTTCATATCGTCCGAGTCCGTGAAGTAGATCGCGTTCGGCATGCCTGGATCCTAGGCAGATCGGAGCAGATCCGCGACCGCGGTGAAAGAAGCCGCGCGCCGCCGTCTGGACATGCGCGAGCGTCTCCAACGTTACCCTGGATCTGTGAATCCGCTCGACCTCTTCACGCCGCCCACGAGGGAGTGGTTCGAGCGGGCGTTCGCTGCTCCGACTCCCGCCCAGGCGCTCGGCTGGCCGGCGATCGCCGCCGGCGGGCACGTCCTCATCCAGGCGCCGACCGGCTCCGGCAAGACGCTGGCCGCGTTCCTCTACGGGATCGACCGGCTGAACGACGGGCCGGGCGAGGGTCTCCGGCTCCTCTACGTCTCTCCTTTGAAGGCGCTCAACTACGACGTCGAGCGCAACCTGCGAAGCCCGCTCGCGGGGCTCCACTCGACGCTCTCCGTCGGCGTCCGCACGGGGGACACGCCCGCGGACGAGCGGCGGCGGATGCTCCGCGCACCACCCGACATCCTCATCACGACGCCCGAGTCACTCTTCTTGCTGCTCACGTCACAGGCGCGGGAGACGCTGCGCGGCGTCGAGACCGTAATCGTTGACGAGGTGCACGCGGTCGCGGGTACGAAGCGAGGAGCTCACCTCGCCCTTTCGTTGGAGCGTCTCGAACGTCTTCTGGACAAGCCGATGCAACGCATCGGCTTGTCAGCCACGCAGCGTCCGCTGGCCGAGATCGGACGCTTCGTCGCGGGCACCGGCCGCGAGATCGAGCTCGTCGACGCGGGGACGCGCAAGGAGCTCGACCTCGAGGTCGTCGTCCCGCTCGAGGACATGCGGGAGCTCGGCTCCACGGCCACGCTTTCGGTTCCCCCGCTGGCCGACGGCGTCCAGATGGGCTCCGGCGTCGAGCAGTCGAGTCGCTCGATCTGGCCCTCGATCTACCCCGCGATCCTCGACCTCGTGCGGGTGCACCGGTCGACCATCGTCTTCGTCAACAACCGCCGCCTCGCCGAGCGCCTCGCGCTCCGCCTGAACGAGCTCGCCGGAGAGGAGCTCGCGCGCGCACACCACGGCTCGCTCGCCCGCGAGCAGCGCGTCCAGGTCGAGGAGCTGCTCAAGGCGGGGAGGATCCCCTGTCTCGTGGCCACTTCCTCGCTCGAGCTCGGGATCGACATGGGCGCCGT
>JAHEXT010000063.1 GCA_023251945.1 Actinomycetes bacterium
CACGCCTCCTTAGGTCGAATGGCTCGATCGTATGAGATCGAAGTGGCCGGTGCAAAACGGACGCTCCACGATTTAACGACAGCGCGCGCACGATCGCGCAGACGCGGCGTAGGCTCTCGCGGCGATGAAGGGCCCCTGGACAACCGGCGGCACGTGGCTGCGCTCGGCTTTGCACACGCACACGACGCGCTCGGACGGAGAGCTCGCGCCGAAGAACCTCGCTCGGCACTACGAGCGCGCGAGCTACGACGTCCTCGCCGTCACCGACCACTGGCGCATCACTGACGCCGCCTCGAGCGAGCGCCTGCTCGTCATCCCGAGCGTCGAGCTCAACTGCATCCTCCCAGGCGCCCGTGACGGGCACGTGCTCGCCTTCGGCGTCGCCGCCGGCGAGCCGGAGCTGCGCGAGCTGGCACGCGACCACGCCGATCTGGAGACGACCGCCGACTGGATCGAGGCACACGGCGGCGTCGCGTATCTCGCGCACCCGTACTGGACGGGGGTGACACCGGGAACGCTCGAGCTCCCGGAGAACGTCACGGGAATCGAGGTTTTCAACGCGGGCTGCGAGCTCGAGGTCGGGCGTGGCCTCTCTGCCGTCCACTGGGACGAGCTGCTCGAAGCCGGGCGCCTCTGCCCGGCGATTGCCGCCGACGATTCCCATCATCCCGGCTTCGACTCGGACCTCGCGTGGACGTGGGTGCGGGCGCCCGAGCGGTCGCGCGCAGCGGTCCTCGGAGCGCTCGCGGACGGTCGCTTCTACTCCTCGACCGGACCGCTCATCCTCGACGTACGACGCGACGGCGAGGCGGTCGAGGTGCGGTGCAGCCCCTGCCGCACGGTCACACTCGTCTCGGGCCGGACAATTGGGGCGGCAGTCAACGTAGGTCGTCTCGGCTATCGACACGCAGGCCGCGAGCTCGAATGCAACCAGGAGGGGCTCGTCGTTCACGCTCGTCTCGACGTGCCCCGGTCCGCGCGACACGTCCGAGTCGAGGTCGCCGACGCGGCGGGGAGGAAGGCGTGGGCGAACCCGATCGCCGTGTAGACCGTGGTCGCGCACTCGACGAGCTGGCGGAGCGACGCTTCGACCTGCTCGTCGTCGGCGGGGGGATCATCGGGGCCGGGATCGCGGCTCACGCGAGCCGAGTCGGTCTCGCCGTCGCGCTCGTCGACGCGGGCGACTTCGGCGGCGCAACCTCGAGCGCGTCCTCGAAGCTCATCCACGGCGGACTCCGCTATCTCCGTCTGGGCGACGTGCGCCTGGTGCGCGAGGCGCATCACGAGCGGCGACTGCTGACGGCGATCGTCGCGCCGCACCTCGTGCGCCGTATCCAGTTCCTCCTCCCTCTGTACAGAAGTGGTCCGTACCGTCCCGCGGTCGTCCAGAGCGGGATCGTCCTCTACTCGGTGCTCGCCCGCTCGCGCCTCAACTGGCTCGTCGATCCAGCCCGGTCGCGAAAGATGGTGCCGCCGTTGCGGCTCGATGGGCTCCGCTCGTGCGCGCTGTACGCGGACGCGACGACGAACGACGCCCGGCTGTGCCTCGCGAACGTGCGTGCCGCGGCCGAGGCCGGCGCCTGCGTGCTGAACGGCGCAGGAGTGGTCGCGCTGCGCTCGTCCGGTGGGCGCCTGTCCGGTGCCGACGTCCACGTCGACGGAGAAGAGCTCGCGGTAGAGGCACGCGTCGTCGTCAACGCAGCGGGACCGTGGGTCGACCACGTGCGCCGGTTCGAGGATCCGCGCGCGGGATCCTCCGTGCGGCTGAGCAGGGGTGCGCATGTCCTCGTTCCGGCCGACACCGAGTGGACGGCCGCGCTCACGATCCCGCAGGACGACGTGCGCGTCACGTTCGCCGTGCCCTGGAGCGGCATGCTCCTCCTCGGCACGACCGACACCCCGTACGAGGGCGACCCCGCGGAGGTCGCCGTCGGGCCCGCCGACGCCGAGCAGATCCTCGCTGAGGCCTCCGTCGCGTTGGACCCGGCGCTGATCGCTCCCGACCGTGTGCGAGCCGCATACGCAGGTCTGCGCGTCCTGCCCGCGGGAGAGGGAGAGAGCGTGAACGCGCGGCGGGAGACGGTGTTCACCCGAAGTCCCGGCGGAATGCTCAACGTCGCCGGCGGCAAGCTCACCACGTACCGTCGCATCGCCCTGGAGACGCTGGGCAGACTCCGGAGCGAGCTCGGCCTGCACCGCCTCGACAAGCGTCCCTGGCCGCTCCCCGGTGCCACCGGGCTCGAGCGGGTCTCCCTGCCTTTCGACCTCGAGCCCGACGTCCGGACACACCTCCTCCATCTCTACGGAAGCCTGACGCCGGAAGTGCTCGCACCCGCCACCGAGGATCCGTCTCTCCTCGAACGGCTGCACCCCGGCGGCCCAGACATCGCGGCGCAAGTGCGCTACGCCGCGACGCACGAGTGGGCGCGCGACGCCGAGGACATCCTCCGCAGGCGGACGACGTGCTTTCACCGCGGTCTTGCGGACGAGGAGACACGGGCCCGTGTGGAGCGCGTCCTCGCCGGTAGGCTGCCCGCGTGACCGTCGAGATCCACTACTGCCCGACCTGAAGCGGCTACGACACACGGGCCGCGAGTCTCGCGGCCGAGATCACGAAGAAGCTCGGCATCCCTGCCACGCCCATCTCGGGCTCAACGGGGCAGTTCGACGTCGTCACGGACGGGCGGATCCTCTTCTCGAAGCACTCCGAGGGTCGCTTCCCCGAGCAGGACGAGATCTTCGCGCAGCTGACCTAACGAAGCAGGAAACCCTCTCCGATCGGATCCTCCGGATCGAGCGAGAACACGTGCTCGCCCGTCCGGTAGGCGCACCCCTCGACCTCGGTCACGACCGCCGGAATCCCCGCGACCTCCGCGTCGCCGACCACGCGGGCGCGGAACTCCGATCCGACGATGCTCAGGTGGCGCAGCTCGGACCCACGAGGGAGACGCCCGGAGCGGTCGAGCAGCGCGAGGCGGGCAGACGTCCCGCTCCCGCACGGCGAGCGGTCGACCTCCCCGTCCGCGAAGACGGTGACGTTGCGCTGGGTCAGTGGGTCCTCTCCCTCCTCCTGCCAGAAGATGACGCCGTAGACGTCGCGGAGCTCCGGCTCGAGCGGGTGGACGACGTCGTGCTCCGCCTCGATCGACCGCTTGAGCTCGCGCCCGAGCTCGATCAGCCGCGGCAGCTCGCGTGGCTCCACCCGTTCCTCGACCGAGGCATAGAAAGCGCCGCCGAAGACGATGTCGACGCGGCGGTCGGCGAGGTCCAGACCTTCGCCCCAGACGAACGCGGGCACGTTGCGGAAGCGCACCGAGCGGACACGTCCGCTCTCCACCTGCGCCCACGTCTCGAGTCTCCCCGAGGGCACGTCCACGACGACGTGGTTCTCGCCCTCGCGGCGCTCGATGACGCCGTCGTCGAGCGCCCAGGTGACGAGAGCGATCGTCCCGTGTCCGCATGCCGTCGAGTAGCCCGCGTTGTGGAAGAAGACGACGCCGAGATCGGCGCCCTCGTCGTCCGGCTCGACGACGAAGCAGCCGTACATGTCGGCGTGCCCGCGCGGCTCGTACACGAGCAGCCGACGGATGTGGTCGAGCCGCTCGAGCGCATCGCGGCGCTTGTCCAGGATCGTTGCGCCGTGCGGGCTCTCGACGCCGCCGGTCACGATCCGGAACGGCTCACCGCCCGTGTGGTAGTCGACCGTGCGAACCTCCACACGCGCGACATTAACGAGAAGGCGCCCGGGGATCCGTCCTCGAACGTGGACCCTCGGGCGCCCGGGTTCGTGTGCCTGCCGGCTGGCGTGCCGCCGACACGGCGTTGTCCCCGCCCCGTTCGACGCGGGCGGCGCGCCTCCTACTCAGCGACCGCGAAAGGCCGGCAGCCGCTTTTCCAGGAACGCCTGCACGCCCTCGCCGAAGTCCTCCGTCCCGGTCGCGGCCAACTGGAGCTCCGCCTCGAGCTCGAGCTGCTCCTCGAGGGACGCCGTGTACGCGTGCTCGAACATGCGCTTCGTCATGGCGACGGCGCGCGTTGGGAGGCCCGCGTACCACTCACCGAGCTCCTCGACCCGCTTTGCGAACCGCTCCGCCGGGACCACCTCGGAGACGAGACCCCAGATGAGCGCCTCGTCCGCGCTGACCCGGCGGTTGGAGACCATCCACTCGAAGGCACGCGACGCACCGAGCAGGTGGTGGAGGAACCACGAGCTGCCCGCATCCGGGACCAGCCCGATCCCGATGAAGCCCGGGACGAAAGAGGCCTCCGTGGACGCGACCCGCACGTCGCAGGCACACGCGAGCGAGAGCCCCGCGCCGGCTGTCGCGCCGTTGATCGCGGCGATCACCGGCTTCTCGAGCGCGCGGATTGCGCGGACGTTCGGGTGGTAGGTCTCCTCGAGCGTGTCACGGATGCCGCCCGGCAGCTCTTGGAACTCGCGCAGGTCCTGCCCTGCGCAGAATCCGCGCCCCGCGCCTGTGATGACGACCGCGCGCACTTCCGGATCGGCGGCCTCGGCGAGTGCCTCGCGGAGCGCGTCGTGCATCGCTCGGTTGATCGCGTTGTAGACGTCGGGCCGGTTGAGCGTGATCGTGAGAACGGCCCCGTCCCGTGCCGTCAGCGCCTCGGACATGACTCGAGCGTACTCCACGCCGCCAGAGTGTCACTTCGGAGAGCCGGAGCGCTTCCCCCTTTCGAGGAACGCTCGCACGGCTCCCTGCGCCTCCTCGCCGAGCATCGAGAGCGCGAGCCAGTCCCTCGCGTGCCCGACCGTCTGGTGCCAGGCGAGGTCGCGCCAGACGTTGAGCTGCTGCTTCGCGTACCTGGTCGTCTGCGGGAGCTTTCCGGCGAGCTTCTCCACCCACTCGTCGACGATTCCGTCGAGCTCCGCCTCGGGGACGGCCCGGTTGACGAGGCCCCACTCCGCCGCCTGTGTCGCGGGGATCTCCTCACAGAGGAAGACGATCTCGCGGGCCCGGCGGTCGCCGACCATGAGCTGGAGCCACTGCGTCGCGCCCCCGGCCGGCACCGAGCCGTGCTCGAGGCCGACGTGGCGGATGAACGCGGTGTCGACCATCACCGCCAGGTCGCAGGCCATCTGCAGCTCGTTCCCACCGCCGACGGCGATCCCGTTGACGCGCGCGATCGTCGGCTTCCCGATCTCCCGCAGCCGGTCGTGGGCGTCTTTGAAGGCCCCGAACCACTTCCAGTACTCCCCGGGCCGGCCGAGGTAGTCCTCGTCCCACGAGCGGAGGTCGGCTCCCACGCAGAAGGCGCGTCCGGTACCCGTGAGCACGACCACCCTGATGTCGTCGTCCCAGGACGCGTCCTCACACGCGCGGGCGATCTCCCGGAGCATCTGGAAGTCGAACGCGTTCAAGACGTCCGGCCGGTTGAGCCGGATCGTCGCCCGCGGCGGCGCCTTCTCGTAGACGATCGCCTCGAAGCCGAAGACGGCGGGGTCGTGCGGGCGCGGGTGCGTCGGCTCGGGCATTCGCTCTCTCCTTCGTCGAGAACGCCCGGAGCGTATAGCGTCCGCGGGGTGAGCTCGACCGGACTCGCAGCCGCTCTGGCCTTCGCGGCCGGCCTCGGCGGCGCGGTGCAGATCGCGGCCCAGGGACGGCTCGGGGACCGCGTGGGCAGCCTCGAGGCCGTCGCGACGGCTACCGTCATCGGCGGCGTGATCGCCGTGAGTGCGCTTCTCCTCGCGCGGCGATCGCTCGGCGGAATCTCCGACGCAGTCGGCGGGCCGAAGTGGCAACTCCTCGGCGGCGTGATGAGCGTGTTCATCATCCTCGCCATCACCGTCGCGGGCCCGCGCATCGGCGTCGTCGCCACGACGGCGTTCCTGATCGCGGCTCAGTTCGCCCTCGCCACCGCCATCGACAAGTACGGCTGGCTCGGCGTCGAGCGCGTTGCGGTCACGTGGCCGCGCGTCCTCGGAATCGTCCTCCTCCTTGCGGGGGCTGGGTTGACGCTTCGCCGGTGAGCGGGCCCGCCCTCATGCTGCTCGAGCCCGGGCTCGTCTGGTCCCACTTCCTCACGCTGACTGGAATTCCGCGACCGCCCAAGAAGGAGGAGGCTGCGCGTGAGCACGTTCTCGACTGGGCGGCGGAGGCGGGATTCGAGACAGCCGTGGATGACGCCGGCAACGTCGTCGTGCACGTCCCTGCCTCGGCCGGCCGGCAGCATGCGCCGGCGGTCGTCCTCCAAGCGCACCTGGACATGGTCTGCGAGCGCGATCCGGACAGCCCGTACGACCCACGCGAAGGCCGGATCAGCGTCGTGCTCGACGGGGACTGGGTGCTCGCCGAGGGGACCACACTCGGCGCCGACAACGGCATCGGCGTCGCGGCCGCGATGGCCGTGGCCGATGATACCGAGCTCTCGCACGGCCCGCTCGAGCTGCTCTTCACGGTGTCGGAGGAGCAGGGCCTCACGGGTGCCAAGGAGCTGGACCCCGCGCTCGTGTCAGGACGGCGTCTCCTCAACCTCGACGGCACGAGCGACGGGGCGATCACGATCGGCTGCGCCGGAAGCACACACGCGTTCACACGGTTGCGACTCCTGCTCCAGCCGCCTCCCGCGGGTCACGTGGCGCTCGAGGTGGCGCTGTCCGGGGCCAGCGGCGGCCACTCGGGAGGAGACATCGCGCGTGGGCGTGCGAACGCGATCAAGGCCCTCGGCCGCGTTCTCTCGCGCGCCTACGAGCGGGCGGAGTTCCGGCTTGCGCGCCTCGAGGGGGGCGTGAGCCGCAACGCGATTCCGCGCGGGGCGCGAGCCGTGATCGCGCTCGGGCCGGAGGCCGAGCCTGCGTTCCGCGAGGCGGCCGAGCGGGAGCTCGAGCGGCTTCGCGCGCAGTACGCGGGGACTGACGACGGGCTCTCGCTCGCGATCGTCGCGGTCGACGGCGCATATAGCGCCGAGGAGGTGACGACCGCCCGAGCACTCGACCTCCTCGCCGTGATCCCAACGGGAGTCATCGCGATGAGCCCGGAGCTT
>JAHEXT010000017.1 GCA_023251945.1 Actinomycetes bacterium
TCCTCGGGGACTACGCGAAGGACTGGATGCGCACGTATCCGGTGCGGCTCCTCGACGCCGTCGCCGAGCTGCCGGCGGGTGCCGTCGTGCTCGCGCGTCTCTGCAGCACTCCGCTCGTTCCCTTCAGCGTCCTGCCCGTGGCCCAGCGCCGCTGGCGCGTGGAGATCGAGACTCCGCTCTATCCGCCGCCCCGCAACGGCGGTGTGGCTGCGGAGAAGGTGCTCCTCCAGGAGCTTGCAGACCGCTGGACGCTGACGCTGCGCACGCACGCGGAGCAGTGGGCGGCCGTCTATCCGATGACGTGGCGGAGCGCCGGGTGAGGCGCTTCTCCCTGCGGCGCGAGGCGACGCTCGGCCTGCTCGTGTACGGGGTCTACCTCCTCGTGCGCAAGCTCGTGCTCGCGGCGAACGGCCGGGAGCGGGCCCGCCGGAACGGGGAGCGCGTGGTCGCGCTGGAGGAGCAGCTCGGGCTCCACCTCGAGCCCGTCGTGCAGTCGGCCCTGCTCCGCTTCCCACGCATCGTCCACGGGCTCAACCTCGGATACGCGGTCTTCAACGTCAGCCTGACTGTCGGCTGGCTCGTCCTCCTCTACCGGCGCCGCGACCCCGACTACCACCGTCTTCGCCGGGCGTGCGTGCTCGCGCATCTCGGAGCGCAGCCCGTCTTCCTCCTCTTCCCGACCGCACCGCCGAGGATGCTCGAGGGCTTCGTGGACACGCTCTCCGAGGTGAGCGGGGTCGATCTCGAGCACCCCTTCCTCGTGCGCTTCTACAACCCGGTCGCAGCCATGCCGAGCCTCCACGTCACCTTTGCCGTTCTCACGGCAGAGGGGATCGCCGCGCGCGCGGAGTCGCCCGTGGCGAAGGCCGTCGCCCACGCCTATCCGCCCCTCGTCTCCCTCGTCGTCGCGGGAACCGGGAACCACTACTTCCTCGACCTCGTCGCCGGCGCTGCGCTCGGCGCGGCCGCGAGGAGGATCGCGTGAGCGTGTCGCAGCCGCTCGGGAACGGCGAGCCGCACGTTCCGGCTGGATGGCGCGTCGCCCTCGCGATCGTCGCCACGCTCCTCGTCGGGATCGGCGTCGTCGTGCTCATCGCGAGAGCGGCTGGATTCGTCCGCGTTCGCGACGTCATCGACGAGGCCGATCCGACCTGGTTCTTCGTGTGCCTTGTCGCCGAGGTGGTCGCGTTCTCCGCGTATGCCGTGGTCGTGCGGGAGGCTCTTCGCTGGCGCGGAGGGCCGGAGCCGGGATTCGGCTTGAGCGCCCACGTTACGCTCGCGAGCCTCGGCGCGACGCGGATCGTGGCGGCGTCGGGCGCCGGGGGAATCGCGGTCGCGTACTGGTGCTTCCGGCGGGCGCGCCTCTCGACGGGTGAGGCGCTGGTCCGCGTGCTCGGGCTCAACACGCTCGTGTTCTTCGTCTTCGGCGTCGGCGCGTGGGTGGCCGCGCTGCTCGCCACTCTCCTCGGCCCGGCCCCGCTCGGCTTGACGCTCCCCTGGCTCGTCGTCGTGCCCGCCTGCATCGTCGCGGCCCGGTTCGTCACCGAGCAGGGCAGGGTGGAGCGGCTCTCGCGGCCGGTGGGATCGATTCTGCGCCGAGGCTTCGCCTACGCGATCGCCGGGACGGGGTGGGTGCGGGTTGTCCTTCCACACGCGGGAGGGCGGCGTGCGGTCGCGGCGGCAGCGGTCTACTGGGCCGGGGACGCCGTCTGCTTGTGGGCGGCGCTTCGTTCGGTCGACGTGTCGCTGTCCCCGTCCGAGCTCGTGCTCGCGTACGCGACGGGCTACGTGGCCATGGTCCTTCCGTTGCCCTTCGGTGGCCTCGGCAGCGTCGATGCGGCGATGACGTACGCCCTGACCGTCGTCGGGGTGCCGCTCGCTCCGGCACTCGTTGCGGTCGCCGTCTACCGGCTCTTCGGATTCTGGGTGCCCACGATCCCGGCTCTTGCGGCGCTCGCGCTCCTTCCGCGTGCCGGGCGAGGGCTCGAGCGCGCCGCCGCCGCGACGTCCGCTCCGGCCGTCGCCGCCTAAGATCTGGCCGTGCGTGCGGCTGTCCTGATCGCGATCACAGCGGGACTCCTCGTGGCTGCGCCCTCGGCCGCAGCTCCCATCAGAGCGACGCTGACCACGACGACACCGAAGCCGATCGTCGATCAGCCCTGGCGCTGGACCGTCGTGGTGAAGAGCGCCGCCGGCAAGCCGCTCCCCGCGAAGATGCGGCTCCAGATCCTCTTCGCCGGGACCGTCGTCGGCTGCTGGAAGAACGGAGCCATGACGCAGTGCACGGGCCCGAACGCCGGAGCCTGGATCGTCTTCAAGGGGAAGCGATCGGGAGTCCTCAGGTGGCCAGCGCAGTCCCTCGGTATCCGGCTGACGTTCCAGGCGGTCGTCGTGGCCGAGAAGCAGACTAGGCGGCTCCGTGCCCCCGTGACCGTTCAGCCGGCTCCGACTCCTGCACCGGCGCCGACGCCCTAGCTTCGCCTCCAGCTCGTGAGGTCGTAGCGCTGGTTCAGGCGACGGAGCACCTCGCGCGCGATGAGGTCGCCGGCCGGCCGCTCGAAGTGGACGCCGTCGTCGGCGCGCATCTTGACGAGCCGTCCTGCGTCGTTCGTGAGGTACTGGGCGTAGCCCCCGTCGTCCCCGGCGAAGTAGAAGTACGTGTCGAGGTAGGAGACTCGTCCGGGGCGCCTTTCCGCCTCCGAATGGACGATGGCGTTGATCGCGTCGAAGCGACTCGTCTGCTCGGCGTCGCGCGTGATCGGCAGCCCGATCCAGACGAGGTAGCCGCCGGCTCTCGTGACCATGTCCATGATCCCGCCCACCCGGCGCCGATACTCCGCCGTCCAGCTCGGGCTCCCGAAGGCGCCGATCTCTGTCCCCTCGGGAAGCCCGGTCATGAAGTCATGGTCGTCGTTTCCGCCGAACATGAGGACGATCGCGCGCGGTTTCTCCTCCCGCAACTGCTTCCGGACGTGCTTGAACCAGTTGAAGACGTCTGGTCGCTCGAGCCCGCTCGCAATCCGTCCGTCGACGGGCCCGACGGGATCGAGCACGGGGCTCCCCCCGGCCGCGCGGAGCAGCGACTCGCCGGGGACGACGACGAGTGAGTCGCCCGCGACCCAGAAGCGGAGCTTGCGCTGCGGAGAGAACTTCTCCCTCCTGACCGGCGTCGTCGGCTCGTCGTTCCCCGCCGGTTCGGTGGGCGTGGGCTTCGGCACGGCGACCGCGGTGTCGATCTCGTCGTCGTCCGAGCGGCCGAGAACGGCTTTGAGCGCCGCGCGGGGCTGGTCGAGGAGGAGCGCGTCGCTGACGGCCTCGAGTGGACCCGTCATGGCGAGAGCGACGTCGCGCTTCCAGCCCTGAGGCTGGATCGCCGCGGACTTGTGGAGCCCGGGTGCGTTCAGGAGCACGCTCACGAGGAGCGCGACGAGCAAGACCACGACTGCCGATCCGGCCGGCTGCAGTCGCCGGCCGCCCTCGGCGACCCGCTGCCGCGGGCGCCGTCTTCGCGTGTTTGCGTCTCTCGCCATCTCAGAACTGGAAGTAGATGAACGGGGCGACGCCCTCCGGCCCCATCGCGTGCGTGACGAGCAGCGCGAGCGAGAGGACGGCCGCCTGCGCGGGGATGGGGAGGCGCGAGAAGCGGGCCATGATCGCGAGTGGGAAGCGGCTGGGCAGGTACTGGGACCCGATTCCGACGGCGATTGCTGCGAGCACGCCGCCCGTGACGAGCGGGCTCGGCTCGCCCCAGGCCGTGAAGAGGCGGACGATCACGTCCCAGGCGTCGGCGAACGAGTCGGCGCGGAAGAAGATCCACGCGAAGCAGACGACCTGGAACGTCGCGAAGCGGTGCCAGCTTCGCCGCCACGGGGTCGAAGGCCGCTCGACGAGGCCCGGCCGCTCCCGCCACCAGCGCTCCGCGACGAGCGCCGTGCCGTGGATGGCCCCCCAGGCGACGAACGTCCAGCCCGCACCGTGCCAGAGGCCGCCGAGCAGCATAGTCAGCATCAGGTTGCGGTACGTGAAGAGCCGGCTGCCGCGATTGCCGCCGAGCGGGATGTACAGATAGTCGCGCAACCAGCGGGAGAGCGTCATGTGCCAGCGACGCCAGAAGTCCTGGATCGAGACGGCGGCGTACGGGGAGTCGAAGTTCTGCGGGAAGCGGAAGCCGAGGATGAGCGCGAGCCCGATCGCGATGTTCGTGTACCCGAAGAAGTCCGCGTAGATCTGGACCGCGTAGGCGTAGATCCCGACGAGAACCTCGAGCGACGAGTGCTGGTTGGGAGCGCCGAAGACCTGGTCGACGATGCTCCCCGCCAGGTAGTTGGCGATGACCACTTTCATGAACAAACCCGTGCCGATGAGGAAGAACGCACGCGAGGTGTCGACGTAGCGGGGGTCGCGCGGCGAGTCGAACTGGGGAAGGAGCTCCCCCGGCCGGACGATCGGGCCGGCCACGAGGTGGGGGAAGAAGGAGAGGTAGGCCGCGAACTTCCCGAATCCGACCGGCTCGAAGTCGCCGCGGTAGGTGTCGACGATGTAGCTGATCCCCATGAACGTGAAGAAGGAGATCCCGACCGGGAGCACGATCGAGCGCACCTCGAGCGGGACGTTCAGGTCGACGAGTGAGAACAGGTTGTGCGTCGAGGTGACGAAAAAGCCGTAGTACTTGAAGTACCCGAGCAGCGCGACGTCGCCGACCACCGCCGCCGTGAGCAGCGCCTTGCGCGTGCGGGCCTCCGTCCTCTTGTGGATCGCGACGGCGAAGACCTGGTTCCAGACCGTCGAGAACGCGAGCAGGAAGACGAAACGCCAGTCCCAGGCCGAGTAGAAGACGTAGCTGGAGGCGACGATGAACGGGCGCCAGCGCTCTCCCCGCGACATGAGGAGCCACGAGAGCGGGAGCACCACCATGAAGAAGATCGCGAAGGTTGCGGTCGGGAAGAGCACGGCCCTCGGCTCAGTCGGGCACGCGCTCGTGCCGATTCGACACGCGGCTCACGTCGGGCAACGGGTTCGCACCGCCGCGGCGATGGCCGCCGCCCGGGCCCGGTATCCGGCCACGTTCACGTGCACGCCGTCGGCCGAGAGCCAGGAAGGATGCCGCCGGACCATCCCCACCCAGTCGACGAGGACGAGATTCCGGCTCCGCGCCGCCACCCGCGCGAGCGCGCGGTTCAGGCCGTCGTAGCTCGCGCCGACCGCCGGCGGGCGCACGATCGTCGGCCAGACGACACATCTGCCTGGACCGGCGTTCCCGACGACGCTCGAGACCGCCCGCCAGAACGTGGACACGATCCGGGGGTCGTCGTTCGTTCCCGCGCTGACGACGAGCACGTCAGAGAGCGACGGCGCCCTGCCGGCGACGATCTCCGCCGCGTCATAGGCGTGGAGGCCGACGTCGTGGACTCTCTCGATCCGGTACCCGCGCAGCCGGGCGCTCAGGTACGGCGCGGTTCCGACGCTGAGGGAGTCCCCGAGGTCGAGGACGTTTCGACCCGTCCTCGTCGCCCCGTGCGCGGCCCCCAGGAACGCGAAGGCGACAAGCATTCCTGCGAAGAACGTGGCGGCGGCGATCCGCACGCGCACGAGGGTAGCTGGCTTCCTCGAGGTGCTCTACGGCGAGGGCAGCGGCAGCTCTCCCGCGGTATCGTCCTCGTCCTCGACGACGTCGAGCACGGTGCGCTCCACGGGGGGCGCGAACCACGACGGGTCGGAGGAGAACCCCTGCCCCGGTCCCGGGAGGGGCATGTACGCCGCCTCGGCACGGCGCCGCGCCGCGCTCGCGGCCGTCCACTCGGCGAGAGCGACCAGCACCCAGGCGCCGACCATCAGGGCCACGATCACGGGCGCGTCGAGCTCGGCGATCGCGGCCGCGACGGCCACGGCGACGAGGAAAGCGACTTCGAGCAGGAGCCGCGGAACCGCGGCGCGCCTCGGCCCTGGGCTGTCGAGCGAGCGGACCCACTCGAGCGTGTCAGGTCCACTGCCTGCGGCTCCCTCTTCCCACCCGTGGGTCTCGGCTCCCGCGGAAGGGAGCGAGTGCGACTGCGCCCGAAGAGCGTGCAACTCGGTCTGGAGCCCTGCGACTCTGCCGGACAGCTCTCGGATCGCCTCGAGCACGTCGGCCGAGTCGTCGAGTTGCGGCTTGGGCGAGATCTGCGTCGTCTCGGACGGATCGGCCACGCGTTACTTCACGAGTCCTCGGAGGACGCGCCACGCATCTCGTCGATCACCGACCTGCCTTCCTCGTGCACCTCGGTCCGACGCTCCTCGACCGTCGCGTCGGGTGCCGGCGGTGCCGCGGCCTCCTCGGTGCGCGTCTCGGCGAGCTTGCGCCGGAGCTCGTCCGCCGGATCGCCTGCCTCGGCGGATGAAGGGGCGTCCTTCGCCTGCCCGCGCCTCCTGAGCCAGCGGACGAGAGCTGCGATCCCGATCGTGACCACGACCCACTTGAGCAACCGTCGCATGGGGGGATCGTACCGCTCGCCGCGGCGCGCTTCGAGGGGTGGGGCCGGGCATGCCCGGCCCCTACAGGTACACTCCCGCAGCTTCCTGCCTCTCCCGGCCCGTCCGTTCCCGGCGGCGCCACCCCGGCGAGGCCGCCCAGACCGAAGGAAGGAGTGACAGGGAACCTGTGACCGAGTACGAGATTCTGCTCCTGCTCGACCCGGACCTCGACGAGGACCGCCAGAGCGAGATCGTTGCCCGCAGCCGCGAGCTGGTCGAGAAGGCCGGCGGCTCCTGGGACCTGCACGACATCTGGGGCCGGCGCAAGCTCGCCTTCGAGATCGACCACAAGGCCGACGGGAGCTACCACCTACTGCAGTTCACCTGCGCGCCGGCGACGCTCGACGAGGTCTCGCGCGTGCTCCGGATCGACGACGGCGTCATGCGCCATCTGGCGACACGTCGGATCGAGGGGAGTCCCGCGCGGCCCGTAGCGGTGAGCGTCCCGACGCGCGAGGATGCAGAGATCGCACCCGAGGTCGAGGAAGAGGAGGAGTAGGCCATGGCCGGCAACATCAACCGCGTCGTTCTCGTCGGGAACCTGACGAGAGATCCCGAGCTTCGGCACACGCCCTCCGGGACGCCGGTCTGCTCGCTCCGGCTCGCGGTGAACACGCGGCGCAAGGACGAGTCCGGCCAGTGGACCGACAAGCCGAACTACTTCGACATCACGGTCTGGGGCCAGCAGGGCGAGAACTGCGCGCAGTACCTCGCCAAGGGACGCCCGGTGGCGATCGACGGCCGGCTCGAGTGGCGCGAGTGGGAGGCACAGGACGGTTCCAAGCGCCAGGCGGTCGAGGTCGTCGCCGACAGCGTCCAGTTCCTGGGCGGTCGCCAGGAGGGCGAGGGAGCGGCCTACGTCACCGCGGGTGCCGGAAGCGGGTCGGAGGACTTCCCGCCCTCGCCCGCCGACGACGACATCCCGTTCTAGGACAAGTAGATGGCGACGAAGAAGCCGACACGGAGACGCCTGGGCCCGGCCAGCGCGCCGGGGAAGCGGAAAAGTTGCCACTTCTGCCGGGACAAGGTCGACCAGATCGACTACAAGAACATCGCCCAGCTCCGGCGCTACATCTCGGAGAAGGGCAAGATCCGCTCGCGCCGCATCACGGGGGCCTGCCGGCGACACCAGCTCCAGGTGGCCGCGGCCGTGAAGCGCGCACGAGAGATGGCTCTCCTGCCCTACGTCGGCTAAGCAAGACCAATGCAGATCATCCTGCTCAAGGACGTCGAGAAGCTCGGGCTGCGCGGGGACGTGGTCGACGTCGCGCGCGGCTACGCGCGCAACTACCTGCTCCCGCGCCGCCTGGCGGAGACCGCCACACCGGCTCGCGTCGCCGAGCTGCGCCGGGTCGAGGCACAGCGTACGCAGCACGAGGCCCGGAGCGAGGAACAGGCGCACGAGATCGCCGAGGTGCTCGCGAAGACGGTGCTCCGGTTCGAGGTCAAGGCTGGTCCGACCGGGTCGCTCTTCGGGTCCGTGACCTCCTCCGACGTCGCCGACGAGATCTGGCGCGCGCGCAAGGTGCGCGTCGACCGGCGGAAGGTCGCGATCGACCCGATCAAGCGCATCGGCCGGTACACGGTTCCGATCGAGCTCTTCCAGGACGTGCAGGTCGAGGTGAAGACCCTGGTCGTGCCCGAGGGCGGTGAGCTACCCCCCGAGGAGGAGCTCGTGGCGCTGGAGACGGCGGAGGCCGAGGCTCAGGCGGCGGCGGAAGCCGAGGCGGAGGCAGTTCACGCCGAGGCCGAGACCGTGATCGCAGAGGTGCTCGCCGAGGACGAGCCGGAGGAGCCCGAGGAGTCGGCTGAGCCCGGCGAGCTCGAGAGTTCGGAGGAGCTCGGCGCGGGCGAGACACCTCCCGCAGACGACGCGGCGTAGCGGCAGCGCGCTCTCCCCAGCCCGCTCAACAAGGCTGTGGAGAGCTTCCGGAACTTCCCGCAGAGAGCGGATGTTTCCGGCTGGACAACTCCGGACGGCCTGTCGACAGGCCGTCCGGCGCTGGGGATAACCTCCGAACATATGTTCCGTTCTCCCTGCAGGAGTGCGGAGGACTCCTCCGTCTGGACGAGGCCGTGCTCGACGGCTTGACTCCTGCACCTATGGCCTCGACCCCTGCTGCCCGGGCTCCTCGCGCCCGCGCCCCGGAGAGCATGAGCGCCATCGTCCCGCCTCAGAACCTCGAGGCCGAGGAGTCGGTTCTCGGCGCGATGCTCCTGTCGCCGACCGCGGTCGGGACGGTCAGCGAGATCCTCGACGCCTCGGACTTCTACCGCGAGAGCCACGCGAAGGTCTTTCGCGCCGCGCTCGGGCTCTGGGCCAAGGGTGAGCCGGTCGACGCGATCACCCTTTCGAACGAGCTCGACGAGCGGAGTCAGCTCGAGGACGTCGGCGGGCAAGCGCGAGTCGCGGAGCTCGCCGCTCTCGTTCCGTCGACGTCGAACGTCGAGCACTACGCCCGGATCGTCAAGGAGATGGCCACCCTGCGCGGTCTCGTGCGCGCCGGACAGGAGATCACGAGGCTCGGCCAGGAGCGCCCGGGCGAGGTCGCGGATCTCGTCGACCGGGCCGAGCAGGTCGTGTTCGAGCTGGCGCAGCATCGCATCACGAGCGACTTCTCCCACATCGAGGCGCTGCTCAAGGAGAGCTTCGAGCGCATCTCGCAGCTCGTCGAGATGGGCGCCGAGGTCACCGGCGTCCCGAGCGGCTTCCGCGAGCTCGACCTCCTCACCTCGGGCTTCCAGCCCGGCAACCTCGTGATCCTCGCGGCCCGCCCCTCGATGGGGAAGTCCGCCCTCGGTCTCGGCGTCGCCGCCAACCTCGCCGTGCGGCACGGGGTCCCGGTCGCGCTCTTCACGCTGGAGATGTCGAAGTCCGAGGTGACCCAGCGGATGATGTGCAGTGAGGGCAAAGTCGAGTCGCAGCGGCTGCGGACGGGCCGCCTCGCTCCGGACGACTGGCCGCGCCTGACGGCGGCCTGCGACCGGTTGATGAAGGCACCGATCTACGTGGACGACACGGGCTCGACGACGATCGTGGAGCTTCGCTCCAAGGCGCGGAGGCTCAAGTCGCGGGAGCCGAGCCTCGGCCTGATCGTCGTCGACTATCTCCAGCTCATGACCTCGGGCGCGACCGCCGAGAACCGCGTGCAGGAGGTGTCGCAGATCTCGCGGGCGCTGAAAGTGCTCGCCCGCGATCTCGACGTCCCGATCCTCGCGATGTCGCAGCTCTCCCGCGCGGTCGAGCAGCGCCACGACAAGCGCCCGATCCTCTCCGACCTTCGCGAATCCGGGTCCCTCGAGCAGGACTCGGACCTCGTCTTCTTCGTCTACCGCGACGAGTACTACCTCGGCGAGGAGTCCGACCAACAGGGGATCGCCGAGGTCATCCTCGCGAAGCACCGCAACGGCCCGACCGGCACGGTCAAGCTCTCCTTTCTCCGCCGGTACGCGAAGTTTGCCGACCTAGCGGCGGCGTAGCGAGCCGACGGCACCCCTGCCGCCGCGGCCTCCGTCCGGCGGGAGCTGAACACTCCGCGCGTGCTCCTCGGCATCGAGTTTCCGCCCACCTCTGCCGAGTGGACCTTCTTCGTCGCCGCGGTCGTGATCCTCGTGGGCCCGCTCCTCGTCGAGCGGATCGGCCTGCCCGGGATAGTCGGCGTGATCCTGGGAGGCCTGCTCGTGGGGCCGTACGTGCTCGGTTGGGTGGAGCGCCAGGGCGTCGTCGAGGATCTCGGCCAGCTCGGGATCCTCTTCCTCATGTTCCTCGCCGTGCCTCGAGCTCGACCTCGACGAGTTCGCCGCCAACCGACGGGCGGCGCTCACCTTCGGCGCGTTCACGTTCACGCTGCCGTTCGCGCTCGGCGTCGCGCTCGTCGTGCCCTTCGGCTACGGCCTGGCGACCGCGCTGTTGTTCGGATCGCTGTGGGCGTCCCACACGCTCGTCGCGTATCCGATCGTGCAGGAGCAGGGGCTCTTGCGCGACCGGGCGGTGGGCGTGGCCGGGGGCGGGACGGTGATGACGGACACACTTGCGCTCTCGGTGCTCGCTGTCGTCGCCGGGTCGGTCGAGAGCGACGCCAGGCCGGCTCAACTCCTGCTCGAGGTCGCTCTCGGGCTCGTCGTCCTCGCCTTCTTCTGCGCACTCATCCTCCCGCGCATGACCCGCTGGGTGTTCGCGGGTGTCGGGCAGCACCGTGGCGCGCGCTTCCTGTTCATCCTCGTCGCCCTCACCGCGGCGGCGCTCGTCGCCGATCGCGCGGGGATCGAGGGAATCGTCGGGGCGTTCTTCGCCGGGCTCGCGCTCAATCGTCTGGTCCCGGCTCGAAGCCGCCTGATGGAGCAGATCGAGTTTGTCGGCGGCGTCCTCCTCATCCCGTTCTTCCTGCTCTCGACGGGCATGCTGATCGACCCGAAGGAGTTCACCCAGCGTCGGGTCCTCGCCATCGCCGCGCTGTCGCTTGCCGTCGTCTTCGTCGGGAAAGCGGCTGCCGCATACATCTCGGGGCGTGTGCTCGGACTCGAGCGTCCTCAGGTTCGACTTCTCTTCGGCCTCTCGCTGGCCCAGGCGGCGGCGACGCTCGCGGCGGTGACGATCGGCGTCGAGATCGGGCTGTTCGACACCGACCTGCTCAACGCGACGCTCATCGTCGTCCTCGTCACGGTGCTCGTCTCGAGCATCGTCACGCGGAGTGCGGCGCGCAGGATCGAGCCGCCACCGGTGCAGGGTGAGCGTCTGGCAGAGACGATCTTCGTTCCCACCGACGTCGTCGACGATCCTGCGGTCGTCCGCCTAGCGGCGCGCCTGGCGATGGCGAAGGGCGGGAACGTTCTCGTCGGCGCCGTGGCGGCAACTCGAGGGCCCGAGCTTGCAGCCGCCCGGTCGCGCGCGGAGTCTGCGGAGGCTGCAGCGGCTGCTGCCGGTGCAGAGTCGCACACCGCGGTGCGACTCGACTCGTCGGTGGCCGACGGGCTCGCGGCCATCGTTGCGGAGCACGAGGCCTCTCTCGTCGTGATCGGCTGGCGGCGCGCGGCCCTTGCCGCCGACATCGTCCTCGGGGGGCAGAGCGCGGACCTCATCGCACTGGCCGAGGTTCCCGTCCTCGCCGTTTCGGCCGGAGAGAGCGACTTCCGACGCGTCGTCCTCGCGCTCGATCATCACGACCTGGACGCACGGCAGGTCGTGGAGAGGGATCTCGCGGCCGCGGTGGCCGCAATCGCCGCCGCCGCGGCCCGTGGCCGCGTTCTCGTGCTCGCCCCCGAGGCCGATGCGGGGCGAGAGATCGGGCGCCTCGTCGATGACGACGCGGAGGTCGTCATCGACCCGCGTCCCCGCCGCGAGGCTCTCGCGTCGATCCTCGCGGCCGACGACCTGGTGCTCATGCCGGCGCGGCTCGGCGCGTCTCCCTTCCATCGCGACGCAGCCGCAGTCGCGTCGCTCCCGGTCGGGTGCTCGGTTGGTGTTCCCGTGCGGCCGCGGGCGACGGCCGGGTTCGTCCACGCGACCGCGACCATGGTCGCCGGCCGCGCAGGCTGACGGCCCCTCCGTAGGCTGGGGGTCGTGACCGAGGCAGTCGCGGCCCACCCGCCCGAGAGCGGACGGGTCCTCGCCGGCTACTTCACGCTGGCGGGGCTGTACACGCTCTCGGCGGCTCTGATCTGGGGCGTCAACACGCTCTTCCTCCTCGACGCGGGGCTCAGCTTCTTCGAGGTGTTCGTCGCCAACGCCGCGTTCTCGGCCGGCATGGTGATCTTCGAAGTGCCGACTGGCGTGGTGGCGGACACGCTCGGCCGGCGCGTCTCCTTCCTGCTCTCGGTCGCGGTGCTGGCAGTCACGACGCTTCTGTACGTCGCGCTCGCTCAGGTCGGGGCGGGAGTGGTGGCGTTCGCGGCGGTCTCGGTCGCGATGGGTCTCGGGTTCACGTTCTACTCGGGCGCGATGGAGGCGTGGCTCGTGGACGCCCTGACAGCGACCGGATACCGGGGCGTGCTCGACCACGTCTTCGCGCGCGGGTACCAGGTCACAGGAGCGGCGATGCTCGTCGGCACGGTCGGTGGAGGACTCTTGGGCCAGGTCGATCTCGCCCTGCCGTACGTCGTGCGGTCGGCCCTCCTCGTGGTGGTGTTCCTCCTGGCCTTCGCCCTGATGCACGACGTGGGATTCACGCCTCGTCGTGTGACGGCCGCGGAGCTGCCGAGCGAGATCGCTCGGAACGCGAGAGCGGGCGTGGAGTTCGGCTGGACCCAGCGGCCGATTCGGCTGCTCATGCTCGCTTCACTCGTTCAGGTCGGGTTCTTCACCTGGGCGTTCTACGCGTCTCAGCCCTACCTCCTCGACCTGCTCGATCGCGACGCGGTCTGGATAGCGGGGCTCGTCGCGGCCGGCGTCGCGCTTTCGATGATCGCGGGCAACCAGGTCGTCGACGTTGCCTCGAGATATTGCGGACGCCGCACGACCCTGCTGCTTGCGGCCGCTGCGCTCCAGACCTGTGCAGCGATCGCTCTCGGCCTCACCGGATCGTTCTGGGTCGCGCTGCCGGCGCTGCTCCTCGTGACGGCGGGAGTCGGTGTGACGAGCCCGGTGCGCCAGGCCTACCTCCACCAGCTCGTGCCGACGGAGCAGCGTGCGACGGTCGTCTCGTTCGACTCGATGGTCTCGAACGCGGGCGGGATCGGGGGACAGGTCGGCCTGGGCGCCCTGGGCGAAGCGCGCTCCATCGGCGGAGCGTTCGTCGCCGGCGGTCTGGCGACCGTCGCGGCGCTCCCCCTTCTCCGCAAGGTGCGAGGAATCGGTGGGCCCGCCGACCGTATCGTCGGCGCGCGGGCGGGGGTCGAGTGCAGTTGTGCTGCGTACGGACTGCCCGCCGTCGCGGCGGTGGAGGCGCAACCGCTCGACGAGCCCGAGCTCGTCGCCGCGGCGACACGAGCCTGACATCCCGCTGCGTGCAAGACTGACGCGCGTGCCCGCGACCGTCGTTGTCGGCGCGCAGTGGGGCGACGAGGGAAAGGGGAAGATCGTCGACCTGCTCGCCCAGGAAGCCGACCTCGTCTGCCGCTACCAGGGCGGTCCCAATGCCGGCCACACGATCGTGGTCGCCGGTGACACGTACAAGATCCGCCAGATCCCCACGGGGATCATCGCCGGGAAGCGGAGTGCGATCGGCGCGGGGTGTGTTGTCGATCCGGAGGTCCTGATCGCCGAGCTGGACGAGCTCGAAGGACGGGGTCACCGGACCGAGGGGCTGCTCTTCGTCTCCGGGAACGCACACCTGATCATGCCGTGGCACGTCGCCCTCGACGGTGCGCGAGAGCGCCGGCTCGGGCGGCTTCAGGTCGGAACGACGCGTCGCGGAATCGGTCCCGCGTACGCCGACAAGGCGACGCGGATCGGGATCCGCGTCCAGGATCTTCTCGACTCCAAGATCCTTCGCCAGAAGCTCGAGCTCGCCGTCGCCGAGAAGAACGTCTGGCTCGAGCGCGTGTACGACCTGGCGCCGTTCGACGTCGAGGAGGTGGTCACGACCCACCTCGGCTTCGCCGAAAGGCTCGCCTCATACGTCGCGGACACCTCGCTCCTCGTCGACCGGGCGCTGCGGACGGGTGAACGTGTCCTGTTCGAGGGTGCCCAGGGCACGCTCCTCGACCTCGACCACGGCACGTACCCGTTCGTCACCTCGTCGAGCCCGATCGCGGCCGGTGCCGCAGTCAGCTTCGGCATCGGCCCGAACCGGATCAACGAGGTCGTCGGTGTCGCCAAGGCATACGTGACGCGCGTCGGCGAAGGGCCGTTCCCGAGCGAGATCGACGGTCCCGAGCACGACCGCGTACGCGACCTCGGCCGCGAGTTCGGCACCGTCACCGGCCGCGAGCGGCGTTGCGGCTGGCTCGACCTCGTCGCGCTCCGGTTCGCCGTACGCGTGAACGGGATCACATCGCTCGCGCTGACGAAGCTCGACGTCCTTTCCGAGTTCAGCGAGCTTCCGGTGTGCGTCCGCTACCGGCTTCCCGATGGGAGCGAGACAGCCGAGTTCCCCGCGCACCAGAGCGACTTCCACCAC
Organism: Actinomycetes bacterium; assembly: GCA_023251945.1. GTDB lineage: Bacteria > Actinomycetota > Thermoleophilia > Gaiellales > Gaiellaceae > GMQP-bins7. The sequence continues at coordinate 14,568 of JAHEXT010000017.1, forward strand.
TGCCGTCCGGTGTTCGAGCGTCTGCCTGGGTGGGGCGAGGAGATCGGGTGGGACGGCCTTCCCGCCGCCGCGCGCGCGTACGTGTCCTTCGTCGAGGCGGCGCTCGGCGTTCCGGTCACGTTGGTCGGGACGGGTGCGGCCCGGGAGCGCGTGCTCGCGCTTCGCTAAACGCGCCCTCGAACGAACCACGCGCGCGCACGGAGCGCGAACGAGCCGGAAGGTTCGCCGAGCCAACGGAAGCACTCAAGACGCAGGGCGTCCTGGCGGTCGGGGTCGAGCGAGGCGCAGTACGCGCCGGACGGGCCAAGTCCGGAGGGAAATGGAGCCCAGTAGTCGTCGAAGCTGTCGTACGACGCCTCCACCACGAGCTCTCCGGTCTCGACGCTGTGGAGGCCAGACTGCTCCCATAGCTCGCTCAGCGCGTCTTCCGAGCAGTAGCGCATTGTCTTACCCTCGTCCGGAGCGGCCGGGTCGAGCTGGAGCGCGGCATCCCAGAACACTCGGAGCATCGTCATCCCCTCCGCGTAATCCCAGACGCACGACGTGACCAGGCCACCAGGCTGGGCGACTGCCCGCATCGCCTGGACACCGGCGACGGCGTCGCTCATGAAGTTGACGACGAGCTGCGACATGACGACATCGAACCTCGTGCCGAAGTTCGGGAGCTCCTCGGCCGTTCCGACCCGGACGTCGCCGCCGGGAACGCGGCGCCGGCACGCCTCGACGAACGAAACCGACGGGTCCACCGCCGCGACCCGTTCCGGCCCGACGGTCTCTGCGAGTGCCTGCGTCAGCGCCCCGGGGCCGCAGCCGACATCGAGCACACGGCTGCCCGCTCTGACGTCGGCGGCTGTGATGTGCGCGCGCGACAGTGCTGCGCCGTAGCGACCCACATGCCGGTCATAGGCCTCCGTGGAGGCGAACATGTCTGCGCCCGCACGCTCCACGGCGATGAGGGTGCGCTCGAGTCCGGCAGATGTCAAGCAGCTTCGCGCCGGACCCCGCCTAGAACGTGATCACCCTGTCGGCCCATACGGTCCAGTCGGTCAGCTCCTCGAGCGACGCGAGGCGGGCGCCTCCCACGAGCTCCTCGTCGTCGATCGCCCGCGCGTCCATGCAGGTCCCGCACGGAGCCACCTCGGCCCCCGTGCCTGAGCGAAGGTCGCTCGAAACCGTCGGACTCGACCGGCATTACTAGACTCGCGCGGTGCGCGTTCTCCTGGTCGGCTCCGGCGGGCGCGAGCACGCCCTCGCCTGGAAGCTCGCGCAAGCCCCCTCCCTGACCGACCTCCATGCTGCTCCGGGGAGCCCAGGGATCGCCCGGCTCGGGGAGTGCCACCCGATCCGCGCCGAGGACGCGGAGGGGCTGCTCGCGCTCGCGCACGAGCTCGACATCGATCTCGTCGTCGTCGGGCCGGAGGCGCCGCTTGTCGCCGGAGTCGCAGACGTTCTCCGGCATGCCGGGACCGCCGTCTTCGGGCCGAGTGCCGCGGCTGCGGCGATCGAAGGCTCGAAGTCCTTCGCCAAGGAGGTCATGACGGCCGCGGGCGTTCCGAGCGCGGTGCAGCTGCCGATCGCCCGGCCGCCGTGCGTCGTCAAGGCGGACGGGATTGCGGCGGGCAAGGGCGTCCACGTGTGTCGGACGCAGTCCGAGCTCGACGCGGCGCTTGTCGCGATGAACGCGCTCGGCGGTCGGGTCGTCGTCGAGGAGCTGCTCGAGGGGCCGGAGGTGTCGCTCCTTGCAATCTGCGACGGTCGCGAGGCCTTGCCCCTGGTGTCGGCTCAGGACTTCAAGCGGGCGTTTGACGGCGACGAGGGGCCGAACACCGGCGGCATGGGCGCGTATGCCCCCGTACCCGGGCTCGGCGAGCCGGAGATCGAGGAGTTGCTCGCGACGCTTCATCGGCCGGTCCTCGCCGAGCTCGCGCGCCGCGGCGCGCCCTTCATCGGCCTCCTCTACGCGGGGTTGATGCTGACCGCCGATGGACCGCGGGTGCTCGAATTCAACTGCCGCTTCGGCGATCCGGAGACGCAGTCGGTCGCTCCGCTGATCGAGGGCGATCTGCTCCAGGCGCTCGCGGCGGCCTCGGTCGGAGAGCTTGGCGGCGTGGCGCTCGGGACGACGCCGGGCGCCGCGGTCACGGTCATCCTCGCCGCCGCCGGCTATCCCGCCGAGGGCGACCGCGGCTCGCCGATCGCGGGGGTCGGGGACGCGGAGTCGGCCGGAGCCCTCGTTTTCCACGCCGGCACCGCTCTCCACGGCGACCGGCTCGTCACGAACGGCGGCCGGATCCTCGGCGTGACGGGCCTCGGCGAGACGATCTCCGCCGCGCGCGCGGTGGCGTACACGGCGGCGGATTGCATCGAGTTCGACGGCGCGCGGCGGCGGGAGGACATCGCGCTCGCTGCCGCCGAGGGCCGGACGTTCGCGCTGCACGACGAATAGCGCGAGGCGCCCCTGGGGCCACCCCTTGCCTCCTCCCACTTCGAGCCTAATGCTGAAACCGATACGTGTGGGACACGGCTTCGTGTCAAGTTCGTAACGGCCGGGGCCGCCGGACACCACGACTACAATCGCACCAGTGATCCCGCGCTACTCCCGACCGGTCATGGCGCACATCTGGTCGGAGGAGGCGAAGCTCGAACGGTGGCTCGAGGTGGAGCTCGCCGCGCTCGACGCGTGGGCCCAGGTCGGCACGGTGCCACGAGAGGCCGTCGCCCTGATCCGGGCGAGCGCGCGTCCGCCGACACCGGAGCGCGTCGCCGAGCTCGAGCGGGAGACGAACCACGACCTTGCGGCATTCGTCGACGCCGTCGCCGAGACGCTGGGCCCGGAAGGCCGCTGGCTCCACTACGGCCTCACGTCGTCCGACGTCCTCGACACGGCGCTCGCGCTCGCCGTGCAGGAGGCGGGCACGCTCGTTCTCGACGGGATCGGCGGTGCCTTCGCCGCCGTCGTCCGTCGGGCCGAGGAGCACCGAGAGACGCTGACGATCGGCCGCACGCACGGCGTGCATGCCGAGCCGACGACGTTTGGGCTCAAGCTCGCCGGCTGGGCGTTCCAGCTCGGCCGGGACCGGGGCCGGGTCGAGCGTGCACTCGAGGGCATGCGGGTCGGGAAGCTCTCGGGTGCGGTCGGGACGTACGCCGGCACAGCTCCCGAGGTCGAGCGCCTCGCTTGCGAGGCGCTGGGGCTGGAGCCGGCGCCGAGCTCGACGCAGATCCTCCAGCGCGATCGCCATGCGGAGCTCCTTTCGGCACTCGCGCTCGTCGCCTCGTCGCTCGAGCGGTTCGCGCTCGAGATTCGCCACCTGGCTCGGACCGAAGTTCGTGAGGTCGAGGAGCCGTTCGCGCGCGGCCAGAAGGGGTCGTCGTCGATGCCCCACAAGCGCAACCCCGTCGTCGCCGAACGCATCTGTGGGCTCGCCCGCCTCGTCCGCGGGTACGCCCTCGTCGGATATGAGAACGTGGCGCTCTGGCACGAGCGCGATATCTCGCACTCCTCGGCGGAGCGGGTTGCGCTGCCCGACGCCTTCCTCGCGGCCGACTACATGCTCGACCGCTTCACGTGGCTCGTGGACGGTCTGGTCGTCCGCTCCGAGCGGATGCGCGGCAATCTCGAGGCGACGGGCGGGCTCTTCTTCAGCCAGCGGCTGCTCCTCGCTCTCGTCCAATCCGGGTTGGATCGGGACGCCGCGTATCGCGCCGTCCAGCGCCATGCCATGCGCGCGTGGGACGAAGGGCTCGACTTCCGCGACCTCGTCCGTGCCGACGGCGAGATCGCCGGACGCGTCGACCTCGAGGCGGTCTTCGACCTCGACGCGTTCACCCGACACGCCGATGTCGTCTTCGCGCGCCTTCGTGCGCTCGTCTCCCAGCGGGAGGCTGTGAATGCCTGACGCCGTCCACGTCGCCAGCGGGAAGGTGCGCGAGATCTACGCGCTCGACGACGAGCGCCTGCTGCTCGTTGCGAGTGACCGGATCTCGACCTTCGACGTCGTCCTGCCGACGCCGATCCCCGACAAAGGCCGGGTTCTCACGGGACTCTCCTCCTTCTGGTTCGCACGAACCAACCACATCGTCCCCAACCACCTGCTCGAGATCCGGCCCGACGGCCGGACGCTCGTCTGCCGGAGGCTCGAGATGCTGCCGATCGAGTGCGTCGTCCGCGGCTATCTCGCGGGCTCCGGCTGGCGCGACTACCTCGAGACCTGGACCGTGTGCGGTCATCGTCTGCCCGAGGGTCTGCGCGAGTCGGAGCGTCTGCCGGCGCCCATCTTCACGCCCGCGACGAAGGCGACCGAGGGACACGACGAGAACATCGACGAGGGGCAGGCCGCTGCACTCTGCGGCCACGAGCGCTACCGCGAGGCGAAGGACGCCTCTCTCGAGCTCTACCGCTTCGCTTCCGCGCGCGCACAGGAGCGCGGGATCATCCTTGCCGACACGAAGTTCGAGCTCGGTGTCGCGCCCGACGGCGCCCTCACGCTCGGAGACGAGGCGCTGACGCCGGACTCTTCGAGGTTCTGGCCTGTCGATGGATACGAGCCGGGAGCGGCGCAAGCCTCGTTCGACAAGCAGTTCGTCCGCGACTGGTGTGAAGAGACCGGCTGGGACAAGAAGCCGCCGGGACCCGAGCTTCCGGACGATGTCGTCGCCGGCACACGCGCCCGCTACGTGGAGGCGTTCGAGCGCCTGACCGGGATCTCGTTCGACCGGTACCTCGACGATCCCCAGGTGGTGCTCGGGTGAGGTCTCCTCATGTCGCTGGGGTGCTGCTCGCAAAGGAGGCGAGCGGTGCCAGCTTCCGGCGGAGCCCGGCTCTAGCCCCAGTAAGTGCTCCGCACTTTCTGGGGCCGGGCGGGAGCCGGAGGCGTCCAGGGACATGAGGGCAACCGTCCTCGTGCGGCCGAAGCAGGGGATCCTCGATCCGCAAGGCGAAGCGGTGCAGGGTTCGCTGCGCAAGCTCGGCTTCGACGTCAGCCGCGTGCGCGTGGGACGCGTGCTCGACGTCGAGCTCGCCGCGGACGGAGCCGAGGAGGCTCGAGCGCAGGTCGAGCGTATGTGCGTCGAGTTGCTCGCGAACCCGCTCATCGAGAGCTTCGAGATCCAGCTGGAGGCCGAGTGAGCGAGCGGCCCGTGGTGGCAGTCGTGGTCTTTCCGGGCTCGAACGACGACCGCGACGCCGCTTGGGCACTCGGGGCAGTCGGCGCCGAGCCCGTGCTCGTCTGGCACGAGGACGACGAGCTGCCGCCCGAGACAGGCGCGGTCGTCCTGCCCGGCGGCTTCTCGTATGGGGACTATCTGCGCTGTGGAGCGATCGCCAGCCTCGCGCCGGCGATGGATGCGGTCCGACGGTTCGCGGCTGCCGGTGGTCCCGTGCTCGGGATCTGCAACGGATTCCAGATTCTGTGCGAGGCCCGGCTCCTCCCTGGCGTGCTCCGCCCCAACCGTGAGCTCGAGTTCGTGTGTCGCGATGCGACCGTTCGCGTCGCGAACGCCGACACGCTGTTCATGCGACGCTGCGAGGAAGGACAGGAGCTCGTCGTCCCGGTCAAGCACGGCGAGGGCGCCTGGTACGCCGATGAGGGTCAGTTCGTGCAGCTCGCGGCGCGCGGCCAGATCGTGCTCCGCTACGCAGAGGACGTGAACGGGTCGCTCGGGAACGTCGCCGGGGTCGTCAACGAGGCAGGGAACGTGATGGGCCTCATGCCCCATCCAGAGCACGCGGTCGACCCGCTGCTCGGATCGGCCGACGGGGGGCTCCTGCTGGCGGCTTTCGTCGACGCGGCGGCAGAGCATCTGCTCGCCGTTGCGTAGCGCGATCGAACACCGTGCGCGTCCCTTCCGCCGAAGACGCGGGACGGACGAACGCAGCGATCAGCAGTCCGCAGGACTGCGCTTCAGGGGTTTCCGCGCGCCTTGGAATCTGCGCTAGCAGATTCCAAGGCTTGTGCAAGGACGGGCGCGCGCTCGAGCGCCGCCCGCAGCCGCTCGAGGTCGCGCGCCCGCATCGTCACGGGGCCGCGTCTGGCGGCACCGTGGGTCGAATACGCGAAGCGGATCAGGCGCTCGCCGCCCGTCGTCTCGAGCAGCTGAACGACGACGGAGAACCGTTTCTCCCCGGCGCGCTGTGGCACGGAGACCTCCTCCACCACGGCGGCCGCCCCCCACGGGGTCGCCGCGGTCTGCACCTTCGCCTGCGCCGTCGCCATGGGTCGAGAGTACGACCCGACGACTCACGCGTGGGTGACGCATTCGTGTCAAATCAGTGACGGTCGTATCCTCGGCTCGTGCACGACGTCGTCATCGTCGGCGCCGGGACTGCCGGCTGCGTTCTCGCTTCGCGGCTGACGGAGGATCCCGACCTCTCCGTGCTCCTGCTCGAGGCGGGCCCGCGCGACCGAAAGCTCGAGCTCCGGGTCCCGGCGGCCTTCTCGAAGCTCTACCGAAGCGACGTCGACTGGGGGGACTCGACGGTGCCGCAGGAGGAGCTCGACGGGCGCGAGGTCGTCTTCCCTCGCGGGCGCGTCCTCGGGGGCTCGGCGGCGATCAACGCCATGATGGTGCTGCGCGGCCATCGAGGCGACTACGACGGCTGGCCTGCCCTCGGGTGCCCCGGCTGGTCCTGGGCCGACGTCGAGCCGGCGTTTGCGCGGAGCTCAGCGGGGCGGTTTCCGCTCGCCGAGCTCCCCGAACGGAATCCGCTCACCGAGGCCTTCGTGCAGGCGGCCCAGGCGACGGGCATCCCCTTCTCGCCGGATCTGAACGCCGGGCAGAACGACGGGGTGGGCTGGGTTCCGGTCTCACAGCGACGGGGACGTCGCTTCAGCGTCGTTCACGGCTACCTGCGGCCTGCGCTACGCCGGCCGAACCTCACGGTCGTGACGAACGCCCTCGTCACGCGCGTGCTCCTCGAGGGCGGGAGAGCGGTCGGGGTCGCGTACCGGCTCGACGGCGACGAAGGGGAGGAGGAGGCGCACGCCGAGCGAGAGACCGTCCTCTGCGGCGGAGCCATCGGGACACCGCACCTGCTCCAACGCTCGGGGATCGGCCGACGAGAGCCACTCGAGCAAGCCGGGATCGGGATCGTCCACGAGCTTCCGGGAGTCGGGGCGAACCTTCTCGATCACCTCGCCAACGGACTGCTCGTACGAACGCAAGGCGTCGAGACCCTCGCGTCGGCCGAGTCCCTGCGCAACCTCGCCCGCTGGGCGCTCTGGGGTCGCGGGCCGCTCACGTCCAATGTCGCGGAGGCCGCGGCGTTCGTCCGCACCCGTCCTGACGTGGCCACTCCGGACCTCGAGCTGATCTTCGCTCCGGTTCTGTTCGAGGAGGAGGGCCTGAAGCGGCCCACCGAGCACGGCGTCACGCTTGCGGTCGTCCTCCTTCAGCCCAGGAGCGTCGGCACGGTCACCGCGCGCTCGCCGGATCCGCTCGACCCGCCCGCCATCGACCCCCGCTACCTGACCGACCCGAGCGGTCAGGACGTGCGGACGCTCGTCCACGGGCTCCGCCTCGCCCGGCGCGTGCTCGCACAGCAGCCGCTGGCCAGCTTCGTCGACGAGGAGCTCCTGCCCGGCGCCGGCGCTCGGTCGGACGACGATCTGCTTGCGCACCTCCGCGCCCGCTCGCAGACGCTCTATCACCCGGCGGGGACCTGTCGCATGGGCACGGATCCGCTTGCCGTCGTCGACCCCGCGCTGCGCGTCCGCGGGATCGACGGCCTGCGCGTCGTCGACGCGTCAGTCATCCCACGCCTCCCGAGCGGACACACGAACTGGCCGACCGTGATGATCGCGGAGCGCGCCGCCGATCTCGTCAGGCGCAGGTAGCGGCTACGGCCACAGCGGCCGGAACGGGTGGAGCTCGTCGGCTCCCTCTTGCACGACGCCGTAGCTCGACTCGGGCACTGGTTCCAGGCACCCGAGAGGTCGCCGAGCGGCTCGGATACGACGACTCGGCTCTCGTCCGACAGCTCGGCGAGGCGGGGGTTGTCGGGGTGCTGTGCCCGCAGCGTCCGTACGTCCGTGCTGAAGAAGAGCAAGCGCGAGTCGCCTTCGCTCGAGTAGCGGAACGCCCAGAGCCGCTCGCCGTCAGTGGCGGCGACCGTCATCTGGAGCGGGTGCTCCAAACCGTTCTTCCGTCCGGTCTCCTCGACGAGCCCGACCATCTGCGCGACGGCTCCGGGCGGATCGTCCTCGAGCCGGAACGGGCCGCGAGCGGACGTGAGCGGCGAGGTCGTGCAGATTGCGGTCGTTCCACGCGGGGTGGGTGCTGCGGAAAAGCGCGGGGCCGCCCTCTTCTTCGTACCAGGCGACGCCGAACCCGTCCCCGTTCGTCGTCGTGGCGCCCAGCCGGGAATGGAGGCTCTGGTCGACGAGCGAGTGCTGCGTCTTGAAGAGGAGCTCCTCCAGGAGAATGGGCGAGCCCGAGTAGGCGAGCCAGCGGCACACGTGCCGCTCTAGCTGTACTGACCACAGACGTGTGAGACGCGGCTGATCGGTGGCTGAGCTCCGAGGGAGCCGTGTGGTCTTCGTCGGTTGTACCACCTGAGGTAGCCGGGAAGCGCTCTGGCGCGGTGCGCGCTGGTCGGATAGGCGAAGCGATAG